>JBEKLE010000160.1:0-12574 GCA_050010355.1 Rhodopila sp. | reverse complement strand
GGATACGCGTGCAGCAGTTCCAGTGCCTCCTCGTAAATTTCCATGTTCTTGCCGAAGGAAATCGCCGCGGCCTGGGCGCCGGAGACCAGGTGCATCCACCGCCAGGGTTCACGGGTGGCGTAGAACTCTTCCACGATAGCCTGATGATGCTTGAAGGCATGCATCTCAGTGAAACTGTCGTGGCAGACAATCTCGCCGAGACGCTTCATCAACACTTGCGGGTCATAACGGTTGTTTACGTACTGCTGTGCCAGGGCGATCGTGCCTTTGACTTCCGGGACCGCCCGCATCAGGCCGAGGTTGGTGACTTTCGACCAGTCGGTGGGCGGTTGCTGATAGATGCTGTCGGTGATCGCCTCGAGCAGTTCGTCCTGCGTCCGGTGCGGCAGCGCGGCCACGGCGTCCGACTCGGTCTGCTGGGTTGGCTCCATCCGGTACTGCGTGGATTTCACTTCCGGGCCGGTGTGCCACATCAGCAGAATCAGAAGTTTGTTGCGCAGGCTGATGCCATCCAGCCGCAGCAGATAACGCCGCAAATTGGCACTCGTATGCAAGTGGACGTCCATCGGATTCCCAGTCAGAGACCGCAGGAACAGGCCGGCGGCGCCGATCGACAGAGCCTCGCCGGCACCGTCGAGCGACAACCCCTCGGCGAGCGCCTCGGCCATCAGCACGGGGATATCGTTATAGTTGTCGCAGCGCCCGATCGCCTCGCCCAGTGCGCCGATCGTTGCGGTTTCGTCGCCCCCGGTCTGCTGACGGGTGACGCGCGTTAGGAGTTCATGCTTCTCGATCAGCGCATCAATATCCGGGATTGCGCGGGCGACCGGGAAGCGTGTGACATAACGCACCGCCGGCCGCATCAGCACCGGCAGCAACTCCGGCTTCATCGACGCCAGTGCTCGGTACGTGAAGGCGGGAAAGATAAAGTAGTGATCGTCCATCGAGTTCTTGGGGATGGCAACGGTCAGCAGCAGATCCAGTGCTTCCACAGGTGGAATGTTCTTCCACAGCCACAGAAAACAATGGTCAGCCTTGTTGCTCTCGCCCCGCTTGACCGCGGCGAGGAAAGCTTGCTTCGTGGCCTCGACGCCGCCGAAATCGATCGGCTCGAATTCCAGCAGGCTGTAGGGCCCCATCGCCGGGTGGTGAATGTGTTTGTTCGACAGCGCAACGTGTTGCAGCACAGGGACAAAACGCTGCTCACCTTCCAAGCGTTCGGCCAAGCACGACACCGCATAGAGGCCGGCGAGCGGATGCAGCGGGCCGCCGTGATGACCCGGCGGCAGGTCGGAGGAGCGGGCAACCGCCATTGCCGAGGCGGTCAGCATGGTCCGGATCGGTACACCGGCGCGCAGTTTCTCCAATGCGCGATCCAGAATCTCCGCTGGCGGCGTCTCCTCGATGAACTGGACCAAAGGTTCGATGGTGTCTGGAAACTGGATACGATTCGGCACGTTAAATCCTCCACAGGTCTTGTTTGATGCGGGATCATTTCGGCCTCGGTGGATGCGACGCGTCTCACCGGTGCGACTTCTCGTCTTATGGGGGCGGCAGGTTTGTGCCATGCCATGGAACCGCGGGACGGAGACTGGAGGTTGGCTTCGGTCTGGGTAGGAGCACAACCGGGAGCCGCTGCTCGGCGGCGGTCAAAGCGGTCGTGCTCCAGTGAGGCTGCCATCTCGGTTACACAGTTTCCTTTAGCGCTCGTCTCGCCTTGGTGAGCCTCGCTCAATCGCTGGGGAGGATGGCAACACAAGGTCTTCTTCGCTCTTGCTGTGATCGTCATACGCGATCCGTGGTGTGTCAATGTTGGCGAGACGGGTCTTCGGCGTATCAGCGGCGGATGCATGCCGATAAACCCCCGATATTCGAGGCGGGAGCGATGATCCGCACCCGGAATGCCGCCCCGCCCGGCGGATGAAAATTAATCCACGAACTGCCGCAGGTTGTGTAATATTCACGCGCCACACCTGGATCGGGGACCGAACGCCACTGATCAGCGGGACATCGCGGACACCTCAGATCCGATGGCCGGAGGACGGGTCAAATGATCACGATCATGGACGAACTGGAGCATTACTGCCTGGTGACCGACGGAGCACACTGGACGGTGGCGGAACGCCGCGCCGGTAAATACTATCCGCTCGGAAATTGCGCCCGTCCCGGGGTTGCGCTCGATTCCCCTGAGGCTGCATGCCTCTTCGACGCGGGGCGCCGGTACCCCGAACGGGCTGCGCGACGCATCCTGGCGGACGTAGCAACGGATTGGCGTGACCTGTTCGAGCATATCCGATAAGCTGAAGCGACGGCGAACCGAGACGCCTGATTCGGGACGACGTGACCACGGCGCCATGGTCTGTTCTGCAACCGTCGTCGTGGCAGACGGAGGAAGATCATGCGTGGCTACCTGTTTGTCATATTGCTCATCCTGGTCTTAATGGGCGGGTACGTGGCGTTGTTGCCGCTCGCCAGCTCGTCGGACGCCAACACTGGTCTGGCGGGCGCCGGACCGTTTTGAGGGGTCCGCCATGATCAAAAAATCCGTGGTTCAGCGGCCTGTCGGACAATTGAGCGGGAATCCCGTTCGCTGTGACCATGTGAAAAGATCGAGGGAGAATCAGCGCTCGGTGCAGCCGCGATCCGCACGAACCAAAATCTCGAGGAGGGAATCATGTACGCAGCAATTCGCCAGGGCAAGGCAAAGCCTGGGATGGCCGAAGAACTGGCTCGCACGATCAAGGAGGGTGCGATCCCGGTGATCAGCGATGTGCCCGGCTTCCAGGCCTATTATGTGATCTACGCCCCGGACGACACGATCACGGCGATCAGCATTTTCGATGATTACGCGGGCGCGGCTGAATCGAACAGACGCGGGCTAGCCTGGATCGAGAAGAGCCTGGCACCCCTGCTCACGGGGCCAGCGACGGCGGTGGCCGGGCCGGTTATCGTGCACACTCTGGCGTAACGATATCGCGCGGCCCGGCCTGGTTCGCCGGTCGGGCTCAACCTTCCAGGATGAAGGTCACGTCCATGGTGACCCGGTATTCGGCGATTTTTCCGTCCTTCACGCTGGCCTTTTGCTCGAGCACATTAAGGCCGGTGATTCCGCGCAATGTGCGGCTCGCGCGCAACAAACCTTCCTCGACCGCGGCCTCGAAGCTGGTCGGTGAAGCCGCAGTGATCTTTGATACCCTGGCGACTGCCATTTCTGCCTCCCCCTTTGGATTGGCCGCCGACTTGCAGCCAATAAGTGACTATGCAGCGCGGCAAGCCGGTTGCCAACGAGGCGCATGACCACGATTTTGTGTGACGCGGCCGTCATCTTTGTCAATCGCGAGGTTCCGTCCACAATGGGACAGGAACGGCCTAACCGCGCCCCTTCCGCGCTATGAAGTCCGGAAACGCATCCTCCGCCTTGGCTCTCCGCATCACGTGCGTCGTGTAATCCTTCTCCGCGGCCCACTGTGCCTCGAGCCCTTTCCCGATCTGCTGAAGTAGCAACGACTTTATCCCCGTTACGGCTTCAAGATGATTCCCCGCGATCATCTTCGCCAGCCACATCGTCCTGGTCCGCAGTTCGGCTCGCGGCACCAGATGGTTCAGCAGCCCGATCCGATACGCCTCCTCCGCCTCCACCACGCGCGCACTGAACAGCAGCTCTTTCGCCACCGGCCAGCCGACCTGATTAGGCAGCGTCCAGGTGCTGTTGATCCGCCCATAGGCCGCGGCCAGGAAGCGAAACTTCGTACCCTCGCACCCTACCCGCATGTCCAGCGACGACGACAGCACCGCCGCCCCGCCATACGCGAGGCCGTTCATCATTCCGATGGTCGGCTTGCGGCAGGCGCTGATCTCGTAGCTCCGCCGCGGGTTGCTCATGGCGTCGAGCTGTTCCTGGGTGTAACGCCGGTCGTCCTCCCGCTGCTCATGGATGTCCCCACCGGCGGAGAAGGCGCGCTCCCCCGCGCCGGTGATGACGATGCAGCCCACGTCGTCATCGGCGTCGAGTCGCTTCACCGCATTGGCAAGTTCACTCATCAGCTTCCGGTTCATGGCGTTGAGCACGTCCGGCCGATTGAGCGTGACGATGCCGACGCCGTCTTCCCGGTCGAGCAGAATGTGTTCGTACGTCATGGTGTGGGTCCTCCGAGCGGGAGGGTGGCACGGGGACCCAACTGCGTCGATTGTCGCCGCACCCCTGCCGGTTGCACGCTCGGGAAAAGCCTCCCAATCTCCACGCTGATGGAAAAGGAGTCGTCCAACATGTGGGAAAAGCGCCGGATCGGCCGTACCAAACTGGAGATCACCACCCTGGGTCTCGGCACCGCCACGATGGGCGGCAGCCGGATCCCGATCACCCAGGCCGAGGGCCAGGCGATTGTTACCGCAGCCTGGGACGCCGGCGTGCGCTACGTCGACACCGCCCCGTTCTACGGTGTGGGCGCAGCCGAACATCGCGTCGGCGATGCGTTGCGCGACAAGAAACGCGACGAGTGGGTGCTGTCCACCAAGGTCGGGCGGTTGTTACGGCCAAAGACCGACACGGCGCCCTCCGCCGATGGGCGCCTGTCGCCGATGCCGTTCAAGGTGGTTTACGACTACGGGTATGACGGCATCATGCGGTCGGTCGAGGACAGCTATCAGCGCCTGGGTCTTGCGGCGATCGACATTCTGTATGTCCACGACATCGGGGTCTACCAGCATGGTCCCGAACTCAACGCGCAATACTTCGCCCAACTGCGCGACAGCGGCTACAAGGCGCTGGAGGAGCTCCGCCGCACCGGGGTTGTCAGCGCCATCGGCATCGGCGTGAACGAATCCCAGGTTCTGATCGACGCATTGGGCTTTGGCGACTGGGACGCCTTCCTGCTTGCGGGGCGCTACACGCTGCTGGAGCAGGCGCCGTTGGACGACCTGATCCCGCTGTGCCAGTCGCGCGGCACCTCGCTCGTGATCGGCGGTCCGTTGAATTCCGGTATTCTGGCAGGACGTGACACCTGGAACTATGACACCGCGCCCCCCGAGATCATCGCGCGTGTCCAGAAGATCGCCGCCGTCTGCAAGGCACACGAGGTTCCCCTGCCGGCGGCGGCGCTGCAATTCCCGCTGGCCCACCCGGTGGTGGCCGCTGTCATCCCCGGCCCTCGGAACGCTGCCGAGTTCAACGAGAATTTGCCGCTTTTCACGATGAAAATCCCGCCCGGCCTGTGGTCCGATTTGCGCAACGAAAAGCTGCTGCACTCGAACGCCCCGGTTCCTGCCTGATGCCGATCTACCAAACCGATCCCTGGCGCGTTCAGTTCTTCCAGAACGTTGCTTGTCCCGACCACGTCATCATTCCGACCAAGGACTGGGAAGCCTGGCCGCTGTATCCCAGGCACCGGTGGATCTACGACAAGCTGGCGGTGGCGCTGTCGCAAGGGCTGGACGCAGCGCCGCATGGGGTCATCCCGCCGCGGTTCCCGGTGTTCTCGAAACCGATGATGAACCTGCGCAGCATGGGCGCCGGCAGCCTGCCGATCCCGGACGCGGAGACCTACCGCGCCTCGCTGAACCCCGGGCATTTCTGGTGCACGCTGCTGACCGGGGCGCATGTCAGCACCGATGCCGCGATCGTTGACGGACACGTCCGTTGGTGGCGCCATGCGACCGGTGCAACCGCACCCGGCGGGACGTTCGATTACTGGCACATCCACGCCGAAGCAATGCCGGATATCGAGGACTGGTGTGGTGCCTGGGCTCGCACGCATCTGGCTGGCTACACCGGGATGGTGAACTTCGAAACGATCGGCAGCCGTATCATAGAGGCGCATCTGCGTTTTGCCGACCAATGGCCCGATCTTTACGGCCCCGGATGGGTAGAGGCGCTGGTGCGGCTCTATGCGGCGGGGGAATGGAGGTTCGATGACTCGCACCGAACCGATGGGTACAGCGTCGTTCTGTTCGGCCCGCACGGCCCGGCGTATCGCTATCCACCCGCATCAGCGGTTGAACAGGCGCGTCGGATCGATGGCGTTTCGAGCGTGCAGATTTCGTTTCATGAGGACCGCGACCCGACGCACCACTCGATGCCCCCGGGCGGCTTCAGGCTCGCGGTGATCAACGCCTGGGCACTGGATGCAGGCCGAGCGGCGCGGGAGGTGCTGCTCGCTACTGCTTGGGAATAGGTGGGAGGCCGCCGGACCATCGGGGCCAGTCCGCGACGATGTGATCCACGACGCGGGAGCCGACGCGTTCGATGTTCGCCACCGTCTCGGCGAAACCGCCCGCGGTCTGGCCCGGCGTCGGATCGAGGTGTTGCATGGTCGTTTCGTTTGGGTTTCCCTGATCGCCAGTGCTGGAACTCGCCCGCGCGGTCGCCAGTGTTCGCGCCGATTTCGAACAGTGCGGCGACGAAGATCTTGACCTGAATGGGGGCTGGGTCGGCGGCCAGGGCGGAGCGCGAGGCTGCAATAACGACCGATTCCTTCCTCGATTACAAGCGGCCGCTGGTCGGTCAAGTGGCGGAATAGCCGTAGTCGAACACGGCCGCTGTGAAACTGAGGATCGCCAAAATCACGCTGGCGTTACCGTGATAAAGGGCCCATGAACCTCTTCCCGTGTTTCGAGGACGAACTGGCGTGAAAGCGTGGTGGTCAGGGACCCTGAACGATTGGCGATCCGCGGGTTCGGACGTCATCCTCGGGATGCTCTCGACCCGCCTCGTGGAGACTCACGCGATCAATCGTGAGACACAGATCGTGGCGTGGCGTAGGCAGATTGAAATCTTACACATCGCCACCGCGGATTTGCCAGCCCATTTCGCTTTACTGATCGAATATCCGCTTCTTCGTCTCGGGCGGCGAATCGACGCGTTACTTATAACCGACGCCGCGGTTCTCGTCCTCGAGTTTAAAGTCGGGGATCGATCAATCAGTATGGACGACCGAAGGCAGGTCGAGGACTACGCACTCGATCTGCAGGACTTTCACGCCGGCAGCAGTCGCCACCCGATCGTGCCAGTTGTCATTTCGCTCGCCCATAAGATCTCACAGCCGCAATGGCCGCTTTGCTGGCATGCGGTCACGCACGTTTTCGATGCGAATGCGCTTTCGCTGAAGTCCCTGCTCGAAGAACTCACGCAACGAATCATGGTGTGGCGTGAGCCACTGGATATCGCCGGATGGGAGGCCGCACCCTACCGCCCGGTTCCCACCATTGTCGACGCTGCCCGCACGCTGTATGGCCGACATGGTATCGCTGACATTCGAACCGCACGGGCCGATATCGGCAATCTAGCGCGGACGACCGACGCGATCGTGCTCGCTGTCGCCGAGGCCAAAGCAAACCGTCATCACGCCGTGGTCTTCGTCACCGGCATTCCCGGCGCCGGCAAGACACTTTGTGGTCTCAACACCGTATTCGCTACCGATGCCGGCGCAGCCTTCCTGACCGGCAATTTCCCGCTGGTCTATGTGATGCGCGCCGCGCTGGAACGCGACGCGAGAGATCAGGGCCGAAACGTGCGCATGGCCCGGCAGGAGACAGAAAGCGCGATCCAGCCGCTGATGGGATTCTTGCGAGACAATATCGAACGATCGTCTGCACCGCATGAGCAGGTCATCGTCTTTGATGAAGCGCAACGCGCTTGGGACGCCGCGTTCGGCGCACGCAAATTCGGACATCCGCAGAGTGAAGCCGCAATGTTTCTGGATATCATGCGACGTCACGCGGATTGGGCAGCCATTATCGCGCTTGTCGGCAACGGCCAGGAAATCAACACGGGTGAAGCGGGACTCTCGGCTTGGGGAGAGGCGCTCCTCGAACGAACCGATTGGCGTATCTATGCCGCCCCGAGCGCCTTGGCCGCCAAGGATGCTCGGCAACGTCTGTTCCACGATGCGTCGCGACCGATCATGGCTAATCCGGACCTTCACCTCGACATACCGGTTCGTTCCATCAAATCAGCGGCCGCAGCGCCGTGGGTCGATGCCGTGTTGACCGGTGACGATTCGCTAGCACGAGATATCGCCTACCGAGCAGACGGCGTCCCGTTCCTGTTGACGCGATCACTCATGGACACGCGCGCATATTTGAAATCCGTCAGTCGGGGCCGGAGACGATCCGGTTTGATTTGCAGCTCGGGAGCGCGTCGACTGAGAGCGGATGGGATCAACCCAAATTTTCCGCACATGGAGGCCGATACGGTAGCCAATTGGTTTTTGCGACATTGGCCAGACGTACGAGCCAGTGACGCACTGGAAATGGCCGCCACCCAATTCGCCTGCCAGGGGCTCGAACTTGACTATGTGGGTCTCTGCTGGGGCAACGACCTGATACGACGGCCGGGTCACCAGGAATGGATCGCTCGTGACTTCGTTGGTACACGTTGGCAAGAACCGCGGGGTGAAGCGGCGATCGCGTACCAGGTTAATACTTACCGTGTACTGTTGACCCGAGCGCGCTACGCAACTGTCATCTGGGTGCCGGAGGGCGACATCATGGATGCGACGCGTGACTCCTCGACGTTCGATGCTATCGCGGACTTTTTCCTGGCATGCGGCGCCAGCACTCTGCAACAGGACAAACAACCGGAAGTGGCATTACCCGAGCAGTCTGGATTAAATCTATGAAACGGCTCCTTGTCCTGGTCTCGGTTCTGCTCCCACTCCACGCGCAGTCGGCGGAGTTGAAGATCGCGACGTGGAACCTTGACTGGCTGACGACCCGGTCTGCCGGAGACCACCAGCTTCCGGCCGACGTGACCCCCCGCTCCGACGAGGACTTCAACCGTCTTGCGCAATACGCCCAGGACCTGAACGCCGACGTTGTCGCGATCCAGGAAGTCGACGGATTTGCCGCCGCCTCAAAGGTCTTCCCGCGCGACAAATACTCCATCCACATGACCCGCGATCACGTTGTGCAACGGGTCGGCATCGTTGTCCGCCGAGGGCTGCAATACGACATCAACCCGGACCTCGCCGGCCTGAGCGCCAACCACCTGCGCAGCGGTGCCGACATCACGCTGCATCTTGGTGCCTCCGATCTGCGTATCCTGGCGGTTCACCTCAAGAAGGGCTGCCGTGACAAGCCGCTGACGACAGCCAAGAGCCACGTCTGTGAGGAACTCCGCGACCAAGTGCCCCCGCTCACAGACTGGATTACCGCTCGGCGGGACGAAGGCATACCGTTCCTGGTTCTGGGGGACTTCAACCGCTGGATGGACGGAAACGATACGTTCCTGGCCGAACTGCGCCAGGCCGCGCCGCTGGTCCGCGCGACCGAGGGGCAAAGTTCCCCCTGCTGGGGCGGCGAGAACTTCATCGATCACATCCTGGCCGGTGATGCTGCCGCCAACTGGATGCGTCCGGATACGTTTCGCGTTCTGACCTACCGGGAGACCGACCGCTCGTGGCAGGATCGGCTGTCGGACCATTGCCCGGTGTCGGTGCGGTTCATGGTGCCGGATTAACTGAAGCAGCGGCGGTGAACCGAGCCGGCGCTGGAGAGCGGGACGCCGCCCGGAGACTGCGCCATTGGCGGAAGCGCACGGCTACAGATCGCCGATCTGAGCGCGCGCCGAATCGTTGCAGGGACAGTCACGTGAGCATGCCGTCCGAGACCTCCTGGTGATCGTGAACCGCCCCCGCGCCGACGAAGCTCACGGCCCCCGCTCGTTGTGCTCGCCCGACGTTTGATCAGATACGGAGGCCGCCAAGACGGCACCATAACCATCAGAACGTGACCCGCAGACCGCCAAAGCCTGCGACCGGCGCGGCCGGGCTGTACGCTCTCGGATTGGTCGCATTCGGCGCCTGCGAAAGAAACACCGACGCGGTCGGCGAGAACGTGCCGTAGGTGTAGTATTTGGAGTCCGTTACATTGTCGACCGAGGCGAATAATTGAATGTGCGGCGTGATCTGATAGCTGGTGCTCAGGTTCAGCGTGACGAAGCCGGGCAACGGGGGCGTCAGGTTGGCCTCATCGCCAAACAGAAACTGTCCGCTCTGTGCGATGAGGACGCCACCGACCGTCCACTGGTCGGTGACATGGTAGGTCAGCCCGAGTTTGCCCTGATGCGCCGGAATCCCTGGCAGCCGGTCGCCCGGGCTGATGGTGATGTTGCCGTTGGCATCTGCCGCCGGGTTGCTGCCGGCCGCCTCCACGAAGCCGCTTTGGTAGGTCGCATCGGTATAGGTGTAAGCAAGATAAGCGGACCACCGCGACGTCTTGTACTGGAGGCTGGCATCCACGCCCTGCCGGCGCGTCTGCCCGACATTGGTGAAGAACGCCCGGTTCAGCGTCACGCTGTTGACGAAGATGATGTCGTCGTCGAGGTTGCTGCGATAGAAGCCTAGATTGTAAATCAGACGATCACTGTCCCCCACCGGCACTGTACCGCGCAAGCCGGCCTCTACCGTGTGCGCAACGACCTGCTTCAGGTTGGGGTCGCCGACGAAGAAGTTGGCCAGGCTGCAGGAATCGGCCGGCCCGGCGCAGGACAGTTCGGCCAGCGTCGGCGCACGGTTGGCCTCTGCGTAGCCGGCATAGGCCGTCAGCCACGGCGTCACCTTGTAGGTCACCCCGGCGGCCGGATTGAAGCGGCTGTAGTAATGATCACCCGTCAGATCGCCGCCGTTCTGGTCGCTGAGGTTGATTTCAGCCGCGTTGAACCGGCCCGAGGCGGTCAGCGCGAGACGGTCGGTGGCGTTGAAGGTGTCGGCAACGAATGCGCCATAATACGCGTCGCTGATCCCCACCCGAACCGGCTGGTTGCTGCCAGGCTCGTCGATGATCACACCGGGGCCTATGAACACGCGGGTAACAGGGGTGATGCCGCCGATAAAGGACTCGCCGGTGAACTCGGTCTGCGCGCCGTCGAAGCTGATGCCGCCTATCAGATGGTTGTTGAACCCGAATACTGTCTGCGTATCGGTCGCCTGGGCCGAGGCCCCGTAACCGTTGGTACTTGTGGTCTGGTTGTCCAGCTCCGAATAGGAAAACGGGTTCGGACCGAGGAAGGCCGGGATCCTGGCTCCGCCGAGCGTTGTACTGTAGACGCTACGGGCGGAGCACAGCAGTCCCGAACCATCGTTGCACGGCACATCGTTCGTGGCATTGCCGTTGGTCACGCGCTGCAGGAAATTGTTGTAGTAGGTGGCGCCCTGGATCGAGATCGTGTCGCTGACGGCCACGTTGCCTGACAGGCTAACCTGCATGAAGGTGTTGTAGATCGCGTTGGGGCCGGTGAACTTTGCGGCGGAGTCGGCGGCAAGCAGCTCCACCGGCGAGGTGCCCGGACCGTTCAGCCTGGAGTTGGCCAGCAAGACGTTGAGATGTAGCTCGCCAGCGTTGCCGCGCCAGCCGACATCGCCGTAGAAATTCTCGATATTGGACGATTGCAGGTCGCGCCAGCCATCCTGGTGCACCCCGCTCGCCGCGACATAGACCGAGGTGTTGCCGCTCTGCTTGCCGAACTGGAAGTCGCCCCCGAAAGTCCCGAATGAACCGCCGTGCACGTCGATCTCGCCGCCCTGATAGGTGAAGCCGTTCTTGAGCTGCACGTTCAGTGCGCCGCCGAGCGCGTTCAGGCCGAACACCGGGTTCGATCCCTCAAGGTTCATCTGGTCGATCGCCAGATCAGGCAACAGGTCGAAATTGACCGTGTCGCCAAAGGCGGAGTTGAAGCGGACGCCGTTGACGTAAACGGCTAGCCCTTGCGGCGTTCCTTGCAGTGCCGAAGCCTCGAACCCGTGGTAGAACATCGTCGGCTGATAGGGGTTGCCCGACGCCGAATCGAGGTTGACGCCGCCGACCTGCTCGTTCAGCGCCCGCACCGCATCGGGGGTGGTGGTGCCGCCACGCGTGAGGTCATCGCCCCGCAGGACGTTCGTTTCGGCCGGCACCGTGTCGCGGTCGACGCCCGATCCCAGCAGCGGGGAGGCTCCGACGATATTGACCGGCGGCACGGGCATCGACAGCGGTTGCGCCGCCCCGGATTGTGCCTGTTGCGCCCGGGCGGGCATGTGGGCCAGCCCGAGGACGGCGGCCACGCAAGCCAGTCTGCGCGCGGGGTGGCGGGCGTTGTACGCCAGACCTGTTCTCACTGGAGTTTCTTCCCCTTTTTCGGACACGCAGTGCTGGCCCATCGCTCGCGGCCCGTCGATGGCATGCGTTCCCGACATCGCCGGGAAAACTTCCCGATCTTCGCGCACCACCGAAGATCGGATAACATCCGCGCGTGGGGGAAACTCGCGGCCATGTCGCTTCGCGTCCGGCTGATCGCGTCTATTGGTATGGTGCTGCTTGTGAGCCTCTGCGTCGCGGGGGCGGCGTCCGGCTGGCACGCCATCCGATCGGTACGGGTGGAGATGCAGGCAGCACTCGCCGTCGGCGCGCAAACGCTGCGCAACGGGATTGATCGGCTCCCGAACGCACACGATCCCGAAAGCGACGTTGGACGGCTCGTGCGAACCTTCGATGGCGACCGCCACGTTCGCGCCGTACTGCGGGATGCGACGGGACGGTTGCTCATCGTCTCGACTCTGCCGACCCTGGCGCCGGACGTCCCGGCGTGGTTCGTCGCTTTGCT
>JBEKLE010000159.1:0-13141 GCA_050010355.1 Rhodopila sp. | reverse complement strand
GGCAGTTTATTCCTCCAGGAAAGCGTCGACACCTTCCTCGTAGTCCGGGTGGCAACGGGTCGGCCGCCCAGCGTGGCCGGACCCTGTATCACGCCGCCATCTTCGTGAACCGGTCGAGTTGCGCCGACGTGATCGGATTGGCGTTGGCGACAAGTTCGTCCAACCGGTGGTTGGCGATCTTGGCAATCTCGATCAGCGCCGCCGAACGCTCCACGTTTGGCGAATTGGCCATGCGGTACCACCCGCTCGCCAGCACCCGCCCGTACCGTTCCACCTCCCGTGCGCAGATGATCAGCGGAAATCCGAAATGCTTGCGGTACGTCCCCGCCAGTTCGCGGACCTCATCCCGCTCGTCTTGTGGCAGCCCGTCGATCCCGGCTTTGGCATGATCCACCATATAGGCGTCCTCGGCTCCTTCCTCATCGCCCAGATCGGCGAACGAGTTCATCAGCTGCATCTGCTGGTCCATTGTTCCCGTCAGCAGAACTTCGTGGAAGGCGGTTCGCAGAGCCATGGTGTCGGCGAAGGGGCGCATTGCGAAGGTGCGCTCCAGCACCCACGGGCTGTTTTCGACAATACTGCCGAATGTCGAGTTGAAGCGCTCCTGGCTCATGGCGTTGACTTCGGCCAGCGTGACGAGGTGGTCGTTCGGGGTGCCGGCGACGGCCTCACTCGGCGAGCCAAGGTGGTTGAACACGACGTTCAGAATAATCGCTGACATCGCGCCCAGCGTGATGCCGCTGCCAAAAATGATGTGTGCCCAACTCGGGAATGCGTCGGCCACAAAAGGCTGCGCCGTCACCAGCATGCCCAGCCCGATGCTGGTGCTGACGATCACGATGTTGCTGTGGCTGTTGAAGTCGACCTTGCCGAGCGTCTGCACTCCAACCACCGCCACCGCCGCGAACATCGCCAGCGCGGCGCCGCCCAGCACCGGAAGCGGAATGCCCGCCACGATCGCCGCCGCCTTCGGCAGCGAGCCCAGAATGATCATGATCACCGCGGCAGACGCCACGACCCAGCGGCTTTTGACCTGCGTCAGACGCACCAGTCCCACATTCTCGGCAAAGCAGGTATAGGGAAACGAATTCAGCACGCCACCAATAAACGTTGCCAGCCCGTCCGCTCGGATTGCCCGCGCAATATCTTCCTCGCCGATCCGCTTGCGGACGATCTCGCCCGTCGCATACACGTCGCCGGTTGTCTCTACCATCGTAATGACCATGACGATCAGCATAGACAGCACGGCTGTCACGCTGAATGTCGGGATACCGAAGTAGAACGGCGAGGTGTAGCCGGCCCAGTCCGCCGAGGCGACCTCGCTGAAATGCGCGTCCCCCAGCAACCACGCGACCAACGTTCCAACGACCAGCCCGACCAGGACCGCCACGGTCGCCATGAAACCGTGGAACAGCCGCTGGATCGCTACGATCAGCCCGAGAGTCCCAAATGCGTACAGCAGGTTGCCGAGTGCCACGGGATTCTGGATCGCCGCCGGGCTGGCGCCCAGAACAATGTCGTTGGCCGCAACGGGCAAAAGTGCCACCCCGATAATCAGAATGACGCTTCCCGTGACGACAGGCGGGAAGAATTTGACCAGTTTGGCGAAATAACCCGCAACCCCGAAGGTGAACAGCCCGGCGATCAGTACCGATCCATAGATGGCCAGCAGGCCATCCGTGCCCCCGCCCGCTGCCAGGCCGATCGCAATCATCGGGCTGACCGCGGTGAAGGTCACCCCTTGCAGCAGCGGCAGCCTGACGCCGATCTTCCAGATGCCGACGGACTGGATAAGCGAGGCGATGCCGCACGTAAACAGGTCGGCATTGATCAGGTGGATCAACTGCTCCGGACTGAGCTTCAACGCCCCCGCGAGAATAATCGGCACCAGCACCGCCCCGGCATAGAACGCGAGAACATGCTGAAACCCATAGGCGGCGAGCTTGGGGACGGGAAGCACCTCGTCCACCGGATGGATTTTCACCCGCCGGAGCGGCGGAGCAGTCGCGATCCGAACGTCGTCTATGGTGGCGCTCATCAGATCATGTTCCTTCCGGGAGGTTGCGTGTCGTCACGGGATGGCGTGCTTCGGGCGGCTTACCGGCACGCCGTCGGCGACATGGACGCGGGTGAGCGGTATTCCGGCGCGGCCCGGTATGGGGTCGCCGTGGAAGGTCCGGTTCTCGCCGCTCCGGGCGTCGTGCATGCGTGCGCCACCGGCATGCACGACTTTGACCAAGGGCGGCACCCAGCGCCATCGCGACGCCGTCCTCGATGTGCGCCCGGCACCCCAGGCGGTTGATGACCAAGAGTTCGAGCGGTGCTTTTCCGTCCGCCGCAAATCCTTGCAGTCTGTACCGACGTTGACCCGGCGGGCAGGACCAGGAGGCTGCGCCAGCCCGCTGCCGCCATCCAGAAAAGCATTGCCGTCCGGGCAACGCCTGAAGCCGGCGCGTCTGCCACCCAGGCCGTAACAGCAATGCGTATCGCGATCCAGGACAGGCACCTTTCGTTCAACCATGTTGCTTCCGAGCAGAAGCAATAGCTGCCGTGAAGAAGCAAAATTCGCGCCATTGCATTGGACGGGCTTAATGGGAACCTCACGGGTTCTGTTCCGCGTCGCCTCAGCCGTCTGGGACGGCCATCAGGACGTCGGGTCTTCCTGGAGTGCAGGGCGCCCTGCGGGTCGCCCTGGCGTGTGATGATGTCACACCACCTCGGTCGTCCGACGAACAAAACCGGGAGCTCGGGCACATGAGCCGGATAGCTTGATCGGATCGTCATTGCGGCATTCGCCGACCACGACGGAATTAGTTATTGAATCACTACGATCTGCGGGTTTCCGCTGCAGGTGAGCCTGGCACCGTGTCGTTGTGCCATTCTCCTGGCTGTTCTTGGAAGCGCTTGAGGGTGAAGCCGCGATCGAGCAGCATCCGTTCGATCTCGATCATCGGTGCGCGGCGGATGGACGGTGCCAGTCGCCGGTCGTCCAAGCCGGCAAGCCTGGACTCGCGGTGGCGATCACGCCACGTGCGTTCACTCATCCCAAGCGATTCCGCCACCGCCCATCTGGCTCAGTTCCGACCGGCCAAGACTGTCGGTGAAACGCATCCGGCGTATCCCCTCGTGACTGCGCACCCGGTCCAAGAAAGCCTGGATTCCTGGAGGTCCACATGACCGGACACTTCACGAGCTACGAAACCCGGACCACGAGATAGCCCCATTCTGCGGTGCGCGGTAGCACGGCTGTCCGAGCAGGTCTCTGTTACGCTGGAAGATCACGCCCTGGCCTTTCAGGTGGGGCCCTTCAGACTTAAGTGTTTTTCGCCGCTGGGAGCGTCCTAGACCCGCATCGGCATCAGCACATACAGCGCGCTGGAATCTCCGGCGTCCTGCACCACGGTGGGTGCGGAGCCGTCGGCGAAGCGAAATTCGACCTGTTCCTGGATCTGGTCGGTGATGTCGTTCAGGTAGCGCGCCTGAAAGCCGATCTCCAACGGGCCGGCGTCGTATTTCACATGGTCGGAGTCGAGTTCCTCGGTGGCGGTGCCCTGTTCGGGGCTTGAGGCGGACAGGACCAGCAAATCGCGCGCCAGTGACAGCTTCACCGGCCGGGAACGCTCTGAGGAAATCGCCGCCACACGGGCGACGGCATCGGCGAAATCCTTTGAACCGACCCGCAGCACCTTGTCGTTACCGCGCGGGATGACGCGCTCGTACTCCGGGAAGGTGCCATCGATCAGCTTGCTGGTGAGCAGCATCTGATCGGCGCGGAACTGGATACGGGTGTCGGACAGCGCGATCTCGACGTTGCCGGTCACCTCGTCGAGCAGTTTCCGGAGTTCATTCACCGTCTTGCGGGGGATGATCACGCCGGGCATGGCCGAAGCGCCGGCGGGCAGCGGTTCCTCCACGCGGGCGAGGCGGTGGCCGTCGGTGGCGACCGCGCGCAGCACCGGGGTGCCCTCGCTGTCGGCGTGATGCAGGTAGATGCCGTTCAGGTAGTAGCGGGTCTCTTCCGTGCTGATCGCGAACTTGGTGCGATCGATCAGCGCGCGCAGGGTATGGGCGCTCAGGCTGAACTTGTGCGGCAGGCTGCCGGCGGTCATGGAGGGGAAGTCTTCGACCGGGAGCACGGTCAGCTTGGTGTCATAGCGCCCGGCCCGCAGCGAAAGCTGGGCGTCGCCGCCGGGATGGTCGAGTTCGACCTCGGCGCCGTCGGGGAGTTTGCGGACGATCTCATACAGCGTCGCGGCCGGGGCGGTGCAGGCGCCGTTGCGCGAGGACGATGCCGGCACATCCTCGACGATGGCGATTTCCATGTCGGTAGCGGTGAGCGTGAGTTTCCCGTCCCGCACGGCGATCATGACGTTCGCCAGGATGGGGATGGTGTTCCGCCGCTCCACCACACTCTGGACATGGGCCAGCGCCTTAATCAAGGTGGCGCGGTCGGCCTTGAGCTTCATGGTCAGTTTCCTAATTCAGGTCCGGCCGCCGCTTCTGCCCCCCGCACGGCGGGGAAGCAAGCGAATCGCGCCGGGCAGTGTAGCAATGCCGGGGAAGGTCCGCCAAGGACTGTGATGCGTTTCGCCTCGTTTTGGCGGCGGATTCTCGCCTGACGCGCGAAACGCTTGGCCCGGGCGCATATTTTCGGCACGCCTGCTCATCGTGGTACGATCGCATGCACCATTTCCATTTGAAGCGCGGCGTCGCTGCAGGCCCCGGTTCGTCCGTGGCGGTGCCACGCGGCGGGGAGGTTGGCTTGTTTCCTGGAAGGCGTCGACGACTACCGACCGATGGGTTGGGTCATCGGCGATGCGGCAGCGTCTGGGCTTGACCGGCGGGCGCCCGAGACGGGCGCGGGTAGAGACCGGCGCGGGCAGGCCCGCGGCGCTAGTGGCGCAGAATCCCCTGCCACGCCGCTTCCGATGCTGTCGAAAGTCCGCGAAGCTAAATCTGCGCTTCCGAACCACGACTTGCTGGCGGCGCTCCTGCGGGTTCCCAGCCACCCTTCCACCGGTTGCGCGGTGCATCAGGGGCACCTGAGGATTCGTATTGACAACAAACGGAACGGTGGATAGACGATAAGGCAGCTTAATGAAACGAGCCTCCGGATTCGGGTTTGTCGTTATCGGGACCGAGCCGCTTGCCAAGGTTTCCGTGGCGACTTTCACTTGCCGCAGCGTGCAAGAGGGCAAACGTGATTTAGAGGTGTTGGCAAGTCGCTGGGTCATGACTGTTTCGAACCATCCGGGCGAACGTCTGACGTTTGTCCGAGCACGGTTTCGATGCTTGGCACAGGTCCATGGCCAGAGGGATAAGCAATGCACTGGCTGCTGATAAAACATCTTCCCATTATCAAGCAGAGGTTAGTGCAGGGTCGGCGCGGCGGGGTAGCCGTCCTATTTGCTTTGTCGGCCCTGACGTTGATACTGGCCGTCGGCGCCGGGATCGACCTTCAGCGCGTCTACACCGCCCGCCAGCAACTGTCGGCTGTCGCGACTATGACCTGCCAATATTCCAACCGGCCGACCGTTGCGCTTCTGGCGTTCGGCGCCGGTGGATCAACCGCCTACGCCGCGGCCGTAAACAGCTACTATGCCGCCGCCATGGCGGACCAGAACGTGAGCTGGACGCCCACCACCTCGTCCTCCCCGTTCAGCTACACCTACCTCGGCGCCGGCAACGTGACGCTCACCGCCAGCGTTCCGACGACGATCGTCAAGATAATCGGCATCACCAGCATGCCGGTCGGCGCTTCCATGCAGTGCTTCTCGGTTCTGGCGGGGGCCCCGCAGCAACCGGCGCCCGACGGCTCTGCGCCACTGCTGGTCAACGAGGGTTTTGAAAACAGCTCTTCTTCTAGTCATGTGAGATGGTACCTCCCCACCGGTGCAATCTCGCCCTACGAGTCCGGCCAGACCATCCCTCTGGTCACCACCGCACCGACAAATGCCGGCTACGTCGGTTCCCATGGTAATGAATGGATCATCATGGGATACTGTGTGGAGGTGGACGTCGCCGGCGAAAACCTCAGGACCGTCCCTGAGGGAACCCACAGCGCGGAACTCGACTGCGACAACGGATCGGGCAGCGCCGGCAATTCATCGATCTCGACGGAAGCCTATATGGCGGCGGGAAGTTACGAACTGCGGTGGTGGTACGCATCACGCATCCCCAACACCTACTACCAGACATCCTATGTCTGCGGCACCACCACCGCGGATGCGTCCTGGGCCAACGATGCCAGCTACGTCGACAATTCGAACAACACCTACGGCTCACGCACCAACCAGATCAACGTCTATCTCGACCAGAATTCGACCGGATCACCGCCGGTGCACACCACGCTTGACGGCACTGAGACGCTCGCTGGCTCGAACTTGATTGACGAATGCGTTTATTCCTGGGTCCCTCCATGGTCGTCCTCGTTGTCCGGCTGGGTCGAGCGCAGCGTTCTGATCACCGTCACCACGCCCGCCCTTTACTGGCTCAGCTTCGCCGCCGATGGCGCGAACGACAGCTACGGCGGCCAGATCGACGACATCCGTTTGTGCGTGGGCACCTGCGCGGGCACGGTTAACGACAATTTCCCGCCTTCATGGCTGGCGGTGAACAATTCCGGCAGCAACGTGGTGCTGTTCGAGGACACGTTCGAAAGCCCAACCTATTCCGGCACAAACTACAACACCAACGGCGATGTCGGCCTGAGCACCGGGTCGTCCTCATATTGGGGTGAAGCGGGGCAGAGCTGGAGCAATGCGCCGACCAACCAGCTTCCGTACTGGACCGCCGGCTGCCCGCAGGGCAACCAATGCGTCCAGCTCGGCTGGAACACGAATTCTCTGATTGCCAGGCCGTTCCTGCTGGTTCCAGGCTACTACCAGATCAGTTACGAATATGTCTCGGAAGTCGTCTTCGGAGGGTCGACCCAGGTTGCATATTGCGGGGCGACGCCCGCCGACGCGCAACTCCCGACAGCCAACACCAGCGCCGGCAACCTCAGGGTAGGGGGCAACGCGATGGGGACGCTTGTTCACGACACCAACGCGGTCGGCGTGTTCATGGCCAATGCACAGGTGGCCAGCACGCCGATCCCCAGCACCACACTGGGATCGACGACATCCTACAACAATCCGGACGGCACGACGAGCACGACGCCGACCGTGCCGCCCAACAGTATCAGCCTGAGCAACTATACCGTGTCGACGACCAGCCCGCTTCTCGACATCTGCGGCTACGCAACGGCCGCGCAGACGCGCACGGCGTCCGTGCTGATTCTGAAGCCGGCCTTCTACTGGCTGACACTCGCGGCGCTCGGCACCTCCGATGCGTTTGGCGGTCAGATCGATGACGTCAAGATCACCGCACTCGGCAGCCCCTACATGAGCGGAGCGCCGTCCAGTTCTGTAACGATCCCGGTTCCGGATCCGCAGCCCGGGTCGACACTCAGCTTTACCGGCTTCTCGATAACAACCGGCGCGGAATATTAAGTGGCGACATGGAATGCGCAAAACCCACTTGTCCGAACGCCACCTTTCGTCAAGGGGGCACGGATAACGGCATCCAACTCAGAGTGTGAAGATCGATTGCACTTGAAAACATTTGTGAACCCATCTCCGGCGACTGCCACTTGCTGCCAGGCGCGATCGGTCAAACACCTTGCAGCGGTGTTGGCAAGTCGTCAGGTCATGACTGTCTCCGACCGTCCGGCCGAACCTCACGATAATCGTTTTGGTAAGGTTTCTATCCCTGGCAAAGGTCCAAGCCGCAAGGGTGCGCAATGCACCGGCGGCTGATAACGTTCCTCCGAATCATCAGGCAGAATTTCGGACTGGATCGGCGTGGCGCGGTAGCCATAGTGTTTGCTGTGTCGGCCCTGACTTTAATACTGGCCGTCGGCGCCGGAACCGACCTGCAACGCGCCTACACGGCCCGCCAGCAACTCTCGGCGGTCGCGACGTTGACCTGCCAATATTCCAACCGCCCCAACGTTGTGTCCCTGGCGTTCGGCAGCGGCGGAACCACGGCCTACACTGCCAGTGTCAATAGCTATTACGCCCTGGCCCTGGCTGACCAGAACCCAGGCTGGACGCAGACCACGGCCACACCATTCACCTATACACAGGGTGGGGCAGGCAACGTTACGCTGGCAGCGAGTGTCGCCACATCGATCATCCAGATAATCGGGATCAAGACGCTTCCGGTCGGCGTCTCGGCCCAGTGCTTCGCCGCACTCGCGAGCACTCCGCAGCAACCGGCGTCCGATGGCTCCGCGACTCTGCTGGTCCAGGAAGGATTCGAAAATACCGCGAATGTAAACAACACGAGGTGGTATCTGCCGAGCGGCCAAATTGAGGGGTATTCGCATTCGGTCGCCAATCCGCTGGTCAGCACGCCGCCAACGAATGCAGGCTATGTCGGCTCGAACGGCAGCGAATGGATCGTCATGGGATACTGTCTGGAGATTGATCACGTCGGTAACGTCACGGCCACGGTTCCCGAGGGGACGCACAGCGGCGAGCTCGACTGCGACAACGGATCGGGGACCGCGGGAAATTCGTCGATCTCGACCAAGGTCTATATGGCGGCGGGATCCTACGAATTGCGGTGGTACTATGACGCGCGGATCGCCAACACATACTATCAAACGTCCTATATCTGCGGCACGACCGCCGCGGATACGTCGTGGGCGACCGACACAAGCTATTCCGGCGGACTGGGTACGCAAACCGACCAGGTCAACGTTTATCTCGACCAGAACACGACGGGATCGCCGCCGACCCACACCACGCTCCACGGCTCCCAGACGCTTGCGGGGTCCAACCTGATCGACGAATGCGTTTATTCGGGCGACTGGCTTGAGCGCAGTGTTGTGATCACCGTCACCACAGCCGGCTATTACTGGCTCAGCTTCGCCGCGGACGGCACAAGCGACAGCTACGGTGGGATAATCGACGACATCCGGCTATGTGTGGGCACCTGCTCGGGGTCGGTCGCCGACAACTTCCCGACATCCTGGGTCAACAACGCGGTGCTGTTCGAGGACACGTTCGAGAGCCCGAGCTATTCCAATGGTTCGAATTACAACAACAACGGGAATGTCGGCAAAAGCACTGGGTCCTCGTCGTTCTGGGGTGAAACCGGGCAGGGCTGGGCCAACGCGCCCACCAACCAGATTCCGTACTGGATCGCCGGGTGTCCGCAGGGCAATCAATGTTTGGGACTGGGCTGGGGCACAAATTCGCTGATTGCCAGGCCGTTCCTGCTGGTTCCCGGCTACTACCAGATCAGTTACGACTATATCTCGGAAATCGTGTTCGGAGGGACGACCTTGGTTTATTATTGCGGGTCAACGCCCGCCGGCGCGCAACTCCCGACAGCCAACACCAGCGACGGCACCCTCAGGGTAGGCGGCGACTTGATGGGGACACTTGTTCACGACACCAACGCGGTCGGCGTGTTCATGGCCAATGCACGGGTGGCCAGCACGCCGATCCCCAGCACCACACTGGGATCGACGACGTCCTACAACAACCCGGACGGCACGACGAGCACGACGCCGACCGTGCCGCCCAACAGCATCAGCCTGAGCAACTATACCGTGTCAACGACCAGCCCGCTGCTCGACCTCTGCGGCTACGCAACGGCCGCGCAGACGCGCACGGCGTCGGTACAGATTCTGAAGCCGGCGTTCTACTGGCTGACACTCGCGGCGCTCGGCACCTCCGATGCGTTTGGCGGTCAGATCGATGACGTCAAGATCACCGCACTCGGCAGCCCTTACATGACCGGCGCACCGTCCGGCCCCGTAACGATACCGGTTCCCGGCCCACAGCCTGGCTCGACACTTAGTTTTACCGGCTTCTCGATAACAACCGGCGGCGAATACTGAGGGGCAACAACGCGATGCGCAAAATCCACGGGTCCGGCCGCCACCGCCTGCTCGGATTGGCCCGCGACCGGCGCGGCGTCGCCGTGATCGAGGCGGTATTCGTACTGCCGCTGTTCCTCAGCCTGATGTTTGTCATCATCGAGATCGGGATTTACTTCATGTTGCAGTCGTCGCTCGATGTCGGCGTGCTGACCACGGCCGAAACGCTGCGAACCACCTGGCAGGGCGCCACTTCCTGTTCGCCGAGTCCCTCGACGCTCAAAACCTCGATCCGCACCAATGGCGGTGCTTTGCTCAGCTTGTCGAATCTGGCCGTGGACGTTCGTCTGCTCTCGACACTGTCCAGCAGCGCGGTCGCGATCGTCGACGGCGGCGTCGATTCAGGTGGCAGCGGCCTTGCCATGGTCCTGCGCGCCCAGACGACGATGCCTATGTTGCCAGGCGTTACGTTGCTGACGATGACATCGGCGTCCATCGTCCGTTGTCCGCTGTACTGACGATGCGCCGCCTCCTGCGCCTTCTCGCCGCGGATCGTCGCGCCGTTGTCGCCATCGAGTTCGCGGTGATCGCGCCTTGCATGGTGCTTCTGGCGGGTGGGATCTTCACGATCGGCTCTCTCGTGCGGGCCAATGCCGCGGTCAACCGCCTTGCCATGCAGTATGCGATGAGCTTTGCCGACTGTTCCGACACGTCATCCGGTGTTTGTCTGACCGAACTCGACGAGTACGTCACGACAGCGGCATTCGGCAACATCGCGCCGCAGCTATCGGTCGCGAACCTCACCGTGACGATGGCGCAGGTCAAGATGAACGGCTCGACGCCCGCCATCGAATACGCCTACCCGACCAACCTGTCGCTGTCCGCGGCACAGACGACAGCATTGTCGGCGGGGGGGGTGGGGAGTGGGCAGACCGGCGTCGTGGTTACCGCCACCTATCAGTATCAGGTTCTGTTGTTCCCGGCCGTCCTGGTGCCGATTATCGGTTCCAGCGTCACCATGTCCTACACCGTCGCACAACTGAAATGACAGCCGCCGGGCACGTTGCCGGTCGGACATGACACGGCGACGATAGCTCGGACGAACGTGAGCTCGGTGAGAGCCGTCTCGCGAACCGGTCTGCCAAGCCGTCGCGCGGGGGGCGGTTTTTATCGCGGCCCCAGCAGCGGTTCGAGCACGTCTACGAAACCGGTGATCAGGATTTGCACGCCGATGCACAGCAGCAGGAAGGCGGACAGGCGTGTGACGGTGCGGGTGCCGGTGCGTCCCATCAACTGGGTCAGCCGGTCGGCGTAGCTGTAAGTGACCCAGATCACGGCCGTCATCGCGACCGCCGCGGCCGTCATGCCGAGGAAGAACCACGCCAGCCCGGCGGACAGGCTCGGATGGCCGGCCCCAAGTGCCACCGCCACGGCGATGGTGCCGGGTCCGGTGGTGAACGGGATGGTCAGCGGGAACAGGGCGATGTCGTCGGCGCCCTCGGCCGAGGCGGCCTGGTCCCGCTTCCGCTCATCATGCGATTCCGGCGCGTTCAGCAGGCGCCAGCCGCTCAGTGCAACGACGACGCCGCCGGCGACTCGCAACGCGGCGAGCGTGATGCCGAAGAACGCCATGATGTAGGAGCCGGCCCAGAGCGCGCCCATCATCACCGCCAGCGAGTTCATCGCGACCTGGCGGGCGAGTTTTCCGTGGGTGTCCAGCGGCCGGCTGTCGGTGACGGTGCGAAAGATCAGCGCGCCGCTGATCGGGTTGACGATGGAGAACAGGGCGGGGAAGCCCAGCAGAAACGCATGAACGGCTTCGGGCATGGGGGGTCAGCGCAGCGGGGGACGTTTGCCGGCCCAGGGCTGGATGGCCTCGAACGCGGCCGAGGCTTGCAGCACGCCGAGGTCGTCGAAGCGCTTGCCGACGATTTGCAGGCCGACCGGTAAGCCGTCTGCGGTGAAGCCGCAGGGAACGCTGGCGGCCGGGTTCCAGGACATGTTGAACGGATAGGAGAATTCCGCCCAGCTCACCCAGTCCCATTCGTGCGGTGGCCAGTGGCCGGGCATCAATTTGTCGGCCGGGAAGGCGGCGACGGAGACGGCGGGCGTCAGCAGGAAGTCCCAGTCCTGGAACCAGCGGTGGATGTCCGCGACGTAGGACATCTTGCGCTCGCGCGCGAGCTGGTATTCGGCGACGGAGACCTTGGTGGAGGCGTTGATGCAGGCGACGAGGCCCGGGTCCATCCGTGATTCCCACGTGTCCAGGTGTGGTTTGAGGCGGGTGAGGTGGGCGGACCAGAAGAAGCGGATCAACTCGGGACCGGGAGCGGCCCACGGGGTGGCGACTTCCTCGACGGTCGCGCCGAGGTCGGTGAAGCGTTGGGCGGCGGCTTTGACCAGCGCGGCTATTTCGGGATCGACGCTGATGTGGCCGAGGTCGGGGCTGTAGGCGATACGTCTGCCTTTGATGCCCTCATGTAGCCTGGCGTGATAGGCGGCCGGGCCGGCTTCCAGCGTGGTGTAGTCGAGCGGGTGCGGGCCGGCCATCACCTCCAGGAACAGGGCGCGTGCGCGTCAGGGGACCGTTATGGGAGGTGAGGTCGCCGGTGCTGACCGGATAGTAAGGCACCCGTCCGAAGCTGGGTTTGAGGCCGAACACGCCGCAGAAATGCGCCGGCATGCGGATCGAACCGGCGCCGTCGCTGCCCTGGTGGAGGGGACCGAACCCGGCCGCGGCGGCGGCACCCGCTCCGGCCGAGGAGGCGCCGGCGTTGTAGCCGAACTTCCAGGGGTTGTGGGTGATGCCGGTGAGCGGGGACTGCGAGACGCCCTTCCAGCCGAACTCTGATGTCGTCGTCTTGCCGAGAATGATGGCGCCTTCGTCCCGCAGGCGCGGCACCATCGGCGTGTCCTCGGTGGGCTGGTGGCCCTCGTAGATAAAGCTGCCCTGCTGGGTCGGCATGTCCCGGGTGATCGCGAGGTCCTTGATGGTGACCGGGACGCCGTGCAGACGGCCGATATGGTCGCCGGACATGAGTTGCGTTTCGGCGGCGCGGGCGGCATCCATCGCCCGGTCAGGGGCGAAAAAGGCGAACGCGTTGACCTTTGGGTCGTGCGCCTCGATCCGTGCCAGCAGGGCCTGCATGTATTCGACGGGGGAAAGTTGCTTCGTGCGGATCAGTTCCGCGAGCCGGGTGGCCGGGAGGAATCCGAGGTCTTCAGACGTCATTGCAATCTCTTTGTTCATTCGGTGGCCCTGGTTCG
>JBEKLE010000158.1:0-12737 GCA_050010355.1 Rhodopila sp. | reverse complement strand
CGCGCGGCGGCCGAAAGGAGGAAGTGCTGGGCCATGAAACGCCTGCGTTGCTGGAACGTCCCAGGAACTTCTCCCAGATCGCAGTGGCTGTCAACGGCGGTGGCGGTTGCTACATAATACCGAAATTCTGTTCGCAACTCTGAGCGTCCTCAAAAGCTTCCTCGACATGGGCAATGGTCTGATCGCGTTGCTGAACGAGGCGGGCGATGCCGATTTGGTGGTGTCGAGCTCTTTCTGCGGCGCCGACGCAAAGGTCTACTTCGAGGCGCTGCCTGAGAAGGCGATCGGCCAGCTCGTCGCGACCGAAGTCCCGTTGGCGATCCCCGATGTCGCACAGGACGCCGTGTTTGACTGGGATACGGCGGCCTGGGGGCACTATGCCTTCATGGGCGTGCCCGTAAAGGATCGGGATCGTGTTATCGGCACGCTGACGATCGATCGCCCCTGGGTGAAAAGGCGCGAAGTGCAGATCGACAGCGACATCCGCTTTCTTAAGATGGTCGCCAATTTGGTCGGCCAGACCGTGCGACTGCACCGCATCATCACGCGCGACCGCAGCCGGCTTCTTGAGGAACAGACACGCCTCGCGAAGCAGCGTACGGAAACACCGCCAGAGGCGGAACGGGCCGCCCAGTACGGCCGCATTATCGGCGACAGCAGCCAGATCCACCGCGTTCTCGACACCATCCGGATCGTCGCACGGACCACCTCAACGGTTGTCCTGCGGGGGGAATCAGGCACCGGCAAGGAGCTGTTCGCCCAGGCCGTGCACGACCTGTCGACGCGCAGCAAAGGGCCGTTCGTGAAGCTCAACTGTGCCGCCTTGCCAGAAGGCGTAATGGAATCAGAGCTGTTCGGCCACGAGAAGGGTGCTTTACCGGGGCGTTGGCGCTGCGCAAAGGCCGCTTTGAACTGGCTGACCGAGGCACCCTGTTCCTCGACGAGATCGGCGAGATTTCACCCGCTTTTCAGGCCAAGCTGCTGCGGGTCCTGCAGGAAGGCGAATTCGAGCGGGTCGGTGGCAGCCGAACGCTGAAAGTCGATGTGCGGATCGTTGCCGCGACGAACCGCAATCTCGAGGATGCCGTTGCGAAAGGGACGTTTCGTGCCGACCTGTATTATCGTCTTTCAGTGGTCGCCGTCGCCGTACCGCCGCTGCGTGATCGCCGCGAGGACATCCCGCTACTCGCCCGGGAGTTCCTTAGCCGCTTCAATAGCACTAACAAGACGAGAGCCACACTTTGTCCCGTTCCGCCATGAACGTGCTGACGTCGTGCTATTTCCCTGGCAACGTGCGGGAGCTTGAGAATTGTGTGCAGCGCACCGCAACGATGACGCCGGGCGATGTCATCGAGGACAGGGACTTCGCTTGCCGGAACGATCAATGCCTGTCCGCGGTTCTGTGGAAAGTCCGAATGTCGTTCGGCCCGTTATCGCTATCCCGCTTCCGGTCATGCCACGCGCCGCAAGCACCGTGGTCCCGCCGCCGGAGGCGCCTCGAAATGCAACACCATCGGACATCTCGGAAACCGGCGGGCCTTCCAAAGACAAACCGGAAATTCCACAGATAGCTACGCCAGAATATGACACATTACTGGCCGCGATGGAGAAATCAGGCTGGGTGCAAGCCAAGGCAGCCAGGTTGCTCGGCCAGACGCCCCGCCAGGTCGGTTACGCGGTACGCAGGCTCGGCATTCCGATCCAAAAGTTCTAGACCATGATCGCGCTGATCGGGATGTCCGAAGCGTGTCAATCATGCGTTCAAACTTAGGTAGAGTATGTTCAGGCTACCGATCAGCCTGAAAATGTTACGGCGCCCGGTTGGCCCTGATTCTGAAGGTCGTCCCGCCCCGTCGCGATAGCAGGCGCGGGCATTCGCAGGTCGCGCCGGGACGCTGACCACCTCTCAGGTCCCGCCGGCCTCACCGCAACCGCTTTCTGATCTGAGCAGGCTGTCAGTTGTCCGACACCGCCTGAAGACCCTCGCTGCGACCGTTGTCGCAAACGGGACATCGAAGCTCCTACCGAAGCAAAGTAACCAGGAAATCAGATGATTTTGCACGCCTTCGGTGGTGGCACGAAGGTTGCTCCTACCCAAGCATCAACCGCGAAGGGATGGTGTCATGGGACATTCGACCGACTGCAAAACGCCTTCCGCTGGGGCCAAAAGTTCGAACACACCATGAGTATGAGCGCCGACACGCTGGATACCGTCCGCGCCGCAACTGGCGACGGTTACAAGTACGGTTTCGTAACAGATATCGAAGCCGACGAGGCGCCGCCCGGCCTGAACGAGGACACCGTCCGTTTCATTTCGGCGAAGAAGGGTGAGCCGGCCTGGCTGCTGGAATGGCGGCTCAAGGCGTTTCGCCGCTGGCAAACGATGACCGCGCCGAACTGGTCGAATCTGTCGGTCGCGCCGATCGACTATCAGGGATCGACTTATTACTCGGCCCCCAAGCCGGGCACGGGCCCGAAGTCGCTCGACGAGGTCGATCCTGAATTGCTGAAGACTTACGAGAAGCTTGGCATTCCGCTGGGCGAGCGGGCCGCGCTGGCCGGCGTCGCGGTCGATGCAGTCTTCGACAGCGTATCGGTTGCCACGACGTTCAAAGACACGCTCGCCGAAATCGGGATCATCTTCTGTTCGTTCGGCGAGGCGGTGCGGGAACATCCTGATCTGGTCAGGCAGTATCTTGGCTCTGTCGTTCCGCCCGGCGACAATTTCTTCTCTGCCCTCAATTCGGCAGTGTTCAGCGACGGTTCGTTCGCCTACATCCCGCCGGGCGTTCGCTGTCCAATGGAACTGTCGACCTACTTTCGCATCAATGCCGCCAAGAGCGGACAGTTCGAGCGGACGCTGCTGATCGCCGACAAGGGCGCCTATGTCAGCTATCTGGAAGGCTGCACCGCGCCGCAACGTGACGAGCACCAGTTGCACGCCGCGGTGGTGGAACTGGTGGCGCTGGAAGATGCGGAGATCAAATACAGTACCGTGCAGAACTGGTATCCCGGCGACGCGGAAGGCCGTGGCGGGATCTACAACTTTGTCACCAAACGCGGTGCGTGCCGGGGCGATCGTGCGAAGATAGCCTGGACGCAGGTGGAGACCGGATCGGCGATCACCTGGAAATACCCGAGTTGCCTGCTGGAGGGTGACGGGTCGGTGGGCGAGTTCTATTCGGTTGCGATCACCAATAATCGCCAGCAGGCCGATACCGGCACCAAAATGATCCATCTGGGGCGCAACACGCGGTCCACCGTGGTTTCGAAAGGCATCTCGGCCGGCCGCGGCCAGAACACCTATCGCGGTCTGATCAAGGTGATGCCGAAGGCGCATGGTGCTCGCAACTACACCCAGTGTGATTCGCTGCTGATCGGCAAGACCTGTGGCGCGCACACGGTGCCTTACATCGATGTCCGCACGCCCTCGGCGCGGATCGAGCATGAGGCGACGACCTCGAAGATCAGCGACGACCAGTTGCTGTACTGCCAGCAGCGCGGCCTGACGCAGGAGGAGGCTGTTTCGCTGATCGTCAACGGCTTCTGCAAGGAAGTGCTGAAGGAACTGCCGATGGAGTTCGCGGTCGAGGCGCAGAAGCTGCTCGCCGTGAGTCTGGAAGGTAGTGTCGGATGAAACCGCATTTGTTTGGAGCCGCGCATGACCGCCATCCTGAAAATTGACAATCTCCACGCGCGCCTGACTGGCGGCCGGGAAATCGTGAAGGGCGTCAGTCTGGTCGTCAACCCGGGCGAGGTGCATGCCATCATGGGGCCCAACGGTGCCGGCAAGTCGACGCTGTCGAGCGTGCTGGTGGGCAAGGCCGGCTATGAGGTGACCGCGGGCAGCGTCACCTACTTGGGCAGCGATCTGCTGGCGCTGAGCGCCGACGAGCGGGCACGGGCCGGCGTCTTTCTGGCGTTCCAGTATCCGGTGGAAATTCCCGGCGTGAACAACATGTATTTTCTGCGCGCGGCGTTGAACGCGGCGCGGCGCGGGCGGGGTGAACCGGAACTGGACGCCGCGCAGTGTCTCAAGGCGGTGAAGGCGAAGCTCAAGCTGCTCGACATCGGCGATGACCTGCTCAAGCGGTCGGTGAACGTGGGCTTCTCCGGCGGCGAAAAGAAGCGCAACGAAATCTTCCAGATGGCGATGCTGGAACCGAAGCTCGCGATTTTGGACGAGACCGACAGCGGGCTGGACATCGATGCGCTGCGGGCGGTGTCGAACGGGGTGAACCGGCTGCGAGATCCCAACCGCGCCATCGTTATGATCACGCATTATCAGCGTCTGCTCGACTACATCGAACCGGACTTCGTGCATGTGCTCAGCGAGGGTCGCATCGTCGCATCGGGTGACAAGAACCTGGCTGCGGAACTGGAACTCAGCGGCTATGCCGCATTCGGCAAGGCCGCGTAGCCATGTGCGGTGTAGCGATCGATCCGGCCATGACGGCCCTGCAGGACGCGTTCCTGACCGGCGCCGCGGCGGCGCGGGAACCCGCGTGGCTGGAGCAATGGCGCAACCGCGCGATGCAGGGCTTCATCGAACTGGGCCTGCCCACGCGGGCGGACGAGGCGTGGCGGTTCACCGATCTGCGGCCGTTGATCACGCCGCGCGGTCTGCCGGCACCGGCACAGGCAGCCAGTGCGGATCCGTTCCAACTGGCCGCGCATCGGCTCCCGGGCGAGGCGCATCGCATCGTGCTGTTGAACGGCCGTGTGGCCCCCGACCTTTGCCAGATCGGCGACCTGCCCCGCGGTGTCTGGCTGAGCTCGGTTTTCGAAACAATCGACCTGCGTCCGGACCTGATCCAGGCTGCCTTCGACGCCAGCGACGCGTTCGGTGCGCAATCCTTCGCCGCGCTGAATGCCGCGTTCTTCGAAGATGGTTTCATTCTGGCTGTTGAGCCGGGCGTTATCCTGCGGCACCCGGTCGAGATCCTGCATCTGGGCGAGGCCCCCGATTCGCAGGCGTATCATCTACGCAACGCCATTCTTGCTGGCGCCAAAAGCGAGGTGAGCGTGGTGGAGACCTATATCGGCAGCGGGCCCGGATGGACCAATGCGGTCACCAACATTGATCTTGGCGCTGGTGCCATCCTGCGACATGTGAAGGTGCAGGCCGAGGATACCGCGGCGATCCATCTCGCCGTCACCCGCGCGCGGCTTGCCGAGACGGCACGCTACGACAGCTTCTCGTTGGTCACCGGCGCGCGGCTGTCACGGCAGGATATACAGGTCGCAATGGCCGGCGAAGGGGCCAGCCTGCAGATCAACGCCGCTTATCTCTTGCGCGACGATCAGGAGGCCACCATTGCGCCGACCGTGGATCATCAGGCACGTGGCGGAAAAACCAACGAGTTGCTGAAGGGTGTGCTGGCAGACCGAGCGCACGGCGTGTTCCTGGGCTCAGTGATGGTAAGCGAGGGTGCCGACGACACCGATGCGCGACAACTGAATCGCAACCTGATGACCAGCCCGACCGCACGGGTTGATACCAAGCCGGAACTGACGATCTACGCCGACGAGGTGAAATGCAGCCATGGCGCAACGGTCGGCGATCTGGACGAGGCGGCGCTGTTCTATCTGGAGTCCCGCGGCATCGACCCGGTCGCGGCACGGACGATGCTGATCGAGGCGTTTGCGACGGAGGTGCTGGACGTCGCCGCGCTGGCCCCGGATATCGATGCGTATACGCGGCGATATCTGGCGGCCTGGCTGGAAGGAGACGGCCAATGAACTGGTCCGAGCCGCGCGGCAAGACCTACGACCCGCGCGAACTGCGGCGCGCGTTCCCGATCTTCGCGCACAACCCCGGCCTTGTGTTCCTTGACACCGCGGCCAGTGCACAGAAGCCCGCCATCGTGATCGATGGCGTTGCAGATTATTACCGGTCCGACTACGCAAACGTTCATCGCGGCGTCTACGGCCTGAGCACGCGATCCACCGAACGATTCGAGAAATCCCGTCACGCCGTTCGCAAATTCCTCAACGCGGCGGACGACAGCGAGATCGTCTTCGTCCGTGGCGCGACGGAGGCGATCAATCTGGTGGCGCAATGCTGGGGATCCACGTTCCTGCGAGCCGGCGACCAGGTGCTGATCTCCGAAATGGAGCACCATTCCAACATCGTCCCCTGGCAGTTCCTGCGTGACCGTATTGGTATCGAACTCGTCGTGGCGCCGATGGACGAAACCAACGGCCTCGACATCGCGGCATTCGCCCGGCTGCTTAACGAACGGACCAAACTGGTCGCGATCACGCACGTCGCAAACGTAACGGGACACGTCGTGCCGGTACGCGAGGTGGTGCGTCTCGCCCATGCCCAGGGTGCCAGGGTTTTGTTGGACGGGTGCCAGGCGCTGCCGCGCATCCCCGTAGACGTGCGTGACCTGGACTGCGACTTCTACGTGTTCTCCGGCCATAAGCTTTATGGCCCGACCGGTATCGGCGGCCTGTATGGCAAGCGCGCGATCCTCGACACAATGCCGCCGTGGCAAGGCGGTGGCGACATGATCGAAACCGTGACATTCGAGAAGTCGACGTTTCAGCCGCCGCCGCAGCGCTTCGAGGCAGGCACCCCGGACATCTCCGGCGCCATCGGCCTCGATCTGGCGATCGGTTTCATCGAATCGATCGGTCGCGACACGATCTATGATCACGAGAAGGCGCTGACCCGATATGCAACGGAGCGGCTCGCCGCGGTTGCGGGTGTGCGGGTGATCGGTGCCGGGGCGCAGAGCATCGGCGTTGTATCCTTCACCGTCGACGGGGTTCATCCGCACGATCTCGCAACGGTGCTGGACACCCATAATGTGGCGGTGCGGGCCGGACATCATTGCGCCCAGCCATTGATGGATCGCCTGGGTCTGGCCGCGACGACCCGAGCTTCGTTCGGGGTTTACAGCGACGAGTCCGATGTCGATGCACTTGTCGCTGCGGTCCACGCCGCTCGGCATATTTTCGGCGTCGCATAGGAGGAGCCGACATGGACCTACGTGAGCTCTATCAGGACATCATCTTGGACCACGCACGCCGACCGCGGAATTTCCGCGCCTTGGCGGATCCAAGCCATCTTGCACACGGCCACAATCCGCTCTGCGGCGACAAGCTGACCGTGTTCATGAAGATCGAGCAGGACCAAATCACACAGGTTAGCTTCGAAGGCCGCGGCTGCGCCATCTCGACCGCATCCGCATCGCTGATGAGCGAGATCCTGACGGGAAAATCCGTTGCTCAGGCCAAAGCGCTCTTCGCCGCCTTCCACGCTCGGGTCACGACCGGCGAAGTCATAGAGGTCGCATCCGACCTGGAAGACGCCTCCGAGCGGCTGGAACCGCTAACCGGCGTGCGCACCTACCCTGCGCGGGTAAAATGCGCCACCCTCGCTTGGCACACCGTTGACGCCGCCGTCAAAGCCGGTGTCCTCGGCGCAACCGTAAAGACCGAGTAGCGCCATGTCCTTCGCCAGCGGCGCAATGGACGAGACTATGGCCCCACGCCCGCGTGCGGCCAAGATCGAACGGCCACCGGCCGACGAGGGCGATCCGGTCCTGAGCGCCGAAGTCATGGACGCAATCCGCACCGTCCGCGATCCGGAGCTTCCGGTCAATCTTGTTGACCTGGGGCTGATCTATGACCTGATGGTCCGCAAGGATGGCCTGGTCTATATCGAAATGACGCTCACCACGCCGGCCTGTCCAGTCGCCGGATCATTGCCGGGGCAGCTGCAGAACATTGTTTCGCTTGTTCCCGGTGTGAGCGTGGTCCTGGTAAACCTTGTCTGGTCCCCGACGTGGACCCGCGACCGGATGAGCGAAGCGGCCAAGCTGGAACTCGGCCTACTTTAAATCGCCGGATCACCCGCGGTCTATCGCTTTTTGTCCGCCTTTTTGTCCAGATAGCGCTGATCCGAACCGCGCGGACCATTTGCGCCGCCATGCCGACGCCGAAAGTCCTGAACCCGACGTGTCGCATGTCGGACACGCGCCGGCAATGCGATGCACGCCAACAGGAAAGCGGCCGTTAACGGGCGTTTTCAGTTGGCATCAAAGTTGCTCAACAAGATAACAACCACCACAGACGCGAAGGGTAGCATCGTGATCAACATGACAGAAAGCGCAGTCAACGCCGTGCGCATGGCCATCGACGGCGCCAAGGATCCGATTGCCGGCCTGCGAATCATGGTCGAATCCGGCGGTTGCGCAGGTCTGAAGTACAAAATGGGTCTCGTCGCAGCGAATGAAGACGCCGATGTGACGGTCGAGCAGCGCGGTGTGAAGGTCTTCATCGACCCGTCCAGCATCCCCTATCTGGAAGGCACCACGGTTGACTTCGTCATCGGCATGGAAGGGTCCGGGTTCGTCTTCGACAACCCCCAGGCGAAGTCCAGCTGTTCCTGCGGCAAGTCGTTCGGTTAGCGAGCACAAAGCCTTCGGAGATGAGATCATGACTGTGCAAACCGAAATCGAAACCGCTGCCGACCGCCGATTTCGCCTGGTCAGTGAGGCGATCGAGGAGCTGCGTCCATTTCTGCGTGCCGACGGCGGCGACTGCGAATTGGTTGGCATCGAGGATGACCTGGTGCGCGTAAAAATGACCGGGGCCTGCGTCGGCTGCATGTTCGCCAGCGCCACAATAAGTGGCGTCCAGGAGCGCCTTATCGCCGCCCTCGGCATGCCGTTGCGCGTTATACCGGTGCCACACGTGCGCTGACAAATGGAGGCGAGTATGCGTGCGGTTTACCTCGACAACAACGCAACGACACCGGTACATCCCGAGGTGCTCGCTGCCATGCTGCCATACTTCACCGATCAGTTTGGCAACGCATCCTCCTCGCACGCCTTCGGCACGACAGTCTCCCCCGCCATCCGCGAAGCCCGCCGCGCGGTGCGCGACCTGCTTGGCGCCGCGCTCGATCAGGAGATCATCTTCACCTGCGGCGGCACAGAGGCCGACAATACAGCGATCCTGTCTGCGCTGGAAAACCATGACGGCCGCGATGAGGTGATCGTTTCGGCTGTGGAGCACCCGGCGCTGCTGACATTGTGTGCTCATCTCGAGCGGAGTCGCGGGGTTCGCGTCCACCGAACTCCGGTGGACGCCAAAGGCCGTCTCGATATGGACGCCTACCGTGCCGCCCTTGGGCCTCGCACCGCCATCGTCTCGATCATGTGGGCGAACAACGAAACCGGAACGCTGTTCCCGGTTGCCGACCTGGCTGCGCTCGCTCGTGAGGCGGGGGCGCTGTTTCACACCGACGCCGTGCAGGCGGCCGGCAAGCTGCCCATCGACCTCAAGACCACGCCGATCGACATGTTGTCGATCTCTGCGCATAAACTGCACGGGCCGAAAGGCGTCGGCGCGCTCTATGTCCGAAAGGACACGCCCTTCCATCCGCTAATCCGCGGCGGCCAGCAAGAACGCGGCCGTCGCGGCGGAACAGAAAACGTGCCCGGCATCGTTGGACTTGGCCGGGCGGCGCATCTCGCAGGCCTTCACATCGATGACGACCTGATTCTGGTAAATGATCTTCGCGACCGGCTGGAACAGGGCATCCTGCAGCGCATCCCTGACTGTGCGGTGGTCGGCGATCCTGTCCATCGTCTCGCAAACACATCCAATATAGCGTTCAACCGTGCCGAAGCCGAGCCGATCCTTATGCATCTCGACCGCGAGGGCATCGCTGTTTCGTCCGGTTCGGCGTGCACATCGGGCTCGGCAGAGCCGTCGCACGTGTTGCGCGCGATGAGGGTCCCGTTCACCGCCGCCCACGGCGCCATACGCTTTTCGTTCTCTCGCCTGAACGGCAGTGATGACGTCGATCGTGTCCTCGACGTGCTGCCCCGAATCGTTGAGCGCGCTCGTGCGGTTTCGCTCTTCGGCGACCGTTCGACATCGCCGAACGTACTTCAGTCCCACATCAACTAGGAAGTCGGGGACAATGACGTTTTATTCGCTGCCGGCAATAGTCTTGAACGACTCGACACTCCGCGACGACGCACAGGCGATAAGCGCCACGTTCTCCTCTCGCAACAGGATCGAGATTGCGCTTGCACTTGAAGCGGCCGGCGTCGATGAAGTCGAGCTCGCCTTGCCCTCCTCCCGCACCGTCGCGATCGACGATCTCGCTCGGGTTGTTGCGGCACTCACCCGTGCAAAGCCGATCCTTTGGGGTCCGGCGACGAAGCGCTTCGTCAACACCGTCGTCCACATCGGGCTTGACGCCGTCTATCTCTCGGTGCCCCTGTCATGCAGGCGAGCCGATCGCCGCAGCATCAGCAGTGTGATCGAGTATGCGTGTGAACGCGGCCTTTCGGTGGCGATCAGCGGCGAGGACGCTAGTCGGGTCGACCTGGACCTGGTCTACAATGTCATCGCCGCAGCCGAGGCGTCTGGCGCCCGCCGGTTTCGCTACGCCGACACGATGGGGGTGCTGCACCCGCTGCGCACGCACCGCCTGTTCCGCCAGCTTTGTGCCGAAACCGACCTTGAACTCGAATTCCGTGGCCATGACCATTTCGGCCTCGCGACAGCCAATACCGTAGCCGCAATACAAGGTGGCGCCACCCATGTCAGTGTAAGCTTATCCAGGATCGATGAGCGCCTGGGCACGGCTCAGCTATCGGAAACAGCGCATGCGATCCGCAAGTCGACCATGCACCACACCCGCATCGAACTCCCACGGATTGACGCGCTGGCAACGCTTGTCAGCGCCCCGACCGAACACCCGAACTTGCCCGTCCGAACTGCCGGCATGGCACGTGCCTTGGTGGCCGACGCGCTTGCAATGATTTGTCCCGCGATTCCGGCTGCCGCAACGCGTGTCGGGGGGTAATCATGTCAGCGACAGCATCCATGGCTAATATTGAAACGCCGCGCGCCGGCCTGTGGCGACAGATTTGCGAAGACGTGGTCTGCGTCAAGGCGCGCGACCCGGCGGCGCGCTTCACGGCCGAGATCGTGCTGACCTATCCTGGTGTCCATGCCGTGGTCCGCTATCGCTTCGCCAACCGATTGTGGCGCAGCGGCTTCCGCTTCCTCGCGCGGCTGCTATCGTGGTGCGCACGTTGGGTTAGCCATGTCGATATTCATCCTGGCGCAACGATCGGCCGCCGCTTCTTCATTGACCATGGCGCCGGTGTGGTGATTGGCGAGACCGCGGAAGTCGGTGACGACGTAACGATCTATCATGGCGTGACGCTCGGCGGTACAAGCTGGTCCCCCGGCAAGCGACATCCGACGGTGCAAGACGGCGTGCTGATCGGCGCGGGCGCAAAGATGCTGGAGCCGATTACGGTCGGTCGCGGCGTGCGCGTCGGTGCCAACTCGGTCGTCATAGAGGACGTGCCGCCCGGCATGACCGTCGTTGGCATCCCCGGCAAGGTGGTACGTTCGGCGCGGAAACGCCACCGTATCGATAGCCGTATAGACCTCGAGCATCATCTGATGCCCGATCCGGTCGGGGATGCATTGGCCGCGCTGATCGACCGCATCGAATGCCTCGAGGCCAGGCTGGCCGAAATGCAGCACACCGCCCGAACCGTCGCGGGCGCCGAACGTCAGACCCCCACGCCTGAAAGGATCAACGCATGAGCATCATGAGCGAACTCGGAGGCCTGTCCTCGGCCGAGGACTTCTTCGTAGCACTCGATCTGCCCTACGATCCCGCCATCCTCAATGTCGCCCGGCTGCATATCATGCGCCGGATGGGTCAGTACCTTCGTGAAGCGGAACTCAAGGACCTCGATGATGACGATGCGTTGCGGCGCGCCTGTCGATCGCACCTTGAGACGGCGTATCAGGATTTCGTACGCTCCTCGCCGATCGAGGAGCGCGTGTTCAAGGTGCACCAGGATGCGATCAAGCCGGCCGTGCCGCCGAGCAAACCGTTCGTTCCGCTGACCGCGCTGACCGGGGCGGCCGAATAGTCACATTTCGTCGATACATGCTGAACGTTTGATCAAGAGGGCAAGAACATGACAACGATGGCCAACGCTCCCGTCGCGATGAAGGTGGAGGACAAGCTGTACTATAATCGGTACGTGGTTGACGCCGGCCGCCCGCATATCCGGGTCAAGCCGCATGCCACGCCGTCGCCGGCCTTGATGGCCCTGACCAACGTGTGCCCGGCGCACTGTTATGAGGTCAACGATCACGGCCAGGTCGAGATCACGGCGGACGGGTGCCTGGAGTGCGGAACCTGCCGCGTGGTCTGCGCCGCGACGGGCGAGATCGAATGGACCTACCCGCGCGGCGGGTTCGGCGTTCTGTTCAAGTTCGGCTAGTATTTGATCACAGAGAAGCGTGCAACGTGCAGCGGCCACGATTGGCCGCGAGGGTTGGATAATTCAAACATATTACGACGTATCGCGCTCTTCAATGCGCGATACCAGAGCGCTCTTTGGCTGACTGGAAAGAGTCGGGGCGCTCTATTGCTTTGGTTGAGCGAGCACCCCGACTGTTCCAGTCAGCGTGTGTTGCTCTAACGAATGCGGATCAGGCCGCTGTTCCGGGGCTGTCGGTTTACCCGGCTCGCTCCGGGCCGGCGGCTCGACTGCGCGTAACGGCGCGGCGTGGATCGTCCACTGCCAGCTATGCCGCGGTGTCTTCCGCGTCGTCGTCCGCCAGAACGACGCCGGTCACACAGATATCGCCGTCAAGCACGCAGAGCCGTACTGGTTCGAGCTGCGCCCCGCGGCACGGCCCTTCGACACAGGCACCCGTTGCGACCT
>JBEKLE010000157.1:0-12756 GCA_050010355.1 Rhodopila sp. | reverse complement strand
AGCCGCACGATCTTGCCCGCGCTCGCCGCGATCAGGCCCTTGCCTTTGTCGCCCCGGCTTGGGTCAAGCGCGTAGGTGGCGACGTGCTCGACCCACTTCATCCCGAAGCTGGCGACGTCGGATACGTTGCCGTCGCTGGTAACCCGGCGCAGCTTGCCGTCGTCCCCGCCGGAGATGAAGCCGTCGCCGGCCGGGTCGGCCGCCAGATCGAGCACGGCCCCGTCATGCACACTGAATGAAGCCCCCATGTTCGGATCGCCGGCCCGAGCGATACGCACCGACCCGTCCCCCAGTCCGAACGCCGTGTGCCGGCCGTCGCTAGAGAAGCGCGCCGCGACAACGAACGCATCAAGGTCACGGTGAACGCCGCGGGAATTCAGCAGGAAGCCCGCTTCGGCTGTCTGGCTCATGATGGATCGTTCTTTCTATACGTCATGGCCTGTGGACGTGGGCGCGAATGCCCGTATCGAGCCCCGCCTCGGCACGGGCGTCAATCCGCCGCGCAGCTCTCGAACCCCCGCCGTAACTGCGGACGGTTCAGGTTGCGGCCGATGAAAACCAGCCGGCTGGTCCTCGGATCGCCCGCCTTCGCCGGATCGATGAAGGCCCCGTCCGCGATCATGTGCACCGCCTGGAACGCGAACCGCCGGTCATCGTTGGCGTAATGCAGGATACCCTTGGTCCGCAGCAGATCAGCGCCCTTGTCCTGCAGCAGCACGCTGATCCAGGCGTTGAACTTTTCCGGGTCGAGCGGCTTCTCCACCTCGAAGCTCATCGACGAGACATCCTCGTTGTGCTCGTGGGCATCATCGCCATCCAGGAAATCCGGGTGCAGCGCGAGGATGCGCGACAGGTCGAACGCCCCGCGGTCCAGCACCTGCGCGATCGGCAGCTCGGCACGCTGTGTCCGATGGATAATGGCGAAGCGGTTGATGCCGCGGATCGTCGCTTCTACAGCGTCCAGTTCGTCGGGTGTCACCAGATCAGTCTTGTTCAGCACGATCACGTCGGCAAACGCGATCTGGTCCGCCGCCTCGTGGCTGTCGGCCAGCCGCGCCGGCAGATGCTTGGCATCCACCACGGTGACGATCGCGTCCAGCCGGGTCTTCGCCTTCACGTTGTCATCGACAAAGAACGTCTGCGCCACCGGGGCCGGGTTGGCCAGCCCCGTAGTCTCGATGATGATCCCGTCGAACTTGTCGCGCCGCTTCATCAGCCCGCCGACAATGCGGATCAGGTCGCCGCGCACGGTGCAGCAGATGCAGCCGTTGTTCATTTCGAACACTTCCTCATCGCTGTCCACGACGAGGTCGTTGTCGACGCCCAGTTCTCCGAATTCATTAATAACCACGGCATACTTGCGGCCATGGTTCTCGGTCAGGATGCGGTTGAGCAAGGTGGTCTTGCCGGCGCCGAGGTAGCCGGTCAGCACCGTTACCGGCACCTGCGTATTCAAGTCAGCCATGATCTTGGCTCCAAAGCTGTTTGGAGCAGGAATATAGGTGTGGCGCGGGCCGTCAACCACGCCCGCGCAGCGATTCACGGCGGCGTAGTGGGACCGCGGCGGAGCCAGGGCCTGAAAATGCAACGGGGCACCGCAATGCCCCGCGCCGGTCAGCCGCCCGGCTAGTTTTCAGTCATGTCCACGTGACCCATCTTTACGCCCGAGCGATGGGTCGGATAGGGCTTACCGTCCATCAGCCCTTCCCACAGAACCTCATTCATGAGGTCTACCGGCACGCGGTCTTCACCCGAGAAGTCGAAACCGCGCGTCGCCTTGCCCCAGTAAGCTGCGTCGTGCCGGGGCAGAATATCGGCCCCCTCGGCGTATTTGATGCCATGGTCGGCCAGCGCCAGCGACGTCGTCTTCAGGATCGTCGAGGCAACAGCCCTGTACGACCATGCGCCGTTCGAGGCGGTGTCGAACACATCTGCCATTGGGGCCTGATAGGCGTCATTCAGGTTGACGTGCGGCGCGCCAAGAATGTCCTCAATGGTGCGGAACACGCTCACCTGATTGTACCGGGTGTTGATCACAGCGTGCTTTTTCACATACGCACCAACGACGTAGGTGGTCGAACGATGTGAGTCGACATGGTCGGGACCATCCTGGCTGTCGTCCTCGGTAACGAAGATCACCGTGTTGCTGGCATACGGGCTGTTTGCCACCGCCTCGACGAGACGGCCAACGGCGAGGTCGTTGTCGGCCTCCTGGGTATCGGGCGTGTTCACGCCGGCAAGTGCGGTGGTGAAACTCCCGGTATGATCATGGCTCAGGCGGACCGTTTCAAGGCTCGGCAGATTGTTGTGGGCGATGTAGTCCATGAACTCCCGGTTCCACTCATTGACCGTCCATTGGTCCGAGTAGGTCTGGTCGAACCCGCGGAAATAGACGTCGGTGAACGGTGCCAGCTCAGGGTTCAGCGCAGCGACCTGAACGACACCCGCTTCGCCCGCATTGGTGATCGGATCGCCGTTGCTGAAAGTGGTCGCACCGATGTTGTCGCACTGCCAGCCGTAGTTCCTGACCGTCAGGTTTGCCTTCAGGATCGAGTCAAACAGGTGGCCCTGTTGTTCGCCGATCGGCGAGTCTGTGCCGGCGACGTCGGCAGAACCCGGAAGGAGGTTGGCGGTGCCACCGGGCAGACTGCTCGAACCCTGGGTGAAGGCCCCTTTCGTCGCCGCGTCGCGGCCCGCGGTCGTCGCCACACCGATTGGCACGTTGCGGTTCGAACCTTCGGATTCATAGGATAGGCCGCGATCAACGGCGGCGTAGTTGATCTGCTGCGTTAGCTCCTCGGTGCTGGTGACGCGGCCGCGCATTGTCCAGGACCAGCCATCCATGCTGCCATCACTGGGATCCATGAAATTATCCAGCGTGACGAAGTTGGTCGCGAGACGATGGAAGTTCGGCGTGATGCTGCGGCCGAATGCGACCAGCGAGGGGTCAGCGTCCGCACCGTTGGCAAGATCGCCAAGGATCTGGTCGAATGTGCGATTCTCCTTAACGATGTAGATCACATGTTGGATTTTCTCGTGCATGAAGTTCATCACCACTGCGTCGCTCGAGTTCTCCGGAACGCTGTAGAGGTTGTTCTTTGCCACCTGAGCCGTCATCGCCGACAGATCGCTGCCGCCTGGCACCTGGGCGCTGACCAGAGTCGAATGTTCCAACTGGAACTGGTACTCGTTCGACGCCCGCCCCGCCGCGGCCGCGGCCGTGTTGCCGCCCGGATAGGTAATATGGGTGATCAGCGCGGTGTTGCCATAAAGGTACTGCGGATTCGGGCCGGTGTCGCTCTTGCCGTTGATGATGTACATCCACGAACCGTCCGGGCTGAAGGTGATGTCCTTCGGCGCGTAGGCTGTCGGGATCAGGCCAATGACCGTGTTGGCGCTCGAACCGGTCCGCGGAATGACGGCAATGCAGTTTGAGCCGTCATTGACCGCATAAAGGGTTTTTCCATCGGGAGAAATCGTTACCGCAAACGTCGAAGCGCCGGTGTAGTGCGGGCCGGTCAGCATACCGGACGGGGCGCGTGCATCTATCTCGGTCGTGATCTTGTTGGTCGACGTGTCGATGACCGCGACCTCGTCCGCGTTGTCCTGCGCGACGTAAAGATTGACCTGCGCCGCGTCCAGCGTCATCCCGACCGCATTGCCGTCCAGCTTGATGCGGGTGATCAGCTTACCGGCGGTCGGAGAGGAAATATCGACGACCACGACCTCACGGTCGCGGAACGACGACACATAGGCGGTCGTGCCCTTTATGACGACCGCGAACGGATATTCCCCGCCGGCGACACCGCTGGTACCCTCGTTGTTGCCATAATAAGGCCGCAGATCATGCTCGTAACGCACCGTCTTCGTTGTGGTGTCAATGACACTGATCGAGTCGTTGAAGTTGTTGGCGACGACAAGCGTTTTGCCGTCGGCGGAGCTCCCTAGTCCGCTGGCATTCGGCTCGACACCAAGGCCGACACCGACGCCTGTGGTCGCGCCACCGGGGATGTGACCCAGTGCGATCTTCGCCGACTGCGACCAGACGCCCCCGCTTTTGGTATAAGCGTAGACGGCATCATCGTTGCCGCCCGTGGCATACAGCGTGGTGCCATCAGGCGACCAGACCAGGCCGACATGGGCGTTGGTCTGCTTGATCACCTGCGTCAGTTGCGGCGACGTCTTGTTGGCGCCCACTACGTTGTAGAGGAAGATATACTGCGTAGAGTTCGCCTTATCGACGTTGCCGGACGAATCATACAGGCTGTTCTGGCCGGCGCAGATGATGGCCAGAGTGGTGCCGTCCGGGCTAAGCTGCGCCCGCGCAGCCTCTCCTGCGACAAAGTTCGGGTAACCGGGCAGGCCAGGATTGAGTTCCTGCTGCACTGCATTTGTCAGTGGCACCGTCGGGGTTACATACTGGCCGGTCGGCAGCGGAAGTTCGCCGTTGTTCCCTTCAGTAAGCGTGTCCACCGCAGCGTGCCCAATCTGCGGAGCGGTGAGCAAAGTTGTGGCGAGCAGGCCACTCTTCAGCAGTCCTCGATAGTGGAGCGCCGTCATGATCAATCCTCCTTTTTTGCAGGACAACCGGTCTGGCATGCGGCCCGTTCGCCATTGCCCCGTACGGTTTGACCGAAACATACAGAAACCGACCGGTCTTTATCGGAAGCATGACAATCTCAAGAGATTGTCATGAAGCGGACAGGCGGACGCCAAGCGACACTGGTCGAAAACATCAGCTTATACCTGATATCGATTTGAGCCGGCTGCATTCGCCACGCCAGGTTCCGTCATCCGGTCGTGCCGCTCTCGTCACATCACTGCAAGATCAGGCTTAATCCTGCTGCAAGGAAACGTGCCCCCGGAAATTGTTGGGCTGATGATCCGACATCTTGACGTCCTCTGCCAGTGAACAACATCAGACACTTTGATGACGCTCGCGTACGCGTTACTTCCGCCGCTCACGCTTTTCTATCCAGTTTTCATGAATTGAATCGGTATCGTGATGTAGAACGACATGTCGATTGACGGTGGAGGTAAACAACGGTCCACGCAACGACTGACCTGGGACTGTCGCGTTTGTTCCATTAGACGACGGAAGACGTCGCTCGTCTCAGAAAGTGACGCGAATGCCGCCGTAGGCAGCGACTGGAGGCGCCGGGCTCTCGACACGTTGATTCGTGACGACGCCGCTCGGCAGCTCAGGAGCCGGCAACCCGGCGACCGGAGCGTACAGGCCGTAGGTGCTGTATTTCCGGTCCAGCACGTTGTCGACCAGCGCAAACAACTGGATGTGGTCGGTGAGCCGGTACTTCGTGTTCAGGTTCAGCACAAAGTAGCCGGGGATCTGCGGGTTCTGGTTCGCCTCGTCACCAAATGCATACTGCCCGCTGCTGAGGATGCCGGATCCGCCGACAGTCCACCGGTCGGTGACGTCATATTCGAGGATGAACTTCAGCCGATTCTCGGGCACACCGGGTATCTTATTGCCCGGCGTGACATGGATCTGGCCATTGGCGTCAGCCAGCGGATTGGACGGGCTGCTGAGCGTGAGCGGCGACTGGAACGTGGCGTCGACCAGAGCGTATCCCACCTGCGCGTGCAGCGGTCCTCGAACCACCGTCAGGTTCGCCTCCACGCCCTGGCGGCGCGTGGTTCCGGCGTTCGAGTACCAGACGCTGTTGGGATTGAGCGCGCTCGACTGGTAGATGATGTCGTCGTCGCTGTCGGTGCGGAACAGATCGGCGTCCCAGACCGCCCTGGCGCCATACACGTCGGGGAACTTGCCGCGCACGCCCACCTCGTAGGTGGTCGCCACGACCTGTTTCAAATTCGGATCGCCGACAAAGAAGCTGGGCAACTGGCAGGGCTGCGCCGGGCTCGCGCAGGACAGTTCGGACGGGGTGGGCGCTCGGTTGCTTACAGCATAGCTTGCGAACACTGCCAGATTTGGCAGCACCTGATAAGTGGCGCCAACCCCGGGATTGAAATGGTCGAAGCTATGTGTGCCATTCAAGGAGGTGCCGATCTGGTCGTAAAGATCGACATCCGCCAGATTGAACCGGCCGGAGAGAGACAAGGTCAGCTTCGGTGTCAGGCTCAGAGAATCGGTGAAGAACAGGCCGTAGTAGCGGTTGGTGGTGAATAATCTTACCGGCGCGATCGACAAATCCGCCTGATCGACGACAACTTGCGGCGAAACCACATAGCGCGCCGGTGTCAGCAATCCAATGGTCTGGCTGCCCGTGAACATCGTGCCGCCGCCGTCAAAGCTGAAGCCCGCGACGATATGGTTACCGAAACCAAATAACGTGTGGTTGTCGGAGACCTGGGCGGATGCGCCATAGGCGTTCGAGTCCACCCCCTGGAAGCTGACCCCGCCATAGGGACCGCCGTTCAGGAAATCGTGGATCGGACTGCCATTTCGATCCGTCAGAAAGACGCCGGGGCTTTCGCAGAGGTTTCCCGACCCATCGTTACACGGCTCCGAATCGACCGTTATGCCATTGACCACCCGTTGCGACAGATTGGAGTAGTAAACGACAGTTTGCACCGACGTTGCGTCGCTGATTTCGTAGGTGCCGTTCAGATTGAGCGAGACATACTTGTTCCGTTCGACATTCGGCGCTGTTGAGTTGGCCGCGCGGTTGACCGCCAGTAGCTCGACAGGCGTCGCGCCCGGGTTGCCGAGGCTGGTCGAATCAGCGATGACACCGAAATGAACTTCCGCGTTCCGTCCTCGCCACCCAAGGTCGGTATAGGATTGGTAAAGGGTCGAGGCGCTGGTATTGCGATAGCCCTGGTCCTGAATGATGTCGCCGGCGAAATAGGCAGCGGTGTTGCCAGCCTGCACGCCATATTGGAACTGGCCAGCGCCGGTTCCGAATGAGCCGCCATAGCCGACAATCTCCCCGCCGTGATAGTTGAACCCGTTCTTTAGCTGGACGTTCACGGAACCACCGAGGGCGTTCAGCCCAAACACCGGATTGCCGCCTTCCACGTTCACTTTGTCAATCGCGTTCGACGGGAACAAATCCCAGTTCACGGTGTCGCCGAGCGGCTGGTTGAAGCGCGCGCCGTTGACATAGACTGCAAGGCCCTGCTCGTCTCCCTGGTTCGGGGACGCAATGAAGCCGCGGAACAGCAGATTGGGCTGGAACGGGTTGCCGGACAGGTCATCGATGTTGACGCCGGGGATATTGTCGTCGAGGGCGCCGGTCAGCGTGGCTGGGCCAGTCCTCGCAATATCGCCCGGCGACAAGACGTTCGTCGCTGCGGGTACCTTGTCGCGGTCGACGCCCGCACCCAGCAGCGGGGTGCTGCCGACGATAGTGACATCAGGAATGACCGTGGCGGGTGGGGCCGGGGCTGACGTTTCCTGACCGAACGCGGCTGACCCAAGAATGGCAGTCAACAAACCAAGCACGACGATGCGCGACACGTCTCAGCCCCCACCTCAAGATCATCGCACACAAGCGACCGATTATGGCATGGAACTCGTGACAGTTTTATTTAAGGATTATTGCACCGGAGATTTGCCCCCGCGCCGCGAACCCCCGGACCAGAGGTCTCGCATCGGCTGCATATAATCGTGAACACGCGTATCCTTGGTCACCAGAAACTATCGCTGTGGATTGCCCATGGGACAAGAAATGCGTCGCGAGGAGGCACCCCGGGCGTAGCGTGTCAGTATTGTCCTGCGATCAGCTTGTTTGCGTGATCCAGCGCCTCAAGACATTCATCAACGTCGCCTTCGGCTTCCTCATTTGCGGCCCGGGTCAGATCGGCCTGGATCAATCGCTTCATTCTTTCCTCGCCTTGGTAGTCGGAGGCCTTCCTGGCGGCCTCCGCGCGGCCTCGATTGCAGGCATCAAGGCTGCCCGTGTTGTCCTTCCCCGCTGCGCAAGCGAGCGGAACAACGATCAAAAAGACAGCGAGACGGTACATTGAACAGTTCCTTGCCCTGGTTTGCTGGACGATCGAATTTGTGCCGGGATCGGCGAGCCCACGCAATGCGGTCCGGCATTGATGCGACGAACTGTCACATTGCCATTGGGTATAGCCGCGTCACGAGAATTCTGAGGCGATCGCTTTCCTAACGCTGGATCACCGACATGCGCAGCGCTGCGAGGGCGGAAGCAATCGCCGACACATCGAACAGCCTGGCGCGTTGACGACCGGCCTCGGCGAGGGCACCGCGGAGACCTTCGTCGCCGGCGAGTTTGCGAATCGCGGCGGCTATCCCGGCTGGTTCGTCCGGATCGACATATACCGCGGCATCACCCGCAACCTCGGGCAACCCGCCGCGCGGCGAGCAGATCAGTGCCGCACCGCTCGCCAGCGCCTCCAGCGCGACCAGTCCGAACGGTTCGGCCCACCGGCTCGGCACCACGACGATCGCCGCGCGCGCCATGGCAGCCATAACCTCGGGATGGTCGCGATACCCGAGCATCCGCACCCCCGCGCCCTCAGCCGCACGACGGATCATCTGCACGAACCCGGTGTCCGGGCTGTCCGCATTGAAGCGGTCGGCGCCGATGATCTCCGCCCTCCAGCCCGGCAGATGCGGCAGGGCGGCGGCGCAGGCGGCTACGAAGGCGTCCGGCCCCTTGTCGGCAACGACCCGCCCGGCGAACAGCACCAACCGTTCGCGAGGACAGCGTCGCGGCAGTTCCCCCAGGTCGAGGCAGTTGGGCAGCACAACGGGAACCCTCTCCGGCGCCACAACGCCGTCCAGGACGCGCCCACGCAGGTACTCCGACGGCGTGACCACCCCCGCCAGCCGCCGCAGCATCTGTGTCCGCTCCGCCGGAGTCGCGGCCCCGCGCATGCCGAACGGATCATTGTGCAGGAACGCGACGACCGGAATTGACGGGAGCCGGGCGGCAAGCGCGAGCGCGATCTCCGGCCGGTTATGCACCTCGATCAGGTCCGGCCCGAGCTTCTTCAGCGCCTCAGCCACCACGGCGGCGTAGCGCAGGTTGCTGCTGGCAGTAAACCAGAGCGCAGGCGACCAGAACGACGGCCTGACGGGCCGGAAGTCCACGTCGGGGAACGTGGCGCCATCCTGCCGGCCCCCGATGAAGCTTGTATCGAAGCCCGGCGTCCGCGCCAGCCGGCGGACCAGCATACCGATCGCCCCCGCGCGGCCCTGGCCAAAACCCTCGCGCGGCGGCAGCACGACAGCGACCCTTGGGGCGACTCTTGGCAGGGCAGGGGGCATTGCGGCCAGTGTATACAGCGCGGCACGGGCCCGCGCCATCAGACGGCCCCGCCACAGGCGACACCCCTGAACGATCGTGGGTTTGACGGGCCTGTCCCCGATCGTACATAAGCACGCCGCACAAAAGGACGGTGCGATGAGCGACTATGACACCGATATCCTGGAATGGTCGGAGCGTCAGAGCGCCTTGCTGCGCCGACTCGCCGCGGGCGAAAACATCAACGATCAAATCGACTGGCCCAACATCATCGATGAGGTGGAGACGGTGGGCCGATCCGAACGCGCCGCTCTTCGGAGCCATATCGCCGTGGTGCTGGAGCTGCTGATGAAGCTTGAGGCATCGCCGTCGGCAGACCCGCGCGAAGGGTGGATCGTCACCGTCATCCGCGCCCGGCGCGACATCGAACGAAGCCTGGAGGACAGTCCGAGCCTGCGCCCGGTCGTCCCGGGGATCTACGCGATCGGTGACACAGCCGCGTGCCTGGGATGGCGGGACGCGCCGGTGCCCGGGCTGGCCCCGGCCGCAAAGCAGCAAGGCCAGTACGTGCAGGGGTGATCAGCGCGGCTCTGGCGGGTCAGCCGCCGCCACCGTTCCAGTACCGCCATTTCGGCGGCCTGGCCACGATCGGACGTCAGGCGCCGTGGCCGAATTGGGCGGGTTCCGCCTTTGGGGCGCGCCGCTCCCATCATTCGGCGTCTCCCGGATGCAGAGGCGGCAAGGCTAGTAGCGCTGGCCGAACACATGTCTCAAGCGCCTGTTGAGCCCAAGGCGCCACGCGAGGGGCGGCCGTGAGGGCGACGCTTCGAAGCGCGATATCGATCCGCGCCAGGAGCGGCAATGATTCCCTTTTTACGGCCTCTTGTACCCAATCTTCGGCACCTTTTCCTTCCGTAATCAGAAAGCGGAATATCGACCAGGTTATCGGCTCGACGATACCCGCTTCATGGCACACTATCGACCCTACGCCCGGAATATCGTGGATAGGAAGGCTGGCTAGGCCCGGCGTCCCACCCGGTAGCCGCAGCACGGTTGGGCACGAGCCCACCTCAAGCAATAGCATCGGATCCACCCGTGCAGCTCGGTCCTCAAGGTCACTTCCCCAAATGAAGGGCTTCCCGGCCAGGTGCGACAAGATCAGCCAGGGATGGTAATCGCCGTAGAAGCAGGGCGCCTCCTCGTCCGGATCAGCTTCGATGACGTGCCTGCGTCCACTAACCTCGACGTCGATGGAGCCACCTTCTCGGAAGGTCATATCGAAACTGCCGATACCGGGAAAATAAACCGCAGTGCGTGTCCCGGGTTTGACGGCGTGCCGCTGCGGCGGCGTTTCCAAAAGTGCAACGATTACCTGTATCGGCAGGCCACCGTGGCGCATGGTGGCATCGAGGATCGCCTGTGCAGCCACCACGTCGCCCAAGGGGAAGTTCGCCGCCGCGCCGGCAATCCAGTCAGCGGCCTGCGTCGGGTCTTTCTGGGCTCGGGTCGCTAGCTCCCTCCCCAAGAGGTCGGCTATCTCGCTTGCCAGGAGTTCGGAGTGTCTCGCGATCAACAGCGGTTCACCCGAAGGAGGCTGATACGGCCTGAGGAGGGCCCTATCGATTAGAACATCGATCTCTGCAGCCTCGAGTGAATTTCGGAGCGTCTTCCGGCGGACGACGAACACGGCGAGGGACTGCAGAATTAAGCCGACGGGCCGCTTGCGATCGCTTGCGTCTGCTATCGCCGCCTCGGCGACGCCCCTGAACAGGCGCCGTAGCTCGTCGTCGGTGAACTGCTCGCGAGCATGGACGATGAGCTCTAGGCCAAGCAGCGGCGGTATGCCGGCAGCCAGATTCTCGTCGCGTCGGCGCGGGCTCTCCTCATAACACGCCCCAGCCGCTCGCAGCACCCAGGGTACGCGCAATTCCTCTGCGCTTTCAGCGCCCGCTATCACGGCAAGCCCGTTTTCCCAAAGAACCGCCCGCGCTTGGGCGAACTCGTCGTTATCGAGCAACCCGAGTTTGACCCGATCCGCGCGGCGGCCGATTGCTGATGCATTGCGCCCTGTCGAGTTCAGCGTGACCCGTTCAGCGATAACGTCGTCCAGAGCCGCCACGACCTGGATGCCTTCTCCGAAGGCTACCGACGTCAGATCCTCGATGTCGCGATGGGGGTCGTCCCGCTCGGCCCCAAGGCCATCGATTGCCAGGACGAGGGCCGGACCACCCGCCTTGGATAGGCGCAGGGCCCACTCCCGTGCTTCCTCACGCGTCACCGGCCAAGAGATCGCGCTGCGGAATACGTTCGCCAGCGCCTGGAAGACGCCTCCTCCCGAATCTGCCTCGAGATAGAGAACGATCTTGTCGCCGGAGCTCCCCGTCTGAGCTACGAGTTCGCGCAATACGTTGCTCTTGCCGACGATCGGCGTACCCTCAACAGTGATGAGCCGGCTCCCGCGTCGCAGCAGGACGAGGACAACCGAGGTCGCTCGCCTCGGGATCAGGAAATCGCGGACGAACGGCAGTGTCGCGTTACTCCAGGGCCCGGAGAGCTCGTCGATAATAAGGGTGGAAGCCTGGCGCACGGCCTGGACCCAAATGTCCGGGCTCGAACCCATTAGGGTACTGACCGCTTGCTTTAGATCGATGACCGATGCGCGGCTCGCCGACTCAAGCAGCTGTTTGAACGCTGCTTCGCCGGGTTCGCTGGGAGCCCAATCGTTCCCGGTATGCGTCTCCAGGAACTGGACATCCACTCCGTTTGTGACGACCACGAGCGGAGGCCGCGGATGGAGCATGCGGGCATAGGACAGTCCCTGGGCCTTGTCCTCCGCCGTCAGCGGGACACTGGCGCGCTTCAGTTCGAGCACCGCGAGTGGCTCGTCTCCCCAGTGGAGCAGGATATCGGCGCGCGCCTCCGATCGAGATGCGGTTGTCCCATCCACTTCGATCGTGGAGCGCCCGAATGAAAAGGCGAACTTGGTCTGATGCCTGATCGACTCTTTCGGGAGCCATGGGAACGCGCGCTTTAGGCCGGCCTCGATTGCAGCCTCAAGGTCGGATTCGGTCGGCCAGGTGGTCAGTTGCTTCACGGGCATGCAAGAAGACATACCACTCGCGTCTGTGCCTCTCCAGGGTGGCTTGGATCATGACCCGATCCTGCCCGCCTTTCACGATCTCCGCTCCAAACCTGCCAGTTTCCTTCCGGCCAACTCCGGCCGGACAGCCCGTAGCGGCGAAGGACTGCCTTGGGGTGAGAACCGGTCCCGGCGCAAAACAGGCCCTGGGTCCGCACGCCCCGCCCTACCAACCGAACAAAACCGCAATTCAGATATACTACGCGCTTGCCCACGACCAAAAACATCCGTCGTATATCACCATTTGAATCGCAGCTCCTTGTACCATCTTAACAAATCGTAATCCTTAACTGTGACCAAAATAACACGAGTTTAATCGCTCCGCCCAGGGAACGGTCACCTCCGCATCCGCATGTTGAAGGCGTTGTCCCATGCGGGTCCTGCACACCGCTGCATCGACGCTGCCTTGCGACCCAT
>JBEKLE010000156.1:0-12761 GCA_050010355.1 Rhodopila sp. | reverse complement strand
GACACCCGGAAACGCGACACGGAACTCTGCGCTTTCGGCACCACCGCATGAAAACAGTCACGTTCTCCGCCGACGATTTCGGCCTGACCGAATCCGTCAACGAAGGCATCGAACGCGCCCACCGCCACGGCATCCTCCAAGCCGCCAGCCTGATGGTCGCAGCCCCTGCCGCAGCCGACGCCGTCCGCCGCGCCCGCGCCAATCCATCGCTGCGGGTCGGCCTCCATCTCGTCGTCATCGAGGGCCCGGCCACGCTCTCGCCCACAGACATCCCGGACCTCGTCGACCCCACCGGCCAGTTCCCCTCCGGCCAGTTCCGGCTCGGGCTCAACTACTTCTTCCGCCCGCGCATCCGCCGCCAGCTTCTGGCCGAAATCCGCGCCCAGTTCGCCGCCTTCGCCGCCACCGGCCTGACCCTGGATCACGCCAACGCCCATAAACACATGCATGTGCACCCAACGGTCGGAGCGATGATGCTGCGGGCCGGCGCGGCGTACGGGTTACGCCGCATCCGGATTCCCGCTGAACCCCCAGCGGTCATGGCACGCTGCGGCACGCCCGCAACCATCGGCGAGAGACTGCTGTATCGCTGGACCGGCCTCCTTCGCCGTCAGGCCCGCGCAGCCGGCGTCGCCACCAACGACCACTGCTTCGGCCTCGCCTGGAGCGGACACATGACCACCGATCGCGTCCGCCGGCTGCTGACCAATCTCCCTGACGGCGACAGCGAAATCTACTTCCACCCCGCCGTGCGCCGCGACGCCGCGCTGCGCCGGCTGATGCCTAGCTACGAACACGAGGCGGAGTTGGCTGCGCTGCTGGAACTCGACGGCGAGATATGGTCCGCTCGCCGTCACCTCAACGATTCAACAAGACCACACCCACCGTAAACGGAGGAAGAATCCTTGGGGAGGACAGCCGCACCGGCATCCCAAGCCGACACAAAACTGCTCAGCCTGAAAGTGACGCTGCGCGGCATCAAACCGCCAATCTGGCGCCGGATTTTGATGCCCGCCAGCATGACACTCGACGACCTGCATGTGGCGATCCAGCGCACCATGGGTTGGGAGGACAGCCACCTTCACGACTTCGACGTTGCCGGTGAACGGTACGGCGATCCCACCAACACAGACGACGTTGCCGACGAGAGTCGCCTGCCGCTGAGCGCCCTGGTCGAAGCCGGCGTGCACCACTTTGCCTACACCTATGACTTCGGCGACAACTGGGAACATACGGTTCTCGTCGAGAAATCGCATCCGCCCGCCAATGCCAAACCCTGGCCGGCCTGTACCGCCGGAAAGCGGCGCTGCCCGCCCGAGGATTGCGGCGGCACCTGGGGCTATGCGGATTTGCTTCAGATCCTCGCCAACCCCGCCCATCCCCAACACGAAGAGCAGCGTGAGTGGGCTGGTGAGGAATTCGACCCGGACGCATTTTCGGTCGTCGAAGCCGATGCCGCGCTCGCCGCGGCATTCAGGCGGCCGAAGCACTGAAAATGCCCATTGCCGGACGCGCCGATTTGATCAGAGCGGCCGGATCTCCTGCGGCGGCAGCAGCGCCAGCAGTTCGACCGCGGTCTGACCAAGGACCGGATGAACCCAGTCGGGTACGATATCGGCCAGCGGTGCCAGCACGAACGCGCGCAGATGCGCGCGCGGATGCGGCAGGATCGGGTCCGGCGCATCCCGCACAAGATCGCCGATGCCGATGATGTCCAGGTCCAGCGTCCGCGCCGCATTCGGCGTGCTGCGTTGCCGCCCGCAGGCCGCCTCTATCTCCATGAGGCGTGACAGCAACACTGCCGGATCAATCGTCGCCCCAGGTTCAACGCTTAGCGACACAACCGCGTTGACATAGGGCGGCTGGCCTGACGGAGGAACCGGCGCCGATTCGAACCAGCGCGACAGCCCGACAATCCGCAGTCCGGTCGAAGATTCCAGCATAGCGACAGCTCGTTTGCAGGTCTCCAGCGGTGGCCGGCCCTCTCGACTCGGCAGATTGGCACCCAAACCGATCAGGGCTATACAACTCTGGGCAATCACATCACCGTTTCGGTGTGCACAAAATTGACTCATGGTTATAGTGATCGCTCCTTCACGTCCGCCGATTTAGCCGGGACGGACCGCTTTCGGTTCTTTCCACCCATTTGCAACCAGATTAACAAGGTATTCCGATGTCTTTTCTACCCAACGAACGTGTCGCCCTTTTCATCGACGGTGCAAATCTTTACTCGGCTTCTCGCAACCTGGGATTCGATGTCGATTACCGCAATCTTTTGACGTATTTCCAGAAAAAAGCGAATGTCATCCGCGCCTACTACTATTCGGCGGTGCTGGAGACGGAGGAATATTCCCCGCTGAAGCCCCTGACCGACTGGCTCGCCTACAACGGCTATGCGCTGGTGACCAAGCCGGCTAAGGAATTTACCGACGCCGCCGGCCGGCGCAGGGTGAAGGGCAACATGGACGTCGAGATTGCGGTCGACATGCTCGAGCTTTCTGACAAGGTCGATCACGTTGTCTTGTTCAGTGGCGATTCGGATTTTCGCCGGCTGGTCGAGGCGGTTCAGCGCAAGGGCGTCCGGGTGTCGGTGGTGTCCTCCGTTCGCAGCAGCCCGCCGATGGTGGCCGATGAATTGCGCCGCCAGTGCGACCAGTTCCTGGAACTCGCGGAAATCGCACCGGAATTCACCCGGCGGCAGACCGAACCGCGGCAGCGCAGCCCAGGCACGCGGAACACGCCGGCCGAACCCTATGCCGACCCGCATGAAGTGACCTGACCAGCGCGGGCACAAGGCCGGGTCAATGAACGTCCAGTCTCCGCCGGCCAACTGTCCGCTGTGTCCGCGCCTGGTCGGCTACCGCGAGGCTAATCAGGCGGCTAACCCGGCGTGGTTCAACGGGGCCGTCCCAAGCTTCGGGCCGCTGGATGCCCGGTTTCTGGTCGTCGGACTGGCGCCCGGCGTGCGCGGGGCAAACCGGACAGGGCGACCGTTCACCGGCGATTTCGCCGGTGTCCTGCTCTACCGGACGTTGATCAAATATGGCTTCGCGGCGGGCACATACGGTGCCGATCCGTCCGATGGGGTCGCGTTGCGCGATTGCCGGGTGACCAACGCGGTCCGCTGCGTGCCTCCCGCCAACCTCCCGACACCGGTGGAGGTCGCCGGATGCAACCCGTTCCTGGCCCGCGAACTGGCGGCGATGCCTCGCCTGCGCGTGGTGCTCGCCCTGGGCGGTGTGTCCCACAAGGCGGTGCTTCGGGCATGCGGTCTGCGTGCGAGCCACACCTTGTTTACCCACGGCGCGGTTCATACGCTGCCCGATGGCCTGCTGCTGGTCGACAGCTACCACGTGTCCCGGCTGAACACGAACACCGGACGACTGACCACTGCGATGTTCGAGGCCGTGATCGCGGAAATCCTCGCTCGCCTGACGTAGCCCTGCTGTGTCACCACCCGGCTCGACCCTCGTCTTTCCCCCCTCGTCTTCCCGAGCGTGGTCGGGGACCGCCGGCGCCGGGCACGGCAGGTGGAGGCGAACCAGGAAACCGCAGCGGTACGGCGTTTCTTGCGCGAATCGGAAAGCCGCCCATGCGGCGATTTCCCCAATCGTGGTCTGCGGTATCCCGTTCGACGATGTTGGTCGACGGTACTGAAAGCTCGGTTTCTCTGCGTGCATCACGCCACGTTGAAGCGATCAAGGTCGCGCTCCGATTTCAGCACTTACGTGTCGGGCAGAAACTTCCTAAGCATGACTGAACACAAAGTATCCGTCCGAGAACTCTGGCGGCGGATGGCCAGCGCGGCATTTTCGCTGGGAACGAGGCGACGCAGCCACGATGCGGGGAAATCATGGCAAGTTGCCGAGGCTCCCAGCGGCGAAAATGCCGCGCTGAACCGACCCGCGGGACTTCTCGGACGGACAGAAAGGGGGGAAGCGATGCGGCTGACAACCTTCTCCGACTACACGCTGCGGACCCTGATGTACCTGGCGCTTCATCCGGACCGTTTCGTTACAATCGCGGAAATTGCGTCGGCTTTCCGGATCTCGTCGAATCACCTGATGAAAGTAGCGCAGGGTCTCGCTGTCAGCGGCGCGGTGATCACGTTGCGCGGCCAGCGCGGTGGACTGCGCCTGGCCCGTTCGCCCACTGATATCCGGATCGGCGATGTTATCCGTCGCACCGAACCCGACATGGCCCTGGCGCCCTGCTCGAAATGCGTCATTCAACCTGCCTGCCTGCTGCCGAACCCACTGGACCGCGCGCTCGCGGCTTTCATGGCGGTGCTGGATGGGCACACAGTCGCGGATCTCGTCTCGAACCCCGGCTCGCTGATGTCGTTGCTGGACCACCCGCAAACACTGGACGCGGAGGGTGCATAAAAGATTGGTCGCGACCCGGCCGCGAAGTCCGACATCGCCGTTTCGGCGTGCCATTGCCTTCAAAAATCGACCCAGGCACAAGACCACGCCTGCCGGCCGGGCAACGACCGCCGCCGGAACGTCGAGACGGAGTCAACCGAATTCTCGGGAGCCGTATCAATAAAAGATAGAACGAAACTCAGAAACCCGTCCAACTCTCGCCCAAACATACGTGTCGAATTTTCTCTTCGGTCAGTCTGACGGTTTGATGGCATCAAGACTCGGACGTCAAACAGTGAGAACGCAAAGCCAATTTTGCAAACTGGCGTCGAATTCGGCTTCTCCCATATCGCGGTCAGACCGGATTAAAGCATCCAAGGTAGCGCTCACCCAGAACCTGCCAAAACGCTGCGCTCCCCCGAGCCAAATTGTAAAGCGCACGTGTCATCGAAATCACAAATATGACAACTAACAACACACGATTCGCGCCGCGTCACCCCAAGTGATAGAGATCAAATCGTCATCGGATGCAACGGTCGGGCGCTGATGATGGATGGTCGAACGCCCGCCTCGCCGGGGTCGGAGATAGGTGATGCCGCCTTATCGAATCTACCAACTCACACCCGATGGCCAGTTCGCCGGCCCTCCGCGCGATGTCGTCTTGCACGATGACGAAGAGGCGCTGAAGGTCGCTCGGGATATGATGCCGCCCGATGCCGAAGCCGAAATCTGGCAGGGGACAAGACGCGTATCATAAGTCCCATCAGGCCCAAGGCGCGGGATGTCCACTCTTGTCAGCGTCTCGTCCGCAGCCCGCGAGCAGGCTCCCCCCGGACATGGCCGGCTGCTTTCAACTGTAACGTTCCTCCAGCCACGGATCACCGTTGTTGTGGTAGCCGCGAACCTCCCAAAACCCGGGATGGTCGCTGATCGTGAAATGAATGCGACGCAGCCATTTGGCTGACTTCCAGAGATACAGCCGCGGGACCAGCATCCGCACTGGCCCACCGTGCGCGCGCGGGATCGGATTGCCTTCCCACTGGTGGACCAGGAACACATCGGGCTGATCGAACTGGTCCAGCCGGATGTTGGCGGTGTACCCGTCGAACGAGGTGAAGATGACGTGATTCACCTCCGCCGACGGCTTGACGATCGCCAGCAGCGCCTGCGCAGGGACACCCTTCCAATGGTTGTCGTAGCGCGACCACTGCGTGACGCAGTGCATGTCGGAGACGTATTCGCTCTGCGGCAGCGCCATGAACTCATCCAGCCGCAGGCTCAGGCGATTCTCCACCGCGCCGTCGACATCCAGCCGGAATTTCTGTTCGGTGACATTCGGTTCCGCACCCAGGTCGAGCACCGGCCAGTCCCTCACCAGACGCTGCCCGGGCGGCAGCCGGTCGCGATCCGGATCGGCCGTGGCTCCGGTCAGCAGGCGCCCCTGCCGCGCCCAGTCCTGCTTCCGCTCGATCAGCTTGTCACGGATTTTGCCAGTGATCTCGATCTCGTCGTCGGCCATGCGAGCCCTCCAGTCCGTCTCAACAGACTGGCCGTTCCACGCGCCGTTGCAAGGGCTCCGGTGCGTTTCGGGCCATCGCCGCAACCCGGCGCCGGACGCTGTCATTCGGCCATGAAACGCCACATCGCACCCCGGCCGTGCAGGACAATCCTCCAGCCGCCAAGGCTGTCGACCAGCGCCAGGTTGCGGGCGCGTCCGGGCAGACCCATGACGAGGATACGCCGCATGCCCTGCCAGGACTCGTCGATTGTGAACCGCCAATCAGCCCGCACGACAGCCCTTTCCGAGCCGGGCATGGCGGAATCACCGCCGCCTCGGGCTCACCCGCGTTCCATGATTGACCGCCGCCCGCCGCCGGACCAAAGATATCCGGCGGCAAAAGTCCAGAGATCATGATTCTCCTCATCGACAATTACGACAGCTTCACTTTCAACCTCTATCACTTCCTGGGCGACGTCGGCGCCCAGTGCGAGGTCTGGCGCAACGACAAGCTGTCCGTCGCCGACGCTCGGGCGATGCAGCCGGAGGCGATCGTGCTGTCGCCCGGTCCGTGCACGCCGACCGAAGCCGGCATCTGCCTCGACCTGATTGCCGCCGCGGCCGGCAAGGTGCCGATCCTGGGCGTGTGCCTCGGCCACCAGGCCATCGGACAGGCGTTCGGCGGCAAGGTTATCCGCGCGCCCGAACCGATGCACGGCAAGGTGTCCGACATCACGCACGCCGGCACCGGCATCCTGGCCGGACTGCCCTCCCCGTTCCGCGCCACCCGGTATCACAGCCTGATCGTCGAGCGCGACACGATCCCCGAGACGCTCGTCCCCACCGCCTGGACCAGTGACGGGCTGATCATGGCGATGCACCACCGGACGCTGCCGATCCACGGCGTGCAGTTCCACCCGGAGAGCATCGCCAGCGAGCACGGCCACACCATCCTGGCCAACTTCCTCAATCTGACACGCAGCACCAACGCGCCGGTCACCAGCCCCCTTGGCCGCGTCGCCTGAGAGTTTGAAATGGATGCCCTCTTCCCTCCTCAGATGACAGGAAAACTCCAATGATTCCAGAGGGCATTCATTTTCAAGTTCGATTGATTTTCAGGCTCTGAGTTATGTCCTCCAATCTGAAGCCGGTCATCGCCCGACTGGCCGCCGGCGAGACCCTGACGGACGGCCAGGCCGAGGCCGCGTTCGACATCATCATGTCGGGTGAAGCCACGCCGGCCCAGATCGGCGCCCTCCTCATGGCCATGCGTCTCCGCGGCGAAACGGTGGCTGAAATCACCGGCGCGGTGCGCGCCATGCGGGCCAGAATGACCGCGATCGACGCACCCGCTGACGCGATCGATGTCTGCGGCACCGGCGGCGACGGCGCAGGCACCCTGAACGTGTCCTCAGCGGTGACATTCGTGGTCGCCGGCTGCGGCGTGCCGGTCGCCAAGCACGGCAACCGCGCGCTGTCCTCACGCACCGGTGGGGCGGATGTGCTGACCGCCCTCGGGGTCAACGTCGACGCGCCGATGGGCGCACTGCCCTCGATCCTGACGGAGGCCGGCTGTGTGTTCCTGTTCGCGCCGCGCCACCATCCGTCGATGCGCCACGCCGCCGGCCCCCGGGTCGAACTCGGAACCCGCACCATCTTCAACCTGCTCGGTCCGCTGGCCAACCCGGCTCGGGTACGCCGCCAGCTCAGCGGCGTGTTTTCCCCCGACTGGACGCGGCCGATGGCGGAAACGCTCGCGGCGCTTGGGCACGAGGCCGCGTGGATCGTCCACGGGATGGGCCTCGATGAGCTGACCGTCGCCGGCCCGAACCAGGTCACCGCACTGCACGCCGAAAGGATCACCAGCTTCGTGGTCGAACCCGAGGACGCCGGTCTCGCCCGCTCGCCCATCGAAGCAATCCAGGGCGGCGACGCCGGTTTCAATGCCGCGGCATTGGAGGCGGTTCTGCGAAACGCCCCGGGCGCCTACCGCGATACCGTGCTGCTGAACGCCGCGGCCGCGCTGATCGTCGCCGGCCAGGCAGCAGATTTGCGCGAGGGTGTGTCCGTGGCCACTCGTTCCATCGCATCCGGAGCCGCACTCGCCGCGTTGGATACCTTGCGGCGGGTGAGCGCCGTCACCGTGCTCTAGGGAGACCCGATGGCCGACGACGATGACAGTTCGATGCCGGATGTCCTCGCCCGCATCAGTGCCGATGTCCGGGCGGATGTAGCGGTGCGCAAGGCGGCCCGGGGGATCGACGGACTGCGCCACGACATCGCGGCCCGCCACGATTCAACCCGCGGATTCGGGTACGCCCTGAAACAGGCCGCGAGTAGCGGCCGGTACGGCCTGATCACCGAGATCAAGAAGGCCTCGCCATCAGGCGGCCTGATCCGCCCGGATTTCGATCCTGCGGCAATCGCGCGGGCCTATGCGGCCGGGGGTGCGACCTGCCTGTCCGTCCTGACCGAGCGGGTTCATTTCCAGGGTGATCCGGCGCATCTGAAGGCGGCGCGGGCGGCGGTGCACCTGCCGGTGCTGCGGAAGGATTTCATGCTCGACCCCTGGCAGATCTATGAAAGCCGGGCGATGGGCGCCGACTGCATCTTGCTGATCATGGCCGCGCTGACCGACGCGCAGGCGCGGGAGCTGGAACAGCTCGCCATGAGCCTCGATCTTGATGTCATGGTCGAAGTGCATGATCGCGAGGAACTCGACCGGGCCCTCCTGCTGGAAACGTCACTGATCGGGATTAATAACCGCAATCTCAAGACATTGATAACCGATCTTGCGGTCACCGAAGAACTCGCCCCCCTGGTGCCGCCGGATCGCTTCCTGATCTCGGAAAGCGGCATCCGCAACACCGCCGACCTGAGGCGATTGGCCGCGGTGGGGCCGAACTGCTACCTCGTGGGTGAGAGCCTGATGCGCCAGGCCGATGTCACCGCGGCCGTGAAAGCGCTGCTCGGCGAGGGACCTGCATGAACGGGTTCACCCATTTCGACCAGTCCGGCCACGCGGCGATGGTCGATGTCTCGGCCAAGCCGGTAACGGCGCGCACCGCCACGGCCAGGGCGCGCGTGGTGATGGCGGCGGCGACATTAGCGATGATCCAGCAGGGTTCCGCCAAAAAGGGCGATGTGCTCGGCGTTGCCCGGCTGGCCGGTATCATGGGGGCGAAGCGCACCGCCGACCTCATCCCGCTGTGCCATCCGCTGCCGATTTCGTCCGTCAACGTCGATCTTGAGGCGCACGCGGATGCGAACACGGTGGAGATCGTGGCGACGGTCCGCACAACCGGTCAGACCGGCGTCGAAATGGAGGCCCTGACCGCGGCCAGCATCGCCGCATTGACAGTCTACGACATGTGCAAGGCGGTTGACCGCTCGATGCGGATCGAGGGCCTCCGGGTAACCCACAAGGCCGGCGGCAAATCAGGCGAATTTTCGCAGGATTAACCCTGATCCGCGTCCATTCCTGGCAAACACGGTTCCTGTTACGGTCCCCGATGGAAGACACCGACACCGTTCACCGGCAGCCCTACCCCGTCATGCCGATGAGGATCGGCATCCACGCCTACCTCGTCTTGCCGATGACGATCGGCATCCACGCCTACCTCGTCATGCCGATGACGATCGGCATCCACGCCTTTCCCTGATCACCAGCACCCGTCACGGCAATAAACGCCGTCCGCGGGCCGGTCCCACCATTGGAATTACCGCGCAAGCGCCGCGGCTGCCTTGCGGGCCTCCCACTCGGCAAGCGTTGCCCGCGCCTGCTTCGCGAACCGCTCTGCATCGCCCTCCGCCCCCGTCCGAACAGTCATCTCCAGCCGATGCCCGCTCGGATCGAAAAAATAGACGGACTGACAGAAATGGTGGTCGATCGGGCCGATCACCTCTACCCCGCGGTCTCGCAACCGGCGGACACCTTCCTGCATCGTCGCCATGTCTTTCACTTCCAGCGCCAGATGCTGCACCCAGTTTGGCGTGTTGGGATCGGGCTGCATGGCGGGCAGTTCTGGCAACTCGAAGAACGCGATCGACGATGCGTCTTCCATCTCGAAGAACACGTGCAGATGCGGGTTCCATGCCTGCGTCGACGGCACGCGATCCTGCGCGATGGCATGCGAAAATTTCAGACCCAGCACGTTGGTATAAAAATCAACCGTCTCCGACGCGTCCTTGCAGCGATAGGCGACGTGATGAAGTTTCTGCAGCATCGTGGCCTCCCTCTCATGAAAAGCGCTCTCGGTCATCAGGCCAGAGTCTTCAACATCGCATTGAGGTCTCTCTGGCGCAATCGCGGGGGCCCTCAGGCCCGCAATCATTCCTTCATCAACGACGGCATGTCGGGGGCCGGGCTACCCCGGCACCTCCAGCACAACGATTGCTGGAAGCGCCGCTGTGACCGTGGTGAGCGAGCGCTAGGGTTTGGCGGCGGCTGGCGTGGCGGCGACCGCCGGCGCGTGCTTCGCCAGTTCCGTCAGCTTGGCCCGCGTGGACGCGCTGATCCAACTCGCACCGGCGCAATCGTCACGCAGGAACGCGGCGGCAATTTGGGCCGGATGCGGACTGTCGTTGGCAAACTCGCTTGGAAAGACGTTGCCAAACCCTCTAAGCTGCTCGACTAGAGCCGCGACGACAAAGGGTGCTCCGTCGGCTGCACATCCGATTTCCTTCCAGACCTTCGAGCGCGCTTCCTCAAACTCGGCAGTCGGCGGGCTGCGGCGCCGTTTCCAAGCCGCCTCGATGTCATGGTCGCTGTCGAGAGCACGGTCGGGGTCCATCAGATCAATACTCTGTAGCGCCTCACCACCCTCGTCGGACACCGTGGTTCTGATCTCCTGCTTCAGCGCCTCGAAGTCGGCCTTCTCGATGGCACGGTCGCTGTCGAGAGCACGGTCGGGGTCCAGCGGATCAATATGCTGTAGCGCCATATGCATCCGAACGCCCTCGGGCACCGTGGTTCTGATCGCCTGCTTCAGCGCCTCGAAGTCGGCCTTCGACCACTGGCAGTGCTCATCGGCGCCCGCTTTCTCTCCCTGCTTCGGTTCGCCAAACGAAAGCCCCGCGGATTTCAGCGCCCTGCAGGTCCGCATTCTTGAGCGACACGCCCTGGAGCTGTGCACGACCGAGAAACGCGCCCTGGAGCTGTGTACCAATGAGCTGCGCGCCCTGGAGCTGTGTATCAATGAGCTGCGCGCCCTGGAGCTGTGCAGAATCGAGATCCGCGCTCTCGAGCTTTGTACCATCGAGAAACGCGCCCTGGAGCTGTGCACCATCGAGAAACGCGCCCTGGAGCTGTGCAGAATCGAGATTCGCGCCCTGGATCTGTGCACCAGAAAGAAACGCGCCCTGGAGCTGCGCATTCTCGAGCGACGCGCCCTGGATCTGCGCATTTTCGAGATCCGCGCCCTGGAGCTGTGCACCCTCGAGCTCCACGCCCCGGAGCTGCGCACCCGCAAAGTCGGCCTTGCGTAAATCGGCGCCATATAGGATGGCACCCTCCAGATGCCGCCCACGCAGCGATAGGGTCTCTTTCACGGCGGCAATCTTATCTTCGCTGTCGAACTTCGCGCGGTCGATGGCGTCAAGGCCAGGCAGAACCAGCACATTCGACAGCGGGCTCGTGGGCCTTCGCGTGATGTCATCCACTGTGCCTTCCAGCAATGCCGCCCGCAGCGGGTTGGAAGGCAGTCGTGCGGTCAGCCATTCGCCGGGGAACGTTGCGATTCCGAACGGGATCGCCAGCACCAGAAGGCTAACCACGCCGCACAGTATGCGCTCGGTGACCAGCACGATCCTGGACCGCGCCGTCTCGTCCGCCCGCACCAGAAGCACTTTCGGCCAGAGCAGCCACACCAGCACAAGATCGAGCAGTACAAAGATCCGCTGCGACCACGTGACCGTCTCGTCGTGATACGGCAGAAACTGCAATTGAAAGAACAGAAACAGGATCAACGGCCCGATCACCAGGCTGATCCAGGCGATCAGCTTCAACAGGAAGCCGATGATACCGTGTCGCACCTCCCGCGGCCCCGCAAGGAACTGCACGAAGATGCTGCTCGGCAACTGCCTCCGCAGACTTTGGCGCATCTCGACTTGATCGGGCATCTGAGCCAGCAATGCACTGTCATACGCACCGATCTTGCCGGAGAGCACGACGAAATGCAGCAGCACATAGCCATGCAGCACCAGAAAGATCGGCGGCGCCAGCGCGAAGAATGCCCTCAGCGGCAGATCGACACTGAGAAACGGCAGTTTGACCGGCTTCTCGAAGAACAAATCCTGATGCGTCACCGCACCCGCGGCGATCAGCAGATAGAACAGCGTGAAGAGATAGGACAGCCACTCGCACTCGCGGCATCCTCGACCGCCTTTCGCAGCGCCTCAAGGTCGTTCGCCTTCCCGGCCACCGCCAGGTCGCCGTTGCGGGACAGCGCCGCGCCGGGGTCATCCACCGAACCAGATGTCGGTGCAGGTCCTGCCTCGTCCGCCATCCTTGTCGGCCTCTGATTTCCGCTGTCCCAGTCAATCAAATTTGAGGCGCGGAGTGATTGGACCGGTGCTTTGTCACGCCAGACACAGCCGGTCAACCGCCATCCGATTCGGGTTCAGTCCACTGACGCCAAAAACACAGTCCCCGCCGCGGACAATCACTCCCTCGGTGCGTCCGCCGGCCGCATAGGCTGCATAACCGGGCTCGCCCCTTTCGCATTCGTCGAGATAATATCTTCGACCCCCCGGTTGATCCCCGCCAGTAACCACCCGAAGAACGCCATCAACGCCCCCGCGCTGACCGCATTCAACGTGAACAGCGACGCGTAAGCGGCCGGCGGAAACCGCACCGGCGGAATATCCAGCCGCCCGCGCGTCAGCAGCCAGACCACCAG
>JBEKLE010000155.1:0-12848 GCA_050010355.1 Rhodopila sp. | reverse complement strand
TCCCAGAGTTCACCCAGTCTTTGCGCGGCCTGGGTCACAACACCGAGGTAAAGCGAAGCAGGGGGCACGCCGCGCAGTCGCAGCGTTTCGATGAAAGCGACGGCGCTGCCGGATGCCTCGGTCAGCAGCACCGACATGAACTTCATCGTGTCATCATCGCTTGTTGCCACCGGGACCGTGGCAGCGGTTGCCGCCGCGTTCGGCCTGCCGCGCGCCAGGCGGGGCAGGATCTCGGCCTCTACGATGGAAGTCAGCAGTGCGGTGCGGCGCGAACGAGGCACGCTCTGCACGACATCAGAGAAATTTCCGCCCTGATTCGTGTGCGTCGAAGCATTCGGTTCCTGCTGCGCCGTGCCAACCCATCTGTCCGTGTCTGCGACCTGTTCCATGAAGGTGGTCATGATCTTTCCCCCTGATCACTTCACCGCCCCCGCCCCGGTATGTCAACCCAGATTTACGTACAGAGATGTTGACAGTCTGATCGAACGCGCCGTAGCCTCCTCTCATGGCTGCATCTTGTGGAGGGGGGGCGAGATGAAAAACTGTCGATCCGATAACGCTCCAAGCAGCTTTCCGCTGATACCCAGGGCAGGTGGCGGAGGCGGCGATTTGTCGCCACCCAATCCGCATACCGACAGCCCTCCGGCTTGGATGTCAATCCATGTTTACGCTTGATCCTATTACCCGCTTCATTGGGGCGGTCGACTGTTGCCCATGGGGCGCAACCGCTGGACGACGCGAGGTTCGAATGGCGCAAACCAGTCCGCTGCGTGGACGTCCGCTGTATACCGCCGATGAGCGCCTGCGTCGTGATGCATCGGTCTGGACGTTGGTGCAAGGCGTTCTGGCGCCTGTCCAGTTTCTGGTGTTCCTGATCAGCCTGGGCCTCGTGCTGCGCTACCTGGCGACAGGCAACGGCCTTGATCTCGCGACCGGGTCGGTCGTGGTTAAGACGCTGGTTCTGTACACGATCATGGTCACCGGTGCGATCTGGGAGCGCGACGTATTCGGCCGCTACCTGTTTGCACCCGCATTCTTCTGGGAGGACGTGGTGAGCATGCTGGTGCTCGCCCTCCACACCACATACCTGATCGCGGTGTTTTCCGGCGCGGTCGACGCGGAACGTCAGATGTGGCTCGCGCTGGCCGCCTACGCGACCTACGTCATCAACGCAACGCAGTTCGTGCTGAAGCTGCGGGCCGCCCGCCAGCAGGAACATCTGTGGTCGCCGAACGCGGCGGTCGGTCACACGTCATGACAAATGCCGCCGTGACGCCTGTGGGGACGCCTCTGGCGGAAGCCCGCGGCGAACGAACGATCCTGCGAGAGCGCGGCCAGCGCGAGGTGTTCTGTGGCCTCACCGGCATCATCTGGCTGCACCGCAAGATCCAGGACGCATTCTTTCTGGTTGTGGGCTCTCGAACTTGTGCTCACCTGATCCAGTCAGCAGCCGGTGTGATGATATTCGCGGAACCCCGGTTCGCCACGGCGATAATCGACGAGCGCGATCTCGCCGGCCTGGCCGATGCGAATGATGAACTGGATGCCGTCGTCACCCAGCTTCTGCGGCGGCGGCCGGATATCAGGCTGCTGTTCCTGGTCGGCTCCTGCCCCTCAGAGGTCATCAAGCTCGACCTGTCGCGCGCGGCGATGCGGCTGGGCCGGCAATTCGGGCCCGATGTGCGGGTGCTGAACTACTCCGGCAGTGGGATCGAAACGACTTTCACGCAGGGTGAGGATGCCTGCCTCGCATCGCTCGTACCGGTACTGCCGGTGAATGACGATCCAGGCTTGCTGGTCGTCGGTGCACTGGCCGATGTGGTGGAGGATCAGTTCGCCCGGTTGTTCGCCGCAATGGGCATCGGGCCCGTGCGGTTCCTGCCGCCGCGTCAGGCGGTCGAACTGCCGTCTGTCGGGCCGGGGACGCGCTTCCTGTTGGCGCAACCCTTCCTGGCCGACACAGCGAGGGCGCTGGAGGAACGTGGCGCAACCAGGATCGCGGCGCCTTTTCCGCTGGGTGTCGAGGGTACGACTCTGTGGCTGCAAGCCGCGGCCTCGGCGTTCGGCGTAACGGCCCCCACGTTTCGTGCCGCAACCGATCTGCCACAGGAACGAGGCCGGCGCGCGGTCGCACGCTATCGTTCGGAACTGGCCGGGAAGCGCATGTTCCTCTTCCCGGATTCACAACTGGAAATTCCTCTCGCGCGGTTCGCGGCGCGCGAACTGTCGATGCAGGTCATCGAGGCCGGCACGCCCTATCTGCATCGCCAACATCTGGCCGAAGAACTGGCATTGCTGCCGGAATCCGTTGCACTTAGCGAAGGCCAGGATGTCGACCGTCAGCTTGATCGATGCCGAGCCGCTCGGCCTGATCTGGTTGTTTGTGGACTGGGACTGGCGAATCCGCTGGAGGCGGAGGGTTTGACAACGAAATGGTCTATCGAGCTGCTGTTCACCCCTGTGCAGGGATACGATCAGGCCGGAGACCTCGCGGAACTGTTCGCGCGCCCGCTGGTGCGGCGCATGCGGCTGGCGGTGTGACACCATGAAGCTCACGCTCTGGACATATGAGGGTCCCCCGCACGTCGGCGCGATGCGCGTCGCCACGGCGATGGAGGGGCTGCATTATGTGCTCCATGCACCGCAGGGCGACACCTACGCGGACCTGCTTTTCACCATGATTGAGCGGCAGTCGAAACGGCCTCCGGTCAGCTATACAACGTTCCAGGCGCGCGACCTTGGCGGGGATACTGCCGAGCTCTTCAAGAATGCGGCGCGCGAGGCGTACGAGCGGTTCAAGCCTCAGGCATTGCTGGTCGGCGCGTCATGCACGGCTGAGCTGATCCAGGACGATCCGGGTGGCCTGGCGCGGGCGCTGGGGTTGCCGGTACCGGTGGTGGCGGTCGAACTTCCTGCTTATCAGAAGAAGGAAAACTGGGGTTCGGCGGAGACCTTCTATCAGTTGGTGCGGGCGTTCGCCGTGCCGGGTGCGCCCGGCACGAAGGCACGTTGCAACATCCTCGGCCCAACTGCCTTAGGCTTCCGGCATCGCGACGACACCACCGAAATCGTTTCGTTGCTTGGGCGTCTCGGCGTGGCGGTGAACGTAATCGCGCCGCTTGGGGCGACACCCGCCGACCTCGCCCGGCTTGGCGACGCCAGCTTCAATGTCGTGCTGTATCCGGAAACCGGCATGCAGGCCGCGTCCTGGCTGTCGCGCACGTTTGGCCAGAAGATGACGAAAACTGTGCCAATCGGTGTCGGCGCCACGCGGGATTTCATCGCTGAAGTCGCGGAACTGGCCGGCGTCGATCCGTCTGCAGTGCTGGAGGCCGACGAGTCGCGGCTGCCGTGGTACTCGCGATCGGTGGATTCAACCTACCTGACCGGCAAACGAGTCTTCATCTTTGGCGATGCGACCCACGCCGTCGCGGCGGCTCGGATTGCATCAGAAGAACTTGGCTTCACCGTCGTCGGCCTGGGCACATACTCACGCGAGTTTACTCGGGAAGTTCGCGCCGCGGCGCAAACCCACGGAGTCGAAGCGCTGATCACCGATGACTACCTGGAAGTCGAAGCGCGGATCACCGAGTTGCAGCCGGAACTGGTTCTCGGTACGCAGATGGAACGGCATATCGCCAAGCGGCTGGGTATCCCGTGCGCGGTGATCTCCGCGCCGGTGCATGTGCAGGACTTTCCGGCGCGTTATTCGCCGCAGATGGGTTTCGAAGGTGCCAACGTGATCTTCGATACCTGGGTGCATCCGTTGATGATGGGCCTGGAAGAACATCTGCTGGGCATGTTCCGCGATGATGCCGAGTTTCATGACGAAGCCGGCGCATCGCACCTCGGTGAGACCGCGGCCTCACCCGTACTGGTCGCGGAACGTACATTGACCTGGGACACCGCAGCGGAAAAGGAACTGAAAAAGATTCCGTTCTTCGTCCGGGGCAAAGCGCGCCGCAATACGGAACGTTTTGCTTTGGACAATGGCTTGACCGATATCACTTTGGAAACGCTGTACAATGCGAAAGCCCATTTCGGCCGCTGACCGCACACCTGTTCGGGTTGTGGTGGTGACGATGGACAGTCACCTCGGCGGAGCACTCGCGCGGGCCGAGGGCGTTCTGCGCCGCGATCTGCCAAACCTTGAAGTCACGATGCACGCCGCCGACGAATGGGGCGGCAATCCAGCGGCTCTCGAGTCATGTCATGCCGATATCGCCCGGGCGGACATCGTGATCGCAACGATGTTGTTTTTGGAGGACCATATCCGCGCCGTGCTGCCGTCCCTCGCCGCGAGGCGGGACAAATGCGACGCAATGATCTGCATGTTGTCCGCCGGCGAAGTGGTGAAGCTGACCCGTGTTGGCAAGTTCAACATGTCCGCCGAGGCAACTGGGGCGATCGCCTGGCTGAAACGGATGCGCGGCAAGAGCGGCACCGGATCCAATGCGCGCGGCCAGATGAAGATGCTGCGACAGGTGCCGAAACTGCTGCGGTTCATTCCAGGAACCGCACAGGACGTGCGGGCCTACTTCATGGCGTTGCAGTACTGGCTTGCCGGTTCGGAAGAAAACCTGGCCAACATGGTGCGCCTGCTGGTTGGTCGTTACGCCGCCGGCTCGCGTGCGCACCTGGCCGGATCGCTGCGCGTCGGGGCGCCAGTGGAATATCCCGAAGTTGGACTGTATCATCCCCGCGCACCTGGACGGATCGTCGAACGCATCGATCAGCTTCCTTCCCGCGGATCGAATGGCAGGGTCGGCGTGCTGCTGCTGCGGTCCTACGCGCTGTCCAGCAACGCGGCCCACTATGACGGCGTGATCGGTGCGCTGGAGGCCAAGGGCCTGCAGGTGATCCCAGCCTTCGCCAGCGGCCTGGATCAACGCGAAGCCGTAAACCACTATTTCATGCGCGACGGCCGCCCGACCGTGGATGCCGTCGTGTCGCTGACCGGCTTCAGCCTGGTTGGCGGTCCGGCCTACAACGACGCGCGCGCCGCCGAGGAATTGCTGGCCGGGCTCGACGTCCCGTACATAACGGCCCATCCCGTCGAGTTTCAAACGCTGGAACAATGGAAGGACGACGCGCGCGGCCTGCTGCCGGTTGAGGCCACGATGATGGTGGCGATCCCGGAGCTGGACGGCGGTATCTGGCCGATGACCTTCGGCGGACGGTCGACCGCGGAAGGTGCGGAGAGACGTCGGGACATGGTACCGCATCCCGAACGGACAGCCATGCTCGCCGCGCGCGTCGCCCGCCTGGTGTCGATGCGGCGCAAGGTGCGGGCGGAACGCAAAGTCGCGGTCGTACTCTTCAACTTTCCGCCGAACGCCGGCACCGTGGGTTCGGCTGCGTATCTGTCGGTCTTCGCGTCGCTGTTCAACACATTGCGTGGCATGGCCGAGGCGGGATACTCGGTCGATGTTCCCGAAAGCGTCGATGCCCTGCGGGACCGTCTGCTGGGCGGCAATGCTTCGTTGTTCGGCGCCAATGCGAACGTCGCCGCGCGGATGCCGGCGGATGAACATGTCCGCCGGCAGCGCTGGTTGAACGAAATCGAGGCGCAGTGGGGGCCGGCTCCGGGTCGGCACCAGAGCGACGGCGCATCGATTTTCATTCTCGGTGAACGCTTCGGCAACGTTTTCGTCGGTATCCAGCCGGCGTTCGGTTACGAAGGCGATCCGATGCGCCTGCTGTTCGAACGAGACTTCGCGCCGACGCACGCCTTCTGCGCTTTCTATCGCTGGATCAATCAGGAGTTCGGCACCGACGCGGTGCTGCATTTCGGCACCCACGGCGCGCTGGAATTCATGCCCGGCAAACAGGCGGGAATGTCCGGCGAGTGCTGGCCCGACCGGCTGATTGGCGATCTGCCGAATTTCTACCTGTACGCCTCCAACAATCCGTCCGAGGGCATGATCGCCAAGCGGCGTGCGGGTGCGGCTCTGATCAGCTACCTGACGCCGCCCGTCGCTCATGCGGGACTGTATCGCGGTCTGCTCGACCTGAAGGCGTCGCTGGATCGATGGCGCGGGCTGGGCCCGGATGCCGATGCGGGACAGCGTGACGAACTGGCCGCGTTGGTTCAGGCCCAGGCCGTAACGGTCGATCTGGCTGTGGCCGAACCTGCCTGGACCGGCGACTCTCATAGGGAAATCCAGAGCCTGTCAGCCGCATTGCTGGAACTCGAGTACACACTGATCCCGCACGGGCTGCATGTAGTCGGTGAGGGGCTGGACGCGGAGCAGCGCTGTTCGATGCTGGATGCCGCGAACGTAACGGATCCGGCTGAACGTCAGCGCCTGGATGGGTTGCTTGCTGTGGATCACGAAGTTCCCGCGATCCTGCATGCGCTCGACGGCGGATATATTCGCCCGGCTCCGGGTGGCGACCTGCTGCGCACGACCGACGTGCTTCCCACCGGCCGTAATCTGCACGGTTTCGATCCGTTTCGTATTCCCAGCGCATTCGCCGTTCGCGATGGTGCCCTTCAGGCAGACCGCCTGCTGGCGCGTCACAAGTCTGACAGCGGCACGTTGCCGGAGACAGTGGCGATGGTGCTGTGGGGCACCGACAACCTGAAGACAGAAGGCGGACCTATCGCCCAGGCGCTCTGGTTGCTTGGTGCCGAACCACGCACCGACAGCTACGGCCGCGTCTGCGGGGCCCAGCTTGTTCCGCTGGATGTGCTCGGGCGCCCTCGGATCGATGTCATAGCAACGCTTTCGGGCATTTTCCGCGACCTGCTGCCGTTGCAGACGAAACTTCTGGCCGAGGCCGCGTTGATGGCCGCCGAGGCGGACGAACCCGTGGAGATGAACTTCGTCCGCAAGCACGCACTGGCCTTCCAGGCGGAGCATGGCGGATCGATGAAAGACGCGGCGCTGCGGGTGTTCGGCAACGCGGATGGTGCCTACGGCGCCAACGTCAACAACTTGGTCGGCAGCGGCACCTGGGATAACGAGGACGAACTCGCCGACGCCTACCTCAAGCGCAAGGGTTTTGCCTACGGCGTGGATGGGCCGCCACGGCGGCATGACGCGGTACTGGCTCATGCATTGGCACGCGTGGACGTCACCTATCAGAACCTCGATTCGATCGAAGTCGGGGTGACCACTGTGGACCACTATTTCGATACGCTAGGTGGCATCAGTCGAGCCGTGCGGCAGGCACGCGGCGGATCGCCGACCGCGGTTTACATCGGTGACCAGACCCGCGGCGATGGCACGATCCGCACTGTCTCGGAACAGGTTGCGCTGGAAACCCGCACACGGGCACTCAACCCGAAATGGTACGAAGCCCTGCTCAAGCACGGCTATGAAGGCGTGCGCGAGATCGAGGCCCACGTCACAAACACTTTCGGCTGGTCGGCGACAACCGGCGATGTCGCGCCCTGGGTCTACGAGAAACTTTCCGAGACGTTCGTGCTCGATCCGGAAATGCGCGAACGCCTGGCCAAACTGAATCCGACCGCATCGGCGAAGATCGCCAACCGGCTGATAGAAGCGCACGAAAGAAACTATTGGGTGCCCGGTGACGCGATGCGGGAAGCACTGCAACGCGCGGGTGAAGAACTTGAAGACCGCCTCGAAGGGGTTGGTTTGGGGGTAGCAGCATGACGGTAATCAGGCGCATTCCAGTACGCGGCGACGGCGAAGGCAGCGTGCAGGTGCAGATGGCACCCGACCTGAAGATCGGCAACGCCCAGGTGTTCGCGGTCTACGGCAAGGGGGGCATCGGCAAGAGCACGACCTCCTCCAACCTCTCCGTTGCATTCTCCAAGCTCGGCAAGCGGGTGCTTCAAATCGGCTGCGATCCAAAGCACGACTCGACATTCACCCTGACCAAGTGCCTGGTGCCGACAGTGATCGATATCCTGGAGTCGGTGAACTTCCATTCGGAAGAATTGCGCGTCGAGGACTTCGTTTATCAGGGCTACAGCGGTGTGATGTGCATCGAGGCGGGCGGCCCCCCGGCTGGCACCGGTTGCGGCGGCTATGTCGTCGGCCAGACCGTGAAGCTGCTGAAGGAGCATCACCTGCTCGAAGACACCGACGTGGTGATTTTCGATGTGCTGGGCGACGTGGTGTGCGGCGGTTTCGCATCGCCTCTGCAGCACGCGGGCCGCGCCCTGGTCGTTGCGGCGAACGATTTCGATTCGATATTTGCCATGAACCGGATCGTCGCTGCGATCCAGGCCAAAGCGCGGAATTACGAAGTGAGACTCGCCGGCGTGATCGCCAACCGCAGCGCGGGCACAGACCAGATCGACAAATTCAACGAGCGCACCGGTTTGAAGACCCTGGCGCACTTTCCGGATCTGGACGTCATCCGGCGCTCCAGGCTGAAGAAATCCACGCTTTTCGAAATGGACGCCACGCCCGAAATCGTCGCCGTGCAGAACGAATATCTGCGGCTGGCCGCCAGCCTGCTGGCCGGAACCGAGCCGCTGGAGACTCGGCCGATGCGGGATCGGGATATTTTTGATCTGCTGGGATTCGACTGATGCCGACGCTGACCTACGCGGCCCGTCGCGGTGAGCTGTTGCAGTATTTCGACCGCACCGCGGTCGATGCCTGGAAGCGTCTGACCTCTGATGCGCCGGTGAACAGTATCCGGGCGACTGTGCGAGCCGGGCGCGACGACATGCGCCGGACTTTACTGAGTTGGCTGCCGCCGGATCTGAATGGTGCCCGCATTCTCGACGCCGGTTGCGGAACAGGCGCCCTGTCGGTGGAAGCTGCCCGGCGCGGTGCGCGTGTTGTGGCGATCGACCTTTCCCCAACCTTGGTTGGCCTGGCGCGCGAGCGGTTGCCACACGACCTCGGCAGCGGTGCAATCGACTTTCACGTCGGCGACATGCTGGATCCTGCCCTGGGACGTTTCGATTACGTCGTCGCGATGGACTCGCTGATCCATTACCGGCCCCGCGACACGGTCCGCGTGCTGGAAGGACTGGCTCAGCGCACTGTGCATTCGTTGCTGTTCACGTTTGCGCCCCGCACGGCGGCCCTCAATGTCATGCATGCCGTCGGCCGACTTTTCCCGCGCGGTGACCGGGCCCCCGCGATCGAACCCGTTCGCCCGCAGACCATCGGTCGCCTGATCCAGGCGGATCTTACCGGGTGGCACCCGCGGCGTACTCACCGCGTCGCCCGCGGCTTTTACATTTCCCAGGCGCTGGAGATCGTCCGCCAGTGAAGGGATTTGCCCGCACCTGGACCCTTGTCGGCACCCGGTTTTTGCCGTTCGCCGACGCGGCGACACCGGAATTGCCGTTGGGTCGTCTGCTACGTCTGTCGCTGTTTCAGGTTTCAGTCGGCCTCGCCGTGGTGCTGCTCATCGGCACGCTCAACCGCGTCATGATCGTGGAACTTGGCGTCCCGGCCTGGCTCGTTGCGGTGATGATCTCGCTTCCGCTGGTCTTCGCCCCGTTTCGCGCCCTGGTCGGCTTCCGGTCCGACACACATCGTTCCTTACTCGGTTGGCGCCGCGTGCCCTATATCTGGATGGGCACGCTGATCCAGTTCGGCGGCCTCGCAATCATGCCGTTCGCATTGATCGTGCTGTCCGGCGACACCAATGGCCCCATCGTTTTCGGCCAGATCGGCGCAGCCCTCGCATTCCTGCTGATTGGCGCCGGCCTGCACACGACACAGACCGTCGGACTTGCCCTCGCGACCGACCTCGCACCGCCCGAAGCGCATCCGAAAGTCGTTGCCCTGCTCTGCATGATGCTGCTGCTCGGTATGGTCGGGGGCGCTCTGACCTATGGTGCGCTGCTCGCGCATTTCACCGAGGTCAAGCTGATCCAGGTCATCCAGGGGACCGCCGTCGCCACCATGCTGCTGAACGTCGCTGCACTGTGGAAGCAGGAGGCCCGCGACCCGTCGCTCACAGCGCGTGACCGTGTGCAGCCGACATTCAAGGAAGCCTGGGCCACGTTCAGCGAGACGCCGAAAGCGAAACGACGTCTGTTTGCGCTTGGCCTCGGCACCATCGCCTTCAGCATGCAGGACATCCTTCTGGAACCGTATGGCGGCGAGGTCCTTCACCTGACAGTCGGCACCACGACGATCCTGAGCGCGCTGCTCGCTGCCGGGGGCCTCAGTGGTTTCGGTATCGCTGCCTGCTTGCTGGGCCGTGGCACCGATCCCTATCGCCTCGCCGCGGTCGGCGCATTGGTCGGGCTGGTTGCCTTCAGCGCTGTGATCTTCGCCGCCCCCTTGAATTCCATCCTCCTGTTCGCAGTCGGCACCGCGCTGATCGGTTTCGGTGCCGGGCTGTTCGGCCACTGCACACTGACGGCCGCAATGGGCACAGCGCGTTCTGGCCAGATCGGTCTGGCGCTGGGTGTGTGGGGAGCCGTTCAAGCCTCTGCGGCGGGATCGGCCGTCGCCGCCGGCGGCCTCATCCGCGATGGTATATCGTTCCTTTGCTCAAATGGACTGCTTGGCAAGGGAATGGTCGGGCTGGCAACTGGCTATTCGTTCGTCTATCATATCGAGATCTACATGCTGTTCGCAACTCTGATCGCCATCGGCCCGCTGGTTCGCCAGTCGAGCAGCGAAACCCGTCGGCAACACGCGCCGGGCTTCGGCCTTGGCGAACTTCCCTCCCACTCGCTCAGCCTACCGAGGTGATGCCATGGAAACCGGTGCAATCACAGGTTATATCGATGTCGCGCAGGTCACTCTCTACGTCTTCTGGCTTTTCTTCGCGGGGTTAGTGTTTTGGCTGCGACGCGAGGACAAGCGGGAAGGCTACCCCCTGGTGACCGAAATTCCCGGTCAGCGTGTGGAAGGTTTCCCGCCGTTGCCGGCCGAAAAGACGTATCTGCTGGCGCATGGCGGCACGCTCACCACGCCGCGCTTAGACCCGCCGGAGCCCTCGTTCGATGCGGTGCCGACGGCGTCATGGCCCGGAGCGCCGCTGCAACCGCTCGGCAACCCCATGCTGTCGCGCGTCGGTCCGGCCGCATACGCAATCCGTTCAGATGGCCCAGACCTGGAATACGAGACAAACGGGCCGCGAATTCTTCCGTTGCGTGTGAAGACGGATCACTTCATCGATCCGGAAGGTCCTGATCCGCGTGGGATGGAAGTCGTTGGCGCCGACGGTGTCGTTGCCGGCGTGATCTCCGACATTTGGATCGATCTGACGGAGATGACTGTCCGCTATCTTGAAATGACGCTTGCCGCCGGTCCGTCGGTGCTGATCCCCGGCCCGATGGTTCGCACAACGGGCGGAAAAGTCCTGGTGCAGTCCATCACCGCCGCGCAATTCGCCGACGTGCCGTTACTCGCGAATCCGGACATCATAACCCTGAACGAAGAGGAGAAAATCCAGGCCTACTTCGCGGGCGGTCAACTTTACGCCGAACCGAGCCGGTTGGAGCCGCTGCTATGATGGAGCACGATTACGAGCCGGTGCCGGGACTTCCGGCGCTGCTGCCGCCCGGTGAAGCCATCCTGTGGCAGGGTTCCCCGAACTGGCAGACATTCGCTCGGCGCGGGCTGAAGGTAAGAATGTTAGCCCTGTACTTTGCCATTCTTATCGTCTGGGGCGTGTATGGGGGGATCTCCGCCGGAGCGCCGGCGCGCGAGATCGCGCTGTCTGCTCTACGATTAGGTGGCCTTGCGGTGGTGGCGCTGGCTCTGCTGGTCCTGTTTGCCTGGCTCGTCGCGCGGACGACAATGTATACGGTCACCACACGACGGGTCGTCATGCGGATGGGTATTGCGCTGCCGATCACGATCCAGATCGCATACCCAATGATCGATGCCGCGGGCCTTCGCGTGTGGTCCGACGGCGGCGGGGACATCGCGCTGACACTGCGATCGGGACAGCGCATCGCTTATCTCGTGTTGTGGCCTCATGCCCGGCCGTGGAAGCTCACGAAAGCCCAGCCTGCTCTGCGCGGCTTGCCGAATGCCGCCGCGGTTGCACAAATCCTGGGACGGGCACTCGCGGCATCGGCGTCCCAGCCGGCCAAAACCGTTTCGATGCCTGCTGACATGGTGGCCGACAGCGCCGCTCACGTGCCGGCGGCCGCGTAACGGAGAATCCCTATGAGCCAGGATCACACCACCCCCCCGTTCCCGCGAAACATCCTTATCATCGCAGGCTCGGTTATGCTGCTCTCCATTATGACCGCCGCGGCCGGACGGCTGACCGGAGCGGCGAACAGCCAGCCAACTGCAGCGCCGGTCGCCTCTCGGGATCTTCTGTTCCGGGACCGGCCAGACGGCGGCGTGGCGGTGTTCGACGCGCGGGATACCTCCGCGCCGATCGATATTGTTGCTCCGGCAACGAATGGCTTCCTCCGCGCCACCATGCGGGGCCTGGCCCGTCAGCGGATCCGCCAGGATGCAGATAGGGAAATTCCGTTCCGTCTGACCGAATGGGCCGATGGTCGGCTGACCTTGGAAGACCCAACCACCGGGCGGAGGGTCGAGATGGAGGCGTTCGGGATCACCAACGAAGAAGTCTTCGTCAATCTGCTGACCGCAAAGGCACAGTCATGAAGCGGATCGATGTTCCATGCTTCGTCGATATCGAACAGACGCCGGAAAGTCTTCATGCCCATGCCATTCCCGAAGGCATCGACATCCGTCCCGGCGATTCCGTTCTGGTGCACGGTGCGCCATCTCGCATCGGCTATGGTGAACGCCTGCAGATCGAATGTTCCGCGACGGTAACCCGAGCCAACAGGTTCGTCAGATTCTGGACCCTTCTTACGGCGCCACTCGAACTCCTTGAGTTGTTCGAGGTCGGCTTCCAGCCAAAGGAATCAACATGAAGCAGGTCAGCGAGACAACCAGGCTGGCGCAGCGCGACAC
>JBEKLE010000154.1:0-12900 GCA_050010355.1 Rhodopila sp. | reverse complement strand
CCCCATAAGCCCCTCCCGGCCACCGCAGGCCACAGAAGGAGACATTGACGAAACGTCAGAGGGGTCGCGATTGGACGCGAAAAAACCCCCTCAGGGGGTCATTATTGCGAGCGAGTTCACAAGGAAATGCTCGAACTGTTCGAGGCTGACCACATCCGGATTGCGCACCCGCTTCAGCCGTAACAGGACTTGGTGAATTCGCTTCTCATGGGCCTCGCGCTCGATCCTGACGAAGGTTCGCTCCAGTTCCAGCGCGGCGCCAAAGAACAGTTCCCCTTCCATGTCGAAGATCATGAACCCTGCAGCGGGTGGATCGGAGGGCAGCCTCTCACGCACCACGTCATCCGCGTCGACCACCAGTTCAGTGACCTTCAGCTTCGCCGCGCGCGGAACGAACAGCGCGATTGACACTGCCACTCCGATCAGGATGGCTTGGTCCAGGCCAAGCGCCACGGCCGAAAGCGCTGTGACCACGACCACGCCGGCATCCATGCGTGATGCCCGCAACGTGTAGGCAAGGCGCTTGAAATCGACCAGCCGCGAGGCAGTCAGCAGCAGCAATGCTGCAAGAGCGGGTTTGGGTACGTAACGGGCGAGCGGGGCGAGAAAGATGACGGCGACGGCGACGATGCCAGCTGTCAGGCGGCCGGAAAACCGTGTCGCCGCGCCCGCCTGGAAGTTGATGGCAGAGCGTGACAGCGATCCTGATCCCGGCAGGCACTGGAAGAAACCGCCGACGAGGTTGGCGATCCCCTCGGCGAGGCATTGCCGGTTAAAGTCCAGCTTTTGCCGCGTTTGATTGGCGATTGACTTGGCGATGGCCAGAGCCTCCAGCAAACCCAGGAACGCGACGGCGACGCTGTCGGAGGCGAGGTCCCATGCCCAACTCAGTTTCACCATCGGAATATGCGGGCCGGGAAGGCTGCTTGGTACCGTGCCGGCAATGCCGATCGCCGTCTTGCCGGCCAGGCCGGGGGTGGTCCAGCCGGCGAACCAAACGCCGGTACTGACGATCACCAGCACCGCGAGCATATCGAACTGAGGCAGGTGGAAGCGGCGCACGAGGCGGCGAAACACCAGGGCCAGCAGCAGGGTTGCGACCGTCGCCGTGACCGCCTTGAGGTTCACGGCATCGCCTGCGGTCAGCGTCAGCCAGAGCCGATAGAGGATGTGTTGCGCCCCGGTTCCCTTGTCTCTTACGCCAAGCGCGTTGCTGACCTGGCCAATCGCAAGCAGCAAGGCCGCCGCGCTCATGAAGCCGAGGATGACGGCGTCCGAAATGTAGCGGGTCAGGTCGCCGAGGCGGAATACTGAAGTGAAAATCTGAATTGAACCGACCATCACGCCGATCAGGAACATTGCTTCGGCCGCCTCGACCCGCTGATCGGGATCGAAGATCGACAGCGCACTCAGCACGACAAGGGAAATTGCGCTGGTCGGGCCGTTGATCAGATGGGATGACGATCCGAACACCGAGGCGACAGCGGTCACGACGATAGCGGAATAAAGCCCGTATCGTGGGTCCACGCCGGCAAGCAGGGCATAAGCCATGCCTTGCGGCACCGAAATGGCGGCGACCGTCAAGGCCGCGATCAGATCTTGCCGGAAGGTCGTGGGATTGTAGACGGTCCAGCGCTTCATTTTGGCCGGCTGCCCATGATCGTGTCGATGATGCCGTTATCCGCGAAGAATCTTTCGTTGGCGTCGTCCCAGTCGCGCGCGATGGCGGTGACGGGAACGAGCGTCAGGCTTGGGAAGGTTGCGATCCCGGACTTGTAATCATTACACATTGTTCAATCGACGGCTGCTCGACCACACAACCCAGGCGACAGGCATCTCCTCCAATCTGGCGGATGCGCATTTCGCCTGACATAGCCAATTGACTATCACAAGGCGTGGTATGAAGCTTCGTGCGTCATCAATAAGGAGGATGTTATGTCCCTGACCATAGACCGCCCGGCGGTGACGTCGGATCTGCGGTTTCATCCGGCAACGGCGCTGATCGGCGCCGACGTGACGGGTATCGATCTACGCGACGAACTGGCCCCCCCAGCCGTCGCGCGGCTGCGCGAAGCATCGCTGAAATACAAGGTCCTGTTTTTCCGCGACCAGGCGATCGACGACGTGCAGCAGATCCGCTTCACCCGGTATTTCGGTCCGGTCACCCCAGCCCATCCGGTCACCAATGGCCTCAAAGATCTGCCGGAGATCAAGGTCAACAAACTGTTCGGTGGCATCCAGGAATACGCCTCGTTCCGTCTGGATGTGGACAATCCGTTGCGGCCGCTGTCCCGTGCTCGGAAGGGCAGGGGCTGGCACATCGACATCACCTTCGTCGCCAATCCAGCCGCGATCACCATCCTGCGCGGCGTCGAAATTCCGTCCTACGGAGGCGACACGGCCTGGGTAGACCTGGAGGCGCTCTATGACGGTCTGTCCACCCAGCTGAAAGGCTTCCTGGACGGGCTGCAGGCGATCTACGTGCGCGACGACGCCGCAAATGGCCTGCCGCGTCCGCCGCGCTACGACGGAAGGCCGCCGGGACCCTTCGCATCGCTGCATCCGCTGGTCCGGGTCCATCCCGAAACCGGCCGCAAGTCGCTGTTCCTCAGCACCGGGTTCATCAAGGCGATCGACGGTTTGCAGCCGAGCGAAAGCGCCGCGCTGCTCGACTATCTGAACGAGGAACTGAGCGGTCATGCGGACTACCAGGTCCGTTTCCGCTGGGCACCCAATTCCATCGCCGTGTGGGACAACCGTGCGACTAGCCACTTTGGCCCGATCGATGGACCGCATCTGAAAGAGCAACGGATCGTTCATCGCACGACCGTTGGAGGCGATTTGCCAGTCGGACCTAGCGGCTTCGTTTCGCGCCCATTGGTGGGCGACTTGTTCAACACGATCTCCTGACGCACGAATGCCGCCGCCCGGGTTTGGGGCGGCGGCATCCGGCTTCGATCAGAAGAATACCAGCGTCCGGACTTCGATGCTCTTTCCCGCGGCGGCGCGTCCTGCGCCAGCGGATTCTCAAACGAAGTATGGAACGACAAGCGCGCCCGGCCGTCATCCTCGCTGTCATGGACACGAATCAGCAAAACCTCATCGCGCTGCTGTTCCGAGAAATAGTACCAGCGATGCTCAGGCTTGTATTCGACCCGGGAGGTTTCCCCGCGCACATTCTTATAGACTAGGTCGCTGGCGATGAGGTCTTCGTTGGTGAAGCTGCGCGCATCGCATAATGCCAGTGGCGAATCCAGGACTGGGCCGCGAATCGGGCGCCACACGTTCACAACACCGAACCGGTGCTTCAGCAGCTCTTCAGCGTCGGCCCCGAGGTGATCGCGAACCCGACGCGGCGCGGAGTTGACCGTGTGGTCGTTATGCACCTGACGAGACGGGATCCGCCCACCCGGCAACCCAGCATTGCATACGCCGTGATCGAACACGAACACACGCGACGCACCGAGCTGTTCCTTCAGAAGACGCTCAACCTCCGGGTAATAAACGCTTTTCACTTCCTCTGGATTATAGAAATCCTGCACCTGCGTCGGCGCCTGCACCAAGGCGAAGCCGTTGCGGTCAAGCGTGAATTCACTTTCGCGCCCGCGGGCATCCTCGATCCGAACCTCGCGCGCATCATCGATGCCGTTATAGGCGGTCGCGCCCTCCGGGTGGTCGTATGCGTAGCGCACCGGCTTTTCAGCGCCACGCACGAGGTAATGCAATGTGGCAGTGACGCTTTTCGGTAAAACAGTGACATCAAGCGGCATATCAGACGTCCTTTGTGAAAGTTTCCAAATGACGCGTCGGTCGGGCCTCAGTCGAACGGAATGGCCCGACCGGTGCGCTTGGCAACAAGTCTTCTCCGGTATTTGGAGGGTGTCAATCCCGTAGCACGTCCGGTTCACGTGTTTAAGGTCCGGTCAGGCATCGTTGGACTGATCCCGCTAGGCTGATCAATCCAGTATCCGCTATGCATAAGCGGTATATGTATAAAGACACTTGCGTACATGGTGTCAATGGCCGATGATTTCGGACTGTGACCCAGCCAGACCAGGCCGGGTCAGGGAAACCGTCTTGGAGCTGACCCTATGTCAAGTTTTCGTCCCTTGCACGACCGCGTCGTGCTCCGCCGCCTGACCGCCGAGGAAAAGACCGCAGGCGGTATCATCATTCCGGACACTGCCCAGGAAAAACCCACCGAGGCCGAGGTCATCGCCGTCGGCCCGGGTGCGCGCAACGAGCAGGGACAGGTCGTGCCGCTGGAAGTAAAGCCTGGCGACAAGGTGCTGTTCGGCAAATGGTCAGGCACCGAGGTGAAGCTGAACAATGAGGAGCTTCTGATCGTCAAGGAATCAGACATTCTCGGCATCATTTCGTCGCCCGCAGCCAGCGGGAAAAAGAAAGCCGCCTGATCAGTATCAATAGAGGAAATCATAGCCATGGCTGCCAAAGAAGTACGTTTCGCCGGCGACGCACGCCAGAAGTTGTTGCGCGGTGTCGATATCCTTGCCGATGCGGTGAAAGTCACGCTGGGGCCTAAAGGCCGCAACGTCGTGCTGGATAAAAGCTTCGGCGCACCACGGATCACCAAAGACGGTGTCACCGTCGCCAAGGAGATCGAACTCTCCGACAAGTTCGAAAACCTTGGCGCCCAGTTGCTGCGAGAGGTTGCCAGCAAGACCAGCGACAACGCCGGTGACGGCACCACCACGGCCACGGTTTTGGCCCAGGCGATCGTCCGGGAAGGCTCTAAAGCTGTCGCCGCAGGCCTCAATCCATTAGACCTGAAGCGGGGCATCGACAAGGCCGTCACATCGGTTCTGGATGAACTGAAGAAGCGCACCAGAAAGATCACCACACCGGAAGAAACCGCTCAGGTCGCCACCATATCGGCGAACGGCGAAGCAGACATCGGCAAGATCATTTCCGATGCAGTGCAGCGTGTCGGCGGTGATGGTGTCATCACCGTCGAAGAGGCCAAGGGCGTCACGACCGAACTGGATGTTGTGGAAGGCTTGCAATTCGATCGCGGGTACATCTCCCCGTATTTCATTACCAACACCGACAAACTCCGCGCCGAACTGGATCAGCCCTATATCCTGATCCATGAGAAGAAACTGTCTACCTTGCAGCCGCTGCTGCCGCTGCTTGAAGCGGTCGTGCAGTCTGCCCGACCGTTGGTGATTATCGCCGAAGATGTCGAGGGCGAAGCCTTGGCGACGCTGGTGGTGAACAAGCTGCGTGGCGGCCTGAAGATCGCCGCCGTCAAGGCACCTGGTTTCGGTGATCGCCGCAAGGCTATCCTGGAAGACATAGCGATTCTGACGGGCGGGACGGTGATCAGCGAGGATCTCGGCATCAAGCTGGAATCCGTTAAACTAACCGATCTGGGCAAGGCCAACCGTATTGTGATCGAAAAGGAAAACACCACGGTCGTGGAAGGGGCCGGCAAGAAGGCCGAAATTCAGGGGCGCGTCGCCCAGATTCGTGCCCAGATTGAGGACACCACATCCGACTACGACCGCGAGAAGCTGCAGGAGCGGCTTGCGAAGTTGGCCGGTGGCGTCGCGGTTATCCGCGTTGGCGGTTCCACCGAAGTGGAGGTGAAAGAGCGTAAGGACCGCGTCGATGACGCGCTGAATGCGACAAGGGCCGCGGTTGAGGAAGGTATCGTTCCGGGTGGTGGCGTCTCGCTGGCCCGCGCGTCCCTGGTCCTGGCGAAGCTGAAGGTGGATAATGACGATCAGCGCTTCGGAATCGAGATCGTTCGTAAGGCGATCCAGACGCCATTGCGTCAGATCGCTGAAAATGCTGGCGAGGACGGTGCGGTGATCGCCGGCAAGACGCTGGAAAAGGATGAGTACGCCTGGGGTTTTGACGCCCAGTCCGCTCAGTTCAAGGACCTGGTAAAAGCTGGCATCATCGATCCGACAAAGGTGGTGCGAGCGGCGTTGCAGGACGCGGCTTCCGTTGCAGGTTTGCTGGTGACTACGGAAGCCCTTGTGGTCGACGCACCGGAGCGCAAGGCACCACCGGGACCGCCCGGCGGCGGTGGCGAACTCGACTACTGATCATCGGCGCCCCCGGGCTCCCATCCGGGGGCGCACTATTTCGAAAGGTCCTAGACATGGCCAGCGAGTTTGATACGGATGTGCTTGTTCTTGGCGGCGGCCCCGCCGGTACCTGGGCAGCCTTGACCGCGGCGTCCAGCGGTGCGCGCGTGGTGCTCGCCGACAAGGGTTTCTGTGGCAGTTCCGGCGCGACGGCCGCCGCCGGCACCGGAGTTTGGTATCCGCCCGATCCAATCAGGCGTCAGGCTGCCATGGATAGTCGTGACACCTTGGGTGGCCACCTCGCCGATCCCCATTGGATGGCTCGGGTGCTGGATCGCACGTGGCACGGTATCAACGAGCTCGCTGAGTGGGGCTATCCTTTTCCACTGGACCAGGACGGCGCACCACGCCGAAACTCGTTGCAAGGTCCGGAATACATGCGGTTGATGCGACGTCGCGTCAAAGCCGCCGGCGTGCGTATCCTTGACCAGGCACCCGCACTGGAACTGTTGGTGGACGAACAGGGGGCGGTGGTCGGCGCCGCAGGTGTTTACCGTCAGAAGGATGCCACCTGGACAGGCAGGGCCGAGGCCGTCGTCATCGCGACCGGGGGCTGCGCGTTCCTCAGCAATGGTCTCGGCTGCAACGTCTTGACCGGTGATGGCTATCTTATGGCGGCGGAAGCCGGCGCCGAATTCTCCGGGATGGAGTTTTCCAATGCTTATGCTATTTCCCCAGCTTTCGCCTCGGTGACGAAAACGCTCTTTTATAACCGGGCGACTTTCACCGCGCCCTCGGGTGCCGAGATCCCCGGGGCTTCGTCGAAAGGCGGCCGCTCCGTCATTGCACGTTGGCTGCTGCGTGGACCGGTTTATGCTCAGCTCGACAAGGCCGACGGCGCGACGCAAGCTGCCATGCGCGCGGCTCAGCCAAATTTCTTCCTGCCGTTTGATCGAGCCGGTATCGATCCTTTTACCCAGCGCTTCGCCGTGACGCTGCGTTTGGAGGGCACGGTGCGCGGCACCGGCGGCCTGCGCATCATCGACGAAACCTGCGCGACCTCGGTCCCTGGCCTCTACGCAGCCGGCGATGCGGCGACGCGCGAACTTATCTGCGGCGGGTTCACCGGGGGTGGCAGCCACAACGCGGCCTGGGCGATGTCCTCGGGCCATTGGGCTGGACGCGGGGCGGCACACCATGTGCAGGCCCTTGGCCCTGTCACGCGCCGTCAGGCTCGTCGCAGCGGGGGTGTAGCGCTGGCCGAGGGCGGGAACTTCCCGCTAGACTCGCAGGCGCTGGTCCACGTGGTACAAAGTCAGGTATTCCCGTTCGAAACCAACTACCTCCGAACCGGTGACGGGTTGGAAACAGCTTTGAGTGTGCTGGACGATCACTGGGCCCAGGCCAGGCGCGCATCGCCCGCCTCGCGCTCCCAGGCTTCGAAAGCGCGGGAGTCGGCGGCGATGCTGGCAACGGCGCGATGGATGTATCGCAGTGCGTTGGCCCGTTCGGAAACGCGTGGCATGCATCGGCGGTTGGACTATACCAGCAGCGACTGCGACACGCCTTTGCCAGCGGAGGATTGGACGAGGTGTGGGTGCGGCCCCTGCCAAAAGTCGAGCGCGCTGAACACGAGCTTGCCGCATGATCGAACTCGTCAGCACCGAGCGCTGCACTGAATGCAACATTTGCGTCCAGGTATGCCCGATGAATGTCTTCGACCGCGTCGCCGGTGCTGCCCCCGTGGTCGCCCGCCAGAATGACTGCCAGACCTGTTTCATGTGCGAAGTCTATTGTCCGGAGGACGCACTGTACGTCTCGCCTGATACCATGCGTACCGAACCGGTTGATGAACAGGCGCTTGGGGATGTCCTGGGCAGTTACCGCGCGGCGATCGGCTGGAGCAGGCCGGCGCATCATCTCCGTGGCAACGACCAGAGCTATCAGCTTCTTCCGCCCGCCTAAAGAAGGACGACTGTCATGACATCTCCCCTGCACCGTCGGGCGCTGATGCGCTCCGCGCTGGGTATCAGTGACGCAGCACCGCTTGGCTTAGTCGCGGCTCGTACGTTCGGCGCATCCCGAACCGGCACTCTGATCGATACCACACCGATCTGCCGCGTCGCCGATACGGTGGCGCCCCCGCTGGCCGCACCCGTGATCCTTTCGCCCCGCAAGCCGATCCGTTTCGCCTGGAGCGGCACAGGTGTCTGCACCAGTTCGGTCCCGGTCGCTCTGCATCGCGGCTACTTTGACAAGCATGGCCTGGATGTGGAGGTCGTGAACTTCAGTGGCGCGCAAGATCAAATTCTCGAGTCGATCGCCACCGGCAAGACCGACGCCGGTGTCAGCTTCGCCCTGCAGTGGCTCAAGCCGCTGGAGCAAGGACTGCAAGTCAGTTTCACAACGGGCGTTCACGGCGGATGCATCCATCTTTTGGTCCGGGCAAAGTCCGGTATCACGGAGCTGTCGCAGTTGCGTGGAAAGACCATTGGTGCGACCAGTATGGTCAGTGCCGCGAAGAATTTCTATGCCATCCAGGTGACCAAATTGGGCATCGACCCGAATGCCGATGTGCAATGGCGCGTCTACCCCGGGGAGGTGATGGGTCTGGCGATTCAGAAGGGCGAGATCGATGCGATCGTCGATGCCAATCCTAACGTCAATCTGACTGAAAAGCGCAGCAACGGTGAGCTGATCACGATCAATACCAATCTGGATGGACCCTATCGCACTCTGTCATGCTGCGTGCTGGGAATCCGCAACAACCTGATCGAGAACGAACGCGAAACCGCTGCCGCCATCACCCAGGCGATCCTGGAAGCCGCCGAGCACGTTGCCAACGATCCATCGGATGCGGGGACGGTGTTTGCACAGTATTCCACCGTGCCGGCTGCTGATCTGGCGGACATGTTGCGCCAGCACACCCATCATCACCATCCTTCCACGCCTGTCCTGAAGGATGAACTGGCAGTCTATATCTCCGATATGAAACTGATCGGTGTATTGAAGCCATCGACCGATCCCACGCGATTCGCCAATCGGATTTATCGGAACGTTCTGGCATGAGCGTGCGGCAACCGGCGGTCACCCGGCCCGTCGGCCTCGGTTGGACCGAGCTTTGGCGGAAGGAGGATTGGTGGGCGGTTTGGCTGGGCCTGGGCACCGCGCTAGTCGCTTATGCACTGTTCGTTGACGGCTCCAGTATCGCCTGGCTGGCCGTCTCGCCGCCGAGATGGTCCACATTCGCTCAGTTATTCGCGCATTTCGAGGCAAACGTCGCGCGTTACCTCGTGCAATTCGCCGTCTTCCTCGGCGTGTTCAGCATCGCGGCGTCTTTGATTGGCTATTCCGTACGCCATTTCGTGCCCGGATTCGTCCTGATTTACCTGCTTTCGCTTGTGGTGATCGCGGCGGGCGCTTGGGACCGGGCGATCTTCTACAATCTTGAACCACCCCTGATTGCACTTGTGGGCGGATTAGTCATCTCCAACGTAGTCGGCTTGCCACGCTGGCTCGACGCCGGATTCCGGGTTGAGTTCTACGTAAAGCTAGGCATCGTGCTGCTTGGCGCCACACTGCCGTTCACCCTGATTGTCTGGGCCGGCCCAGTGGCCATCTTGCAGGCATCGATCGTTTCCATTGTTACCTTCCTCGTGATCTTCTTCACCGCCAAATATCTTGGTCTGGACAAGCGCCTTGCCGCCACTCTCGGCGCAGGCGGCGCGGTTTGCGGCGTCTCGGCCGCCATCGCCATCGCCGCTGCGGTGCGGGCAAAGAAAGAGTATCCGCCGATCGCGATTACCTTGGTTATCCTCTGGGCGATCGTCATGATCTTCCTGCTGCCGTTCCTGTCCCGCGCTTTGTCGTTGCCGGCCGGCGTCGGGGGCGCCTGGATCGGCACCTCGGAGTTTGCGGACGCAGCCGGTTTCGCGGCCGCGCAAACCTACGGCGGTTTCGCCGCGACTGGTGCGATCGCCGGAACACCGGAGCAAGGCGTATGGTCCTACACCTTGATCAAGGTCGTCGGACGCGACGTATGGATCGGCGTCTGGGCGCTGATTCTATCGATCATCGCCGTCGCCCGATGGGACGTCGCGGAGACCAGCGGCGGCGTCGATGTCGGTCAGATCTGGTGGCGCTTCCCAAAATTCGTAGTCGGGTTCCTGATTGCTTCGCTGTTGATCACCCTGGCCGTGCGCAACGTCAGTTTTGCCGATTACAACGCCGTCGTGCGTCCCGGCCTGATCTTGCCGATCACGACGTTACGGGTCTGGGCCTTCACATTCAGCTTCCTCAGCATCGGTTTGACCACTCGGCTGCGCGAATTCGCCCCGGCCGGCAGCAAACCATTCCTCGCGTTCACCGCCGGCGTCATAGTGAATGTAGTGCTCGGTTTCATCCTGTCCGTGCTGGTGTTCGGGCACTATTGGGCATCGCTGGCGCAATGACACGTGCATCATCGGGACAATGCGGCGCATGCCGCCACTTCGAAAACGACAGCGCAAAGCTGGAAGCAGCGTTTCCGGGCCTCGCAACAATGGGGTCCGGTTTTTCCTCGGTTCGGGGGGGCGATGGTCTATGCGCCCTGCGCGACCTTTATCTGTCGAACCGAGCGGGCTGCGACCTTTTTGACGCGCGATTCAAGCCTTGGTAAGGAAAGCGCTTGCGAAGTTGCTGCTGATCCCCGTGGCATCGGTCGTGAAGTCCACAACACGCCGGTTGAACACGGTCGACTGCCGGACCGAAACGAGATTGATCCCCGGCAGATCCTGGACGACAATCTCCTGAAACGAGTTCAACTGCTCACGCCGGCGTTGCGGGTCGGCCTCCACGCTGGCCGCAGCCAGTAGCCGATCCACCTCCGGATTGGCGTAATGTGCCGCATTGGTGAACGGGACGCCCTTGCGAAATCCGGCGGACGAGAAGTAGCGCTGCAATCCCACATTCGGATCGAACATGTTGGTCATGACGTGATTGGTGAACTCGAAGTCCTTATTCGCGTAGACTCGTTTCAGCCACGCCGCGAAGTCCTGTGACCGGATCGTCACCGCAACGCCAATTTTCGCCAGCGCCGGTCTCATACCAAGCGACTCATGAATTGACCGTTTTGGCGTAGTCGCGGCTGGCGATCGAGCGAATACGTGCGGGTGCGGCGATGAGTTTGTTCCAGGCGATACAACAGGCATCGACGATCGCCGTGTATGTCTCGTAGACGCGGTTGCTAAGGTCGTTGTGGCGGAGGAACTCCCAGACGTTTTCGACCGGGTTCAGCTCGGGCGAGTAGGGCGGCAGATGGAGCAGCCCGATGTTGTCTGGCACCCGCAGGCGATCCCCCACCTGGTGCCATCCGGCGCCATCCAGTGTGAGCACGGCGAACGCCCCTGGGCTCACCGGCGTGCTGATTTCTTGCAGATGTAGGTTCATCGCATGAACATTGGCACGCGGCAAAACTAGCCCGGCGCCAACGCCGCGGTCTGGACAGACGGCGCCGAACAGATAGGCCGACTGGTACCGCTGATCGCGTGGCGCCGTGGGTCGGCTGCCGCGCTTGGCCCAGATGGGGGTCAGGCTGCCTTGCTGGCCGATGCGCGCCTCGTCCTGCCACCATAACTCGATCGGCTTGCCTTGCGCGGCCTCGGGAATGACGGCGGCGACGGGATCGGCAAAGTTTTTTTGTGCGCCTCCTGGGCTTCGGCATCCGCCTGGGGATGGCGCGGGCGCACCGAGATGTGGTTGAAGGTCAATGTCTTCAGGATCCGCCCGACGCTGCGTTCGTCCATAACCACGAAGAAGCGGGCCAGCAGCCGCTCACGCAGATCGCATAACCGCCAGCGCACGACGCCGTCTTCCACAAGATCCGGACCTTGTTGAACCCAGTCCGCCAGCACGGACTTCTCCTCAACCGACAGTTTTGGTGCCGCGCCGCCACGCTTTGGAAGGTCCGACAGGCCCGCGATGCCATGCTCGTTGTAACGGATCACCCAGTCACGCAACGTTTGCCGATCCATGCCGCAGCTCTTGGCCGCCTTCGCGCGGCCATGCCCTTCCAAAACCAAGGCTAAAGCCAGAAGCCGCCGTGCAACAGGGGCTGCGGAAGTGCGTGCCGCGTGCTGACGCAGCGCGCCCGCATCGTGTTCGAGCCGTGTGATCTGCACCGTCATCGCCGTCCCACCCCTGATCCCAGGATCGGCAACACGAATCATACCGCCCCGAGCCGGGCAAAATCACGGTAGAGTCAACTCATCGGTCGCTTGGTATCAGATAGTCCGCCACCCGCTTATAGCCGTCGCCGTACGGGAAATAGTCGTGCGTAAGCCGCAGCCGCACCCCATCGTGGCCGCGTGGCAACCCCCATCAAGCAGCCGCTCAGCCTTTGCCGGGTCGAACGGATGTTTCTCAACACCGGCATCGTAGAACCGCGTCAGTAATGGGCTGACCGGGCTGGGTGCCTCAACGCCATAACCGTACCAAGCCGTTTGCAGAATGACCTGCCGATTGATTGCATGCGCGATTGCCTGACGGACCCGCAGATCGCGCAATTGCGGATGGTCCAAGTTGAACTCGATCCGCGTGGTGCCAGGGCTGTATTCATACCCGCGATATTCGATGCCCAAATGGGGCAGGGCACCCAGCCGGTATCTGCTCAACCCCTAATCCCTAATTAATCCGGGTTTTGATGCGTAGCTTGCCGGTGCCCTGAGCGGTTTAAAAAATCGCTTACGCGGTCACGGTCGAGTCGATTCTAACCGGGGGCGTGACCCAGCTTCCCGACCTCAACCACCTGAGCCACGCCGAGAAAGACGCCCTGATCCGGGAGCTGTGGTCGCAGGTTCAGGGCCGG
>JBEKLE010000153.1:0-12954 GCA_050010355.1 Rhodopila sp. | reverse complement strand
CGATTCTGGCGTTGTTGCGAATCCCCTATCTTCATGTGACGAGAGGTTTCACCTCAACTGTTGCAATCCGGACTCACCGCCCCCGTCGCGACCGCGACTCAATCGCATTGAGAACTGCTGGTTCTTGACCATCGGCGACCTTCTGGATTACGTCGACCGCGCCACAGTCTAAGCTTCAAAGTAAGGCGGCCAACCGGTTCGGCCTGAGCTCGCGCCGGTTTCCTTCCCGTCATGCCGACGCAGAGCCCCGAGCGAACCTGCCCCCGCCATCACGATGAGAGGCGGGTGCCGATCGGTCGATCCCACGGACGGTTGGCATAAGCAACCAGAGTTCTGGTACGTACAACGGGACGGCCGCAGAACCGCTTGGCGAATGCGTGCGAGATCGGCGATTGGGCTTGCCCTTTTGTCTATTCTATCTACAATAGATAGAAAGGGTCATGCCGTGAAAGTCACATCCACCGATTTGCACAGAATCTCGGGCGTTATCAGGATGCCGCGCTTCAGGCTGTTTCACCCATGTCCGCGAGCGGATTCTACAGATGCACCTGCAACGCAGGCTGCACAGTGTTCACCGGACGGGATGATCGGTGATTTGAACAGCCGTCAGTGAGCCGAGTCAGTAAGGGCTAGGTACTGCGTCGAACGGAGACATAAGATACATACCAATGCCGCCTTCAAGGCCAATCGTAGGATCACGACCTTGACGCAGGGCATGGGTTTGAAAGCAGGCGTTAGATACACAACCCACAAACCATGACACCCGATCCTCAGGTGTATTCTCTGAAAGACTCTGCCAGCAGCGCTCTCCATCCGACAGTCCCAGCTTCCAGAAACCATATGCGGGAATGCAAACCATCGAGATTTTCCCCGACAGCGGATCGCATCCTTGCTCTCGCATCACTTCAAACACCCTTCTAAGCTGAAAATCGCTATCTCCCTTTCCTTCTGCATCTGACCCGTAGGCAAACAACAAGTTATAAGCGCCCTCAAACAGACCTTTTACACCCGGTTGCACCGTGTGTAACAATTCCGAGCCTTCCAAGGAAGCACTCACAAATCTACGTATATCATCGCGCGTTAGCGTTGACTTAACTTCAATTCGCATGATGACGCTATTGTAAAGGAAAATGCCTTCTGCATCGTTATTTGACGTTGCAAGCACGGGTGGTACGAGCGATCTGTCATAAACGACGATGTCATCCTGTGTAAATTGCCTGACTTTGTTCTCGGCGGCAATCACCATGCCAGTGCCACAGGATACATAAGGCGGTAGCCAAGGGATCAGGATGTCGTTGATCAGGAGCTCACGAAATCGTCCTTTTACTCCTTGGTGCTGAAGTTGAGACTCGTGAAGTGCGCGAGCTAGAAGGTGGGAAGCATCTATTCTCAATCGGCTTAGAATATAATTATCCACGACCTGCACTCCCGCCCCTAAGTGCGCATTCGGAACGGTTCCGTCGATAACACCAGAGGCAAAATTGTTCTATACCGATATCATATATCGTTGCAAGTTCCTTCAACGTCGTGCGCTCGACCCGTCGCTCGCGGACCTCGGCCTGCTGCTAGCCGGGTGAGGGCAGCGGGTCGCTCACGTTGCGGCCACCCCGGCGCGGCCTCGACCTTCCGCCGCGCGGGCGCAGGTGGTCATGTTTTCATGAGTCTCGATTTATGTGCCGACCGCCCTCCCACCTTTACGCCCGAACACAAAATTCAAAGCCGTCTCATTCGGAACCTGCCCGTCAACCGCCGCAGCAGTGACGCTATCGACATATTCATAACGCATGACCTCAAGCGACGCCGGTTCCGCCTGACCAAGCGCTTGCCACGCAGGATGGCCAATCCGCCCGTCCCAGAACGCGATTGCCTCACCAAGCGCGATGGCACTGGCGTTGGCAAGTTCAGTTCGGACGTCCACGACCGCAAACCCTGCCCCCACAAGCAGCGAGCGGCATTTACTTGGTGTATCTGCGATGTCAGCATAGCTCAGACAAACACCGTGTGCGGCAGCTATCTCCGCAATCCTTTGGGAGACCCCGAACGGCTTCGCAGGCGCGTCGAACGCAATGACGCCGCCCGGTTTGAGAAAACCGAACCAGTGTCGCAGAGCACGCGGAATGCAGGACATAAAAACGATGCCCGACGCACAGAATATAAAATCAAAACTGTCCCGTGGAAAGGCAAGGTGCTCGGCATCCGCCTCCACGAAGTCGATATTGCGCAGCCCCGCGTCCGCAGCCTTGCGACGCGCCTCCGCGAGCATTCCTTGTGAGACATCAATCCCGACGACTTTTCCGGCAGGCCCGGCCTTTTGTGCTGCTTCGAGAGCCAGAATTCCCGTTCCCGTGGCAATATCCAGGATGCAACACCCCGGCCTGATGTCCACCCCTTCGATCAGCAGCGACACGACGCGGTGATGCACCTCGTCACGGTCGTAACTCGCGGCTCGCCTATCAAAGTACGACATCTTCCTTCATCACAATGCCTACCCTCTTACACGCCCCTAGGAAATATGTCTTGACAACCCATAACGAACAAAGATAGAACACTGCAACCCCAACCCAACCGAAAGCCGGGCCGCATGACCGATACCAAACCCACAACCGGCCCCGCCACCACCCTCGGCGACATCATCCTCAACCTCATCGTCACCCTCCTGGCACCGATGTTCCTCACCGCCGCCAACGGCGACCTCGACTTCGCCCGCAGCGCCGCGCTGGAGACCATCAATTCGTACCGTGCCCGCAATCACGCCGACCTCATCGCCGTCGCCCAGATTATCGGCTGTGGCCTCGCCGCACTCGGCTCCCTCAGCCTGTCGATGGCCGACGACATCTCGCTGGCAATGACCCTGCGCCTGCGCGGCAACGCCAACGCCCTGATCCGCACGGCCGAACTGCCCCGCCGCACCCTCAGGGAAGACCCGGCCCCTACCGCCGAGCAATTCGACCCCGACCCGCAATTCGGCGAGGCCCAGGTGATCGCCAGCGTCAAGGCAACCCAGCAGCGCGTCGCCGCCGTCCAGCAGCCAAACCCCCAGAACCACGAACCGCCGCCGCCCGCCCCGGCCCAGCCCGCGCCCCTCCTCACACCCGCGCAACCCATTACCGAACAGCAATGCCACGCGATGTGGGCCGCCAGCATGGCCGAGGTCGCAGCGGAATACACCGCCGGCCTGTCCAATCTTCCGCCCAGGGAGCGGAAACACGCTTCCATTCGCGCCGCCGCGCTCAGCAGCACCGCCAACGCCCTGCTCTCCGGCACCATCCCGTCCACCGGCCCAACCGCGGCCTGAACCGCCTAAGACGTCTGCAGCAACCGCAGCACCTCACCTTCCGTCAGGATCTGAGGCAGCACCTCGGGCTGTCCGCCGCCGCCCGGGAAGTACACATACAGCGGCACGCCCTCCCGCCCGTTCTGCCGCAGGAACGCAGTGATCGCGGGGTCCTGGCGAGTCCAATCCCCCTTCAGATACGTCACGTCACCCGCGGCGAATGCCTTCCGGACCTGCTCGGTCCCGATCGCTACCCGCTCGTTCACCAGACATGTCACGCACCACGCCGCGGTCATGTTCACGAACACCGGCCGCCCCTGCGCCCGCAGCGCCGCCAGCCGCTCCGGCGTAAACGCCTCGGCGTTCGAGGCTGCTGCTTCCGCCGACCCGACCGCCACTGCGGGAATCCCGCTCAACACCGCCAGCGCCGCCAGCACCGAGACCGCCGCCGCCGCCTGTCCGAAACGTCTCGCATGCACCGCCGCCGCCTGCGTCGTGCCGAACACCCATGCGGCGAACCCGATCAGCACCATACCCGCTGCCGTCCCAAGCACGCCGCTCGGTCCGGCCTCCTGGCTGATCACCCAGACGAGCCAGGCCGCCGCGCCGTACATCGGGAAAGCCAAGGCCTGTTTCAGCACCTCCATCCAAAGCCCCGGCCGCGGCATCAACCGCGCCAGTCCCGGCATTGAGGCCAGGGCGACATAGGGGGCGGCCAAACCAAGTCCCATGACCGCGAACACCAGAACCGTCACCGCCGGCGGCGCCGCCAGTCCCGCCGCCACCGCAACCCCCATGAACGGCGCTGTGCAAGGCGTAGCGACCAGAACCGCGAGCAGCCCGGTAAAGAAGCTGCCCGCCACCCCATGCTTTTCAGCGAGCCCGCTGCCGGCCCCGGTCAGTCCGCCGCCGACCTGGAACACGCCCGACAGGTTCAGCCCCACCGCCAGCAGCAGCCACGTCATCCCCGCCACGAACACCGGCGAGGAGAACTGGAACCCCCACCCGGCCGCCGAACCTGCCGCCCGCGCGGTCAGCAGCGCCGCCGCCAGTGCCACGAACGTCACCAGCACGCCGCTTGTATACGACACCGCATGTCCATGCCCGCGACCGGCATGTCTGGCCAGGGCGACGGCCTTCATCGCCAGAATGGGGAAGACGCAGGGCATCAGATTGAGGATCAGTCCACCCAGGAACGCGAACACCAGAATCTGCCCGATCGGCGGCATGGCCGGGGCCGGCGGCGGTCCCGGCACGGCGTCCACAACGACATCCGCCTGCATCCCCGTGCGGTCGCGCACCGACAGCACGCCCGACAGCGACTTCGACGCATCGAAACCGTGCGCCAGCTTGAGCACCAGGGTGAAACCGCCAGCCCTCACCGAAAGCGGCTGGGCCGCATCGTCCTGGATGCGATCCGGCTGATCCGGGATGAACCACGCATCCGTCACCGTGGCTGTCGTCAGCTCCGGGCCTTGGACGAACAGCATCCCGTCCGGCGCAATCCGAGCGGTCCATGGCGACGGCCGAGGCACCGCCCGGTCATGCGCCGCGAACAACCCCGCCTGTTCCGAAGGCCCCGGTTTCCCGACCGGCAGCGTGAGCGAGAAATCGCCCTCCTCCGGCACACAGATATCCTTGCACACCAGCCACTGAGCATGTCCCTTGATCGCCCCACCGGCGGCCGTCACCGTGACCGGCAGCAGCACCTCGCCGGTATAGGCGTAGGTCATCACAGGTCCCTCGGCGATCCGCCGCGGCGTGGGCCAGTCGATCGGCGATTGCGAGCCGCCCTCGATCGTCAGTTCAGGCGGCACGCCGGCATCGCCCGGGTTCTTCCAGTATGTGTGCCAGCCATCCGCCATGCGCAGCCGCAATCCGACGCGGAACGGCGTTCCCGGCTGCACCGCATCGGTGTCGCTGACCAGCGTCGCGACGGCGCGCTTGCTGCCGACCGGCGCGCTTTCCAGCGCCCGCGCCGGGACCGCCGCCATCATGATCAGCATCACCATCAGAAGCCGCTTCATTTTGTCTCCGTCTGCCGCCAACGGCGACGATATGCGCCCGCCGAGCCGCGCATGCCAAGCCGCAGGGCTTACCCTCCCGGATTATTCGCTCTAGCGTTGCTGTAATGGGTCTGCAAAGGGGAAACCGCTTATGACAACCAACGGCTTCGGCGGCGATTGCCTCGCTGGCGTGCGCGTCCTCGACATGACCCAGTTCGAGGCTGGCCCGTCGTGCACCGAAACCCTTGCCTGGCTGGGGGCCGAAGTCGTGAAAGTCGAGAACCCCAAAGGCGGCGACCCCGGCCGCTCGCTCGGCGGCAAGCCCGGCCAGGACGACCCTTATTTCCTGAATTTCAACGCCAACAAGAAGTCCATCAGCGTCAACCTGAAGGATTCTCGAGGTTTGCAACTGGTCAAGGCTCTCGCCGCCAAGGCCGATGTTCTGGTGGAAAACTTCGCCCCCGGCGCGATCGAGCGCCTTGGCCTCGGCGCCGACGTCATCCGCGCCCTGAATCCCTCGATCATCTACTGCCAGGTGAAGGGCTTCGGCGAGGGCAGTCCCTACGAAAAGAACCTCGCCTTCGACATGATCGCGCAGGCCTGCAGCGGCATCATGAGCACCACCGGCGAGCGCGACGGCCGGCCGTTGAAACCCGGCCCTTCGCTCGGCGACACCGGCACCGGCATGCTGATGTCGATCTCGATCCTCGGCGCGCTGTATCGCCGCAAGGCGACAGGGCAGGGGGACCATCTCCAGGTGGCGATGCAGGACGCCATGCTGCACTACATGCGGATCGCGTTTTCGTATCAGGCCCGCACCGGCCAGGCCGCCCCGCGCGCCGCCGACAGCAGTGTCTCCGGCGGCAACCCGCCAATGGGCACCTTCCCCAGCAAGGGCGGCGGCCTCAACGATTACGTCTACGTCTACACTTCGCGCGCCAACCCCGAACACTGGCGCCGCCTGCTCGGCGTGATCGGCCGCGAGGACCTGATCGGCGACCCTCGCTACGACAGCCCCAGCGCCCGCTCCGAACGTGCCGCCGAGGTGAACGAGATGATCGCCGCCTGGACCCGCCAGCACACCAAGCACGAGGCGATGGAGATCATCGGCGCCGCGGGGATCCCGGCCGGCGCGGTGTTGGACACGCTTGAACTGACCAATGACCCCACCTTCGAACAGCGCGGCATTATGCAGACCATCGACCACCCGGTGGTGGGCCCGTTCAAAATGGTCGCCTGGCCGGTTCGCTTCTCCGGTAGCCCCCCGCCGGTCAAGCCCGCACCGTTACTGGGAGCGAACAACAACGAGGTGCTGACCAACTGGCTTGGATTAAGTGCGGACCAGGTCAGCAGCCTGCACGACCAAAGCATTATCTAGGGAGACCAGGAACATGGCGGAAATCACCGGCTCGGAAATCATCGCAAGATGCCTGCAAAAGGAAGGGATAAAAGATCTCTTCTTCATCATGGGCGGCCCGATGCTGCTGGCCGAGGCCACCTGCATCAAGGAAGGCATCCGCATGATCGACGTCCGACACGAGCAGGCGGCCGCCTTCGCGTGCCAGGCCTACAGCCGCCTGAAACAGGTCCCGTCCGTCTGCATGGCCGCCTCCGGCCCCGGCGTCACCAACCTGATCACCGGCATGGCCAACGCGCTGATCGATTGCTGCCCCGTCGTCGCCCTCGGCGGCTCCAGCCCGCTCAGCCAGTTCGGCCGCCAGGTCTTCCAGGAGATCGATCAGGTCGAACTGATGCGAGGCTGCTGCAAATATGTCGACCGCCTGATCAACCTCAAACGCATCCCGCAACAAATTAACTTCGCGCTGCAAAAGGCGATCAGCGGAAAGCCCGGGCCAGTCTATCTCGATTGTCCCGGCGACATGCTCTACCAGAAGATCGATGAGAACCTGGTGGACTGGTCGTTCGCCGGCCGTCCGATCCTGGACAGCCGCCCGATGGGTGATCCGCGGCAGGTCGATGCACTGATCGGCGCTCTGGCCGAGGCCAAGAATCCGCTGATCGTGTCAGGATCGGGCGTGATCTGGTCGCGCGCATGGGCGGAGATGCAGGCCTTCGTCGAGGCCGCCGGCATCCCGTTCTATACCACCCCTCAAGGGCGCGGCGTGGTGCCGGACGACCATCCCTACTCGTTCCTGTCGATGCGCTCCAGCGCCTTCAGGGAAGCCGACCTGATCATCGTGCTTGGAACGCGAATGAACTATATCATCGGGCACGCCTCGCCGCCGCGGTTCGGGCCGGGTGCGAAAATTGCTCGTATCGATGTCGATTCGAGCGAGATTGCAACTGCGGCGCGCTACGTCGACATCCCGATCGTCGGCGACTGCAAAGCCGTGATGGGGCAACTGCTGCAAGGCATCAAGGGCCGCATCAACCCCGATCAGTTCGCCGGCTGGCGCAAGCAACTGGCCGATGGGGAGCAGGCGAAACGTTCCTCGGCCGGCGCCAACAAGCTGCAGGAGGACGGCGACATCCATCCCGTCCGGATGCTGGAAGCGGTGCGCGATTTCGCCAAACGCGACGCTATCCTGTGCGTCGACGGTCAGGAGACGCTGAACTTCGGGCGCCAGACGATGCCGACGTTCTCGCCCGGCCATCGTTTGAATTCCGGTCCTTTCGGCACGATGGGGGTCGGCCTGCCGTTCGGCCTCGGCGCGAAAGTCGCCTGTCCGGACAAGCAGGTTATCGTCGTGCACGGTGACGGCTCGATGGGCATGAACGCAATGGAGCTGGATACCGCGATCCGTCACAAAATCCCGATCCTGGTGGTGATCAGCCTGAACGGCGGCTGGACCGGTGATCCGAAACGCGAAAAACCTGGCCGCGATCTTGGTTACATGCGTTACGACAAGATCTGTGAGGCACTCGGCGGCTACGGCGAATACATCACGAAAGTAGAGGACATCCGTCCCGCCCTGGAACGTGCACAGAAGAAAGTCGACGAAGGCATGGTCGCTCTGGTGAACGTTCGCACGGACTATCGAGCTCGGTTTTCCGGCGTTGCATTCTCGGATTATTCGACGTAGGCCAGGGTCCTAGTATATTGCGGCCGTGTAACGGTGTCACGGCCGACTTTGTCCCGGCCATGACACAACTACCCGTCGCTCACCAAACGGTCTTCGCACCCCATCGGGCGATCGTAGCTTCCTCACCTTGCTCGACTTCGACCAAAAGTTGAGAGAGGGTCGTCTTCGCCTCATGGACGTTGACCGTCTTCATCATAGGACCTCAGGTTTAGCTAAATCTAAACTAACCTAGCATCGACGCGTGGGCAACGTTCCAGTCTGTGCTCCGGTCGCCAGCGCTGGATCAATCCATCACCGCCGCATGATCCCCACCGCCCGGGCCTCCCTTCTTCGGGCCGCGCATCAGCAGCAACAGCAGCAGCATCGGCAACGATGTCAGCATCATCAGCTTCCAGTCGTCGTTATACGCAATGATCTCCGACTGGTGGGTGAGCATCCCGTTCAGCACCTGCGCCCCGTGCGCCGTTGTCGGCATCAGGCTCGCGGCGGCGCCCTGGAACGCCCGGTTCAGCGGTGTGATGTAACCCGCCAGCACCGAGTGCTCGATCTGCCCGTTCTGCGTCACCAGCGCGCTGGTGACCGAGATGCCGATCGCGCTGCCCACATTCCGCAACAGACTCAGCAGCGCCGTACCCTCTGTCCGCAACGCCGGCTCCAGTGTCGCGAACGCGATCACCTGCAACGGCACGAAAACGAAGCCCAGTCCGGCACCTTGCAGCATCGTGTTGACGATCACCGTCGTATCCGAGACCGCGGGCGTCCAGCCGGTCATGCGATACAGGCTGTAGGCGAGCACGACGATACCGAACGCCATCAGCAGACGGGCATCGACCTTGTCCGACAGCCGCCCAGCGATCATCATCGCCGCCATCGTCCCCAGTCCGCGCGGTGCCATTGCGATTCCCGCTGTTTCCACCGGGTAGTTCGCCAGATCCTGCAACCACGGCGCCAGCAATGCGGACACCGCCAGCAGCACCATTCCCACGGCGAACATCACCAGCAGTCCGGCGGAAAGGTTACGGTCCTTGAATACGCGGGGCGTAATGAACGGCTTGTCGGCCGTCAGCATGTGCACGATGAACAGGTAAAAACCGAGCGCTGCCATGACTGCTTCGACGATGATCTCGGTCGAGCCGAACCAGTCCTGCGTCTCGCCACGGTCAAGCATCAACTGCAGCCCGGCGATGCCCATCGCGAACACGCCGAAGCCGAACCAGTCGAACTTCATCCCCGACCCCGGTTCGGTCTTCGGCAGGAACAACGCCATTCCGGTCGTTGCCGCGATACCGAAAGGAAGATTAACGAAGAACACCCAGCGCCAGTTGTACAGTTCGGTCAGATAGCCACCGAGAGTCGGCCCCAGGATCGGGCCGACCATCACGCCCATGCCCCAGATCGCCATTGCTGAACCGCGCTTTTCCGGCGGATAGATGTTCAGCATCGTTGATTGCGAGAGTGGCACCAGGGCGGCGCCGAACACGCCCTGCAACAACCGGAACCCCACCATTTCCGGCAACGATTCGGCGACACCGCACAGCATCGATGCAACTGTGAAACCGACCATCGAGAGCAGAAAAAGATTTTTCAGCCCGAACCGCGCGGACAGCCAGCCCACCGGCGCCGTCATGATCGCCGCGGCGGTGATGTAGGAGGTCAGCACCCAGGTGATCTGGTCTGAACTGGCGGATAGGCTGCCCTGCATATACGGCAACGCAACGTTCGCGATGGTGGAATCGAGCGACTGCATCAGCGTTGCCATCATCGCGCAGACCGTTATGATCGCGCGATACGGCACAACCGCCTCTTTCTGCTCAGGCATATTGAAACACTCTAGAAGAGGTCTGACAAAGTGCGAACGTGGCCGGTGTCGATATCGATATCGGCACTCATGCCTGCACGCAGCGGCGGATCTCCGGGCTTCACATCGAGCTCGACACGGACTGGAATCCGCTGCACCACCTTCACCCAGTTGCCGGAGGAATTCTCAGCCGGCAACAGCGAGAAATTCTGATCCGTCGCCGGGGCGACACTCTGCACCGTGCCCTGCCAGGTGCGGCCAGGGTAAATGTCGAAGCTGACATCCACCGGATCGCCGTTCTTTGCATAGGTCAGCTGCGTCTCCTTCGGCTGCGCTTCGACCCAGACATGATCGGTCGACACCAGCCCGAACGCCGCGGTGCTGGCGCCCAGATACATGCCGATCTGCAGCTTGTTCACCTGGGTGACGATACCGTCATAGGGGGCTCGCACGACAGAGTGGTTCATTTCGCGTTCGGCCTCGGCAAGCTGCGCCTGGGCCTGCTTGAAGGACGGCATGTCCTCGACAGCGATATTCGGATTGCCGTCCAGTTTCGCCAGCAGCGCGCGCGCCTGGCTTTCCGAGGCGCTCACGGCCTGCTGGTCCGCCGCAAGCTTGTAGCGGGCATCGTCGGTTTCCTGCTGGGTAACCGCGTGTTCCTTCACCAGGGAGGCGTAACGGTCATAGGTGGACTGATCGGCGTTCACTTGCTGCTGCTTGGCAGCGGTGTCGCGCAAGGCGGCCTGGTAATCGGCTTTCGCCGCCTCGATGTTCAGCCGCACCTGGGCGAGGCTGGCACGGGCGTTATCCAGCGCGATCTGGAACTTCTGGGGGTCCAGGGTAAACAGAATTTGGCCCTTGGTGACGGCCTCGCCTTCATGCACCGGGATCGAGGCGACGATGCCGGAGACGTCGGTCGACAGTGTCATGCTGTCCGCCTGGACGTAGGCGTCGTCGGTGTCCACCCAGCGGCCGCTTGACAGCCAGTAAGCACCGCCGCCGATGACGACCGCCAACACGCCGCCCGCCATAAGGCCCCAACGGAACAGCTTTTTGCGCGAGAGCGCCCGCGTGGGGGCGGGGCGAGTTATGACGTCGTCTCGGAAGGTCGTGGCGTGGGACATGGGAAGCGTATCCGATCGTACTGAGTGCTGATCGTAAGCTGGCTTCCTATTCTCTTTTCGCAACCCATGCTGCCATGCATAAATGCGGTGTCTCAGGTGCGAGGTATGCGGGACTGTTCACAGTCGGGTGACAGCGACCGCTGAGATTCCCCGCCAACGCGCAAAGCGTTCATCCACCATATTTGTTGCGTTACCATAAACAATATTATACCGGCTCGATACGATATGGGTGCATACTGATATCGGATGAGCAATGATGGCAAACTGATCGAAACGTTCATCGGCCGCTGGCAAGGCCGGGAGGGCGGGCAGGAACGCGCCAACTATGTCATGTTCCTGAACGAGTTCTGTCGTACGCTCGGCCTGCCGATGCCGGAGCCGGCCGGCGCCACGACGGAAGACAACGATTACGTCTTCGAACGGGCGGTGAAGGACTTCCTGCCTGATGGGCCCGCGGCATCCCGCCGCATCGACCTTACAAGCGCAACAGTTTCGTTCGGAGGCCAAGCAGTCGCGGCTGAAGGGCCAGCCCAAGGCTCCGTCCTTTCAACCCGGCCTGTTTCCCGAAACAGCGCCGGACCGGCCCGGAAGGCGAACCGCGGAACGAGCGTGGGACGTGCTGATGCGCAATGCTCGCAGCCAGGCCGAAGGTTACGCCCGAGCGCTTCCGGTGGACCATGGCTGGCCGCCCTTCATCCTGGTCTGCGACGTGGGGCACGTGCTGGAGGTTTATGCCGACTTCTCCGGCCAGGGAAAGAACTATGCGCAGTTCCCCGACCGGCAATCGTTTCGTATCTACATGGAAGAGCTGCGCCGCGAGGACATCCGCGAACGGCTGACCGCGATCTGGACCGATCCGCTGTCGCTGGACCCCGCCCGCGCCTCGGCCCGAGCGACGCGGGCCATTGCGGAGCGGCTTGCCGCGGTGTCCAAGGCGCTGGAGAAGCAGGGCCACGATGCGGAGCGCGTCGCGATGTTCCTAATGCGTTGCCTGTTCACAATGTTCGCGGGCAATGTGGACCTGCTGCCTCGGCATGCGTTCCGGGACGTGCTCAAACACTGCGAGGCGCATCCGGAGAACCTGCCGCACAAGGTCGGTCAGTTGTGGCAGGCAATGGACACCGGCGGGTTCGCCCATGCGCTGGAAATGCAGGTGCGCCGCTTCAACGGCGAGTTCTTCAAGGACCGTTCGGTCATCGCGCTCGGCCGGGAAGAAATCGGCGAACTGCGCCGCGCGGCGGAGGCGGACTGGAGCGCGGTTGATCCCTCGATTTTCGGTGCGCTGCTGGAACAGGCGCTTCACCCGAAAGAACGTCGGCGTCTCGGCGCGCACTATACGCCGCGTGCCTATGTGGAGCGGCTGGTGATCGCGACGGTGATGGAACCGTTGCGCAACGACTGGAACGCGGCGCTGTCCACCGCGAGCCGGCAGCGCGCGGCGAACCGGCCGCGGGATGCGGTGAAGACGATCCTGTCGTTTCATCATCAGCTTTGCGGCACGCGGATACTGGACCCGGCCTGCGGGACAGGGAATTTCCTTTATGTGTCACTGGAATTGCTGAAGCGCCTGGAAGGCGAGGTGCTGGAGGCGCTGGCCGATCTCGGCGGTCAGGAGCCTGATGCTGCCGGTGCTTTCCGAGTATCAGCACGACCGCGCGGCGATGCTCGCGCAGGTGGACCGCTGGCTGCGCTGGTGCGCGGTCGTGGT
>JBEKLE010000152.1:0-12990 GCA_050010355.1 Rhodopila sp. | reverse complement strand
GCGGTGCCGAGCCGACCCGATTACCCCAGCAGAGCCCGCAACGCCTCGAGTTCGTGCAGAGCCTCGATCAGCAACGCCCGCAGGCGGTCATTCTCGCCGTCAGGCTTCGGCCGCACCGCGGGCCGAGCCATCTGTGTCAGCGACGTCGGCGGGGAAACAAGTTCGAGGCCTGGGATCAACAGCGTTTCGTCCGGCAACAGTCCGGCGTTCTCCGCCTCGGCCGCGGCACGCTCATCCGCCGTCGGCGGCGGTATGTCGTCGGATAACTGGCCGCCACCTTCGCGCAGCAATCGCTGTACACCCTTGATCGTATAACCTTGTGTGTACAGCAGATCGGCGATTCGCCGCAGCAGATCGATATCGTCGGGGCGATAATACCGCCGGCCGCCACCGCGCTTGAGCGGCCTCACCTGCGGAAACTTCGTCTCCCAGAACCGCAGCACATGCTGCGGAATGTGAAGATCGTCCGCGACCTCACTGATCGTTCGAAAAGCGTTCGGGGCCTTCTTCGGCCGCAACCGCAGCCCTTGATCGAACCCGTCCTGCCGCAGATCCTCGTTCATGACCCGGCCCACAGACCGCCACCAGGTCGACCGCCTCCAGGTTCAGGCCCTATCCGGATCGCGTCATTCATCATCATCCGTGCCAGGCGTCGTGCCATTGACATGAGCCTTCAACACATGACTTGGCCGGAACACCAGAACCCGGCGCGGCAAGATCGGCACTTCCTCACCCGTCTTCGGATTGCGGCCGATACGCCGCCCCTTTTGCCTGACAGAAAACGTCCCGAACCCACTGATTTTAACGGATTCACCCTTCTCCAGATGTGAGGCGACACGCTCCAGAACATCTTCCAGCAGATCCGCGGATTCGTTCCGGGACAGACCGACCTGCGTATAGATCATTTCGGCGATGTGAGCGCGGGTAATGGTGAGCATGGCCGAACGCTATGCAGATCGTGCCGGCGCGTCAAGGTTCGGAATGAAAAAATTCTACCGGATCAGAGGTTTGCGGACGATCCTGGCGTTAAGGCTACAGCCGGACCAGCGCTGACCCCCATGTCAGGCCACCGCCCAGCGCCTCCAGCAGCACAAGATCGCCGGACCGGATGCGCCCGTCGTTGCGCGCCTCAGCCAGAGCCAGCGGAACCGACGCGGCTGAGGTGTTCGCATGGCGATCCACCGTGATGACCACCCGTTCCGGCGGCAAACCGAGCTTTTTCCCCATTGCATGGATGATCCGGCTGTTGGCCTGGTGGGGCACCAGCCAGTCGATATCGGCGTGGGTCAGGCCGTTGGCGGCCAGCGCCTCATCCACCGCCTCGGCCAGGCGGGTGACCGCATGACGGAAGACTTCGCGTCCGTTCATCACCAGGTGGCCCGGCTTGTCGGGCCGGCCGACCGCGCCATCGACGTACAGTATATCTCCGAGAGTGCCCTGTGCATGGATGTGGGTGGACAGCACCCCGCGCCTGTCGTCGTCACGAACGGTGCTCGCGCGCAGAAACACTGCTCCGGCCCCGTCGCCGAACAGCACACACGTGCCGCGATCCTGCCAGTTCAGGATGCGCGAGTAGACCTCGCTCCCGATCACCAGCACGCCGCGCACCTGCCCCGACCGAATCAGGCAGTCGGCCACCGACAAACCATAGATGAACCCGGCACAGGCGGCGGACAGGTCGAAACCGAAACCCTGCCGCACGCCCAGTTCCGCCTGCACCCGCAGGGCAGTCGCGGGAAACGCCTGATCCGGCGTGCTGGTCGCCAGAATGATCGCACCGACATCCGCAACGGCCGCGCCGGCATCCGCCAGGGCGAGTCGCGCCGCTGCGGTGCCCATGAAGGCCGTCGTCTCATGCGCGGCGGCGAAATGCCGCTGCCGGATGCCCGTCCGTTCACGGATCCATTGATCCGTCGTATGGACCGTGCGCGACAGTTCGTCATTGCTGACAATCCGCTCAGGCAGGTAGCCTCCACAGCCGGCGATGATGGAACGAAGCGGCATCACTGATCCTGGTCAGCCAATAGGTCACGCAGTGGCGAGTTGAGGGTCGTCGTTGGAGCTGGATCGGGGTCCACCCGGCGGCACCTCGATGGACGGCGAATCGAAGCTCGAACCCGTCTCCTTCCGGCCGCGCCCGTTCTTCTCCTCCAGCCCCCGTTTGTCCACCGCAATCCGAGCCAGATCCTCGCGGATACGATCGTTGAACCGGTGCGTGACCATATCCATGGCGACATCGACCGCGTGCGCGAAACCCATCGCGTCGGTCCCGCCATGCGACTTCACCACCACTCCGTTCAGACCCACCATCACGGCCCCGTTGTAGCGCCGCGGATCAAGCCATTCGCGCAGCCGGTCGAGGCCCGGGCGAACCAGAAGATAGGCGATTTTGGCGAAGATGCTGCTGGTGAAGACCTGCTTGAGGAACTCGCCGATCAGCTTCAGCGCCCCTTCGCCGGTCTTCAGGGCAACGTTGCCGGTGAAGCCGTCCGTGACGATCACATCGGTCGTGCCCGCCGCGATGTCGTGGCCTTCGACGAAACCGTGGAACTGCGGGCCGATATGGCTGGCCCGGAGGATCTCGGCCGCCTCGCGCACCGTGTCGTCGCCCTTTAGCTCCTCCGACCCGACATTCAGCAGCCCGATGGTCGGCGCCGTCAGGCCCAGCACCGTGCGCGCGAACACGTCGCCCATCACCGCGAATTCCACCAGGTTTCGCACGTCGCACTGCACGTTGGCACCAAGGTCGAGCATGACGACATCGCCACGCGCCGATGGGCCGATCCCGGCCATGGCCGGCCGATCGATTCCGGGCAGCGACTTGATGATGACCTTCGCCAGCGCCAGCAGAGCACCGGTGTTGCCGGCCGACACAAGGCCCGACGCTTCGCCGGACGCGACGGCATCGACCGCCATGCGCATCGACGACTGCCGGCTGCGCAGTGCCGCCGTCGGCTTCATGTCGTTGCTGATGACGTCGGGCGCATGGCGCACGGTGCAGGCCCCACGTGCGCGTTTGTAACGGCTGAGCAGCGCCGTGAGTTGCGGCTCGTTGCCGATCAGCAGGAAGCGCGCCGAGGGGTGCCGTTCTGCCGAAATATCCATACCCTGGACGACCATGTCCGGGGCGTTGTCGCCCCCCATGGCATCCACGGCCAGTGTGAAGGGACCGGTGGTCACAGGCGAACCAAAAGTACGCCGCGCCCCGGTCTCAGACCCGGACAGCGCCTCGCAGCGGCTTCCCGGCTGCAACCACTTCGCGCCCGTCGTAATGGCCGCAATGGCTGCATACGTGGTGGGGCCGCTTTTGTTCGCCACAGTTGGTACATTCGGCATGGGCCTCGTGCCGCAGCGCCTGATGGCTGCGGCGCATGCCCGCCCTGGACGGCGAGGTCTTTCTTTTCGGAACAGCCATTGGGACGACGCCCCCTCTCTAACAACGTGTGCCCCGCGAACCACGCGAGGCCTGACAAAAGTCCGCGATTGGACAGCGGCGCCGTCTAGCAGAGCAAACGTCGCGTCGCAATGGCTGATGAACACCGCATTCATTCCTAATGCAGCCGTGCCAGCGCGGCGGCATTGGCGCGCATCACCGAAACACGCCGGATTTTCTGCGACGGCGTCAGCAATCCGTTCTCGATCGTGAACGGCGGCACCACCGCGTGCCTGCGTATGCGTTCGGTCACCGACAGACGATGATTAGTCCGATTGACCGCCAGCGCCACCGCCACGTCGTCATACCCCTCCGCCGCAACCACCAGGGCGCTCACGCCGCTGCGCCCTTCGCCGACAACCACCGCCTGGGCAACCTCGGTTTCCGCCATCAGCATCCCCTCGATCTTCGCGGGTGAGACGTTCTCGCCGCCAGACAGCACGATCATGTCCTTCTTTCGATCGGTGATGCGCAGATAGCCCCGATCGAGCTCACCAATATCGCCAGTGTGCAGCCACCCGTCCCGGATCGCCGCCGCGGTGTCCTGCGGCCGGTTCCAGTAGCCGTCCATCACCAGACCGCCGCGCACCAGAACTTCGCCGTCCTCGGCGATTCGGATGTCCACCCCGTTCAGCGGCGTGCCGACGGTGTCGATTCGGATGGCATCCGGCGAATTGGCGCTGATCACCGGACCGGCCTCGGTTTGTCCATAGCCCTGCATGATGATCAGACCCAGCGACTGAAAGAAGCGGCCGACCTCCGGTTCCAGACGCGCCCCGCCGGACATCGCGGCAACCAGGCGGCCGCCGAACCGGGCGCGAACCTTGGCCCGCACCAGCCGGTCGAGCACCGGATCGAGCACATGTTCCAACGGCGTCATTCGCTCGCCGTCCACCCGCTTCAGTCCGATTGCCAGCGCCATGTTGAACAGGCGCTGCCGAAACGGCGTCTCCCGCGCCACCTGTGTCAGGACGCGCATGCGGATCACCTCCAGCACGCGTGGCACGGCGGTCAGGATCGTGGGCCGTACCGCCAGCAGGTCAGCCGCCAGATGCTCCACGCCGCGCGCATAGACGATTTCCGTCCCGAGACTGAGCAGGAAGAACTGCCCGACCGTGTGCTCATACGCGTGCGACAGCGGCAGGTACGAAAGATAGATCTCGTTCTTCAGCCCGAGCGGCCGCACCAGTTCGAACGCACCGGCGCAGTTGGACAGGATGCACCGGTGCGGCAGCATCACCCCGCGCGGGGTGCCGCCGGTGCCCGAAGTGTAGATCAGGCACGCGAGCGCGGTCGCCGGGATGCCGGCCGCCCCCGCCGCGATATCGTCCTGCGGCCGCTGGTCCTGGATCAGCGTGGACCACGGCAGGACACGGACCGCCGCCGAGTCATGGACATCCCCCGCTGCCGCTGCCCCAACCGCGTCACGGCCACCCCTGGCTGGCCCAACTGTGTCATGGCCGGGCTTGGACCGGCCACCCGCGACTTGCGGTGCCGGAAGCGGCGAGATCGCAGATGGCCCGGCCGACCCCGGCGACGCCAGCTCACCATCCATCACCACCAGCAGATCGAGTCCCGAAACCTTCGCCGCCGCCTTGATCAGCCGGTCCGCCAAAACGGCGGACGAGACAATCGCCACACGCGCGCCCGAATCGCGCAGCAGATGGGCGTGATCATCGACCGTGTTCGTCGTGTAAGCGGGCACCGGGACCGCCCGGATCGCCAGCAACGCGGTCTCGGCGATCGGGAACTCCGGCCGGTTCTCCGTGCAGATCAGGACGCGGTCACCCGCCGAAACCCCCGCCGCACGCAGGTGTCGCGCGCACGAGGCAGCCATACGGCCGAACGAGCCCCAGGTGATCGAATGCCAGGCTTTGCCTCGGAACACCCGCAGCATCGGTTTATCTGGCCATTGACCGGCCAGGGCAAACATCATTGAAGCCAGATTCGGCCAGATCGGGTAGCTCTGCACGGATCCTCCTCCACGCGGGCTCGTCTTGCCGCTCGCCCTTTGACGTTGTCTTCCTCTACCTTACATGACGACACGATGCAGCAGTCCAGGGACACGAAATCGAACATGAACGACGCAACCGCAGCCGAACTGGGTTCTTTACCGGCCTGGGATCTGTCCGACCTCTACACCTCCCCCGACAGCCCGCAGGTAACGGCCGACCTCGCGAAGGCGGAGCAGACCGCAACGGCGTTTGCCCGTGCCCGTGCCGGCACCCTTGCAAACCTGTCCGGTGCCGCCCTGGCTGCCGTGATAGCGGAATACGAGCGCGTCCAGGAAATGCTTGGCCGCGTGGCGTCTTACGCCCAGCTTCTGTTCGCCGGCGACGCCACCGACCCCGCGATCGGCCGCTTCTACCAGACGGTGAACGAGCGGGTGACCGCGATCAGCAGCCATCTGATATTCTTCTCGCTGGAACTCAATCGCGTCGACGACGCCGTGCTGGAAACCAAATTCGCCGATCCCGCCCTGGCACGCTACCGGCCCTGGCTACGCGACCTGCGCGTGTTCCGCCCCCACCAGCTCAGCGACGACCTGGAAAAGCTGACGCACGAGCGTGACCTGACCGCCTCTGCCGCGTGGGTGCGGCTGTTTGACGAAACCGTCGCGGCCATGCGGATCGACCTGAACGGCGAGAAACTGACCGTCAGCGACACCCTGAACAAGCTGTCCGACCGCGACCGGTCGACCCGCGAAACCGCCGGCAAGGCTGTCGGCAAGGCGTTCGGTGACAACATCCGCCTGTTCTCGCTGATCACCAACACCCTGGCCAAGGACAAGGAGATCGAGGACACCTGGCGCCACTATCCCCGCCCAGGCAGTTATCGCAATCGCTCCAACATGGTGGAAGAGGAGGTCGTCGATGCGCTGGCAACCGCCGTGCGCGCCTCCTACCCCCGCCTCTCCCACCGCTACTACCGGATGAAGGCGAAGTGGCTCGGTTTGCCGAAGCTGCAGCACTGGGACCGCAACGCGCCGCTGCCGAACGACGACGACCGCCGTATTGAGTGGCCCGATGCGCGCAAGCAGGTGCTGGACGCCTACGGCGCGTTCAGCCCGGAACTGGCGTCGGTCGGTCGCCGGTTCTTCGACAAGCCGTGGATCGACGCGCGCCTTACACCAGGCAAGTCCGGCGGCGCGTTCGCGCACCCCACGGTGCCCAGCGTGCATCCCTATCTGCTGCTGAACTACCACGGCAAGACGCGGGACGTCATGACACTCGCCCACGAACTTGGCCACGGCGTGCACCAGGTGCTTGCCGGGCCGCAGGGCAATCTGATGTCGCACACCCCGCTTACCCTGGCGGAAACCGCAAGCGTCTTCGGCGAGATGCTGACCTTCCGGTCGCTGCTGGATTCCGCCAGCCCCGCGCAGCGCCGCATCATGCTGGCGGCGAAGACCGAGGACATGCTGAACACGGTCGTCCGCCAAGTTGCCTTCTATCAGTTCGAGACCCTGCTCCACGACGAACGCCGCACCGGCGAACTGCTGCCCGAACGGATCGGCGAACTCTGGATGCAGGTGCAGACCGAGAGCCTCGGTTCGGCCTTCGAGTTCACCCCCGAATACAGCGTGTTCTGGTCATACGTGCCGCACTTCATCCACTCGCCGTTCTATGTTTACGCTTATGCGTTCGGGGATTGCCTGGTCAACGCGTTGTACTCCGTGTTCCAGTCGGGCCACCCGGGCTTCCAGGCCAAATATCTGGATATGCTGCGGGCCGGCGGCACCAAACGGCACCAGGAACTTCTGGCGCCTTTCGGCCTGGATGCTTCGGATCCTGCTTTCTGGAACAAGGGGCTGGACGTGATTTCCGGGTTTATCGACGAGCTCGAGGCGGCCGGATGATTTCACTCCCTGTGGCTGCCGCTCGTCCCGCCTCGGACGTCCGCCGCGACATGCGGCGTAGGAGACCGCCAGGCCACTGAAAATGCAAGGCTATTGGCGCGGACCTCTCGCACGGGCTGGCACCGATAGGTCTTGGTTCGGGTGGGACTTGCACCCACAAGGTGATCGCGCCCTTCCTCGACTCCACCGTCGAAACGCTTACTTCGCCTGGCTCGCCCCAGACCTCACAGCGTACGGTGCCAACCGCCAGCGAGATATGAACCAAAAGAAGCGTCCCTCCCGGCAACTTTCCCAGGAGACGCCCATCCATGCCTCCACGTCACCCTCCAACCCCCAAAATCGCCCTGCACGCAGCCGGCACCGGCGGCGGCTTATAAGGCGCGGACGGCCTGGCCGGCACATCCAGCTGATCGAACCACCACTGTAACGTCGCATCGCACCCGTCCCCCGCCGGCGGAGGCGCCGCCTGCACACAATCAGCCTGATCGGCCGGGCAGCGGAACCGGATATGCATGTGCGCCGCATGCCCGTACCACGGCCGGATCAAGTGCAGCCACGACCGGTCGCCCGTCACCTCCCGGCAAAGCTGCTGCTTGATCGCCGGATTGACCAGAATGCGGTCCACGTCCGGCAACCCGGCCGCCAGATGTAGCAGCGCAGTCACCCCCGGCGACCAGACCGCCGGATCGATATCCCGGCCATCCGCCCGCACCACGCTGCGCAGCTCGACGGTCTCCCGAACCGCGCCCGTCAGCGGCGGACGCGCCCGCATATCCAGCCCGACGTCCGCATCCAGCCCGATCTGATGGCTGACGTGCCCACCGGGCAGCGGTCCACCCCGAGCCCGCGAAATGTCCTCGATGAGCAGCGTTGGCAGGCCGGCATCGGCGGTTTCCCGCGCCAGCAGCTCCAGATTGGCGATCGTCTGCGGAGCCCCCCAGAACGCGCTGCGCTCAAGGTGAATGGTCTGAAACCCCGGCCCTTCCGATGGCAGATCAACCGCGCCGGCGACGCAGCCGCCGGTATTGGGGCCGCCAACGATGTGCAGCGGGCCCGGCGCCGGACCATCAGCGCCCGCCACCCAAGCCGCCAATACAAGTGTCATTGCCAGAACCCCGGCAACGCGATGCAGCATCAAAATTTTCGCTCGAAGATCGTGATGACGTCACCCGGCTGGACGAAGGTCTGCCGGGTCGCTTTCCCCTCGATGGCCACGTCGCCCTCGGTCCGCACGACCGAAGCATAATTGACATACGCCCGGTATGTGAAGCCGCCAGCCACCGCCGCCGCGGTCACCACCGTCATCCCGGGCTGATAGGGGTACTGGCCGGGCTTGCTGACCTCGCCCAGAACAAAGATCGGCCGGTAGGTGGTGATCTCCACCGACACCGACGGCGCCATGTATAGATTGCCCTTGACCAAAGCATCACGGATCCGAACCGCCAGCCCGTCCGGCGTCATCCCGGAGGCACGCACCTCGCCCAGCAGGGGCAGCGCGATTTTTCCGCTGTCGCTGACACGGAATTCGCCGGTCAACGTGTCGTCGCCGACAGTGATCAGCCGCACCACGTCACCGGTACCAAGGCGGTACTCGTCCTTGGTGGCGGACGGCAGGTCCGGCAGGCCGTGGCCCGGCGCACAGCCAGCCACGGCCAGGCTCAGCAGCAGACAGGCGAACATTCGCACGATGAAAAAAGGCCCTGTTTTAGGGTTGCAGCAGAGACACCGGATTTTGCGGCCGAAGGAGTCTTACCGCCCAATTCCCTAATTTTCGGTTAACGCCGATCCCGCCATCTTGTACGATGGCATCCGCCCGCTGGCGCCCGTTAGCAAATTCTTAAGCATTTCCCGCCTAAGACGGTGGCTACCTTCAGCCTGCCCCGAGGCGTCACGCCGCGGGCGACACCAAAAGGCCGACCACAGCGGATGCTCGAGAGGCCCGCGGACAAACCGGGAGCCGCGCCAGTCCCCGATCCGGGATCGCAGCGACCCGATCAGCAGCGCCGCCCCGCGGGTGAGAACCTGTCGGGATTCGTTTCGGCCGTCCGTCAGCGGCGCAAGACACTGGTCGCTGCCATCGTGCTCGTGCCGCTCTGCACCTGGCTGACCCTGCAGCAGATTACACCGCTCTATGTCGCGACCGGTTCGCTGATCTACGACCCCAGCGAATACAAGGCGCAGGAACTACAGAGTATTCTCCGAGCGGACCCGACCACCGAAGCCATGATGGCGAGCCAGGCGGAGATCCTGCACAGCCTGCACATCGCCCAGCGGGTGGCGGAACGGGGGAACCTCTTCGACAATCCGGAGTTTAACGTCGCCCTGCGGCCGAAAAGCCGGCTCCACCGGATCGCCGCGGCAATCGAATGGCTGCTGGGAATGGAAACCGACGCACCGCCCGCAGAAGTCTATGGCCCGCAACCCAGCCGGACACGGGACCGGACGCTGCTCGCGGTGCAGGCCGCGCTGCATGCCGCCCCCGTCCAGGTCTCCCACGTCATCGAGGTCACCTTCACCGCCGATGACCCCGTTGTGGCGGCAGCGGCCGTCAACAACGCCATGGATGCCTACATCAAGGAGCAGTACGCCGCGAAGCATCGCGCCGTCGACAGTGCCAACGCCATGCTCGAAAAGCAGGCCGCCGACCTGCGCCGGCAGGTGCGCCAGGCCGAGGAACACATGTCCACCTATCGCTCGGAGCACGCCCTGAGCCAGGGCATGCACGCCGGCACCGACACCGAGGAAATCAGCCACCTCACCGAGGATCTGGTGAAAGCCCTCTCCGAACGCGCCGCCGCCAATGCGCGCCTCGACGCCGCCCGGGGCAAGGCCGGCGCCGAAGACCAGGCCGCCATCGCGCCCTCGGTCGCGCAGGCCCGCCAGCAACTCGACCAGCTTGCCGGCCAACTCAAGGCCCAGCTCACGCGCCTGGGCAGCGCCCACCCGGAGGCGCAGAGCCTGGCCCGCCAATATGCAGAAAGCCAGCACGTCCTCAGCGCCGAGATCGCCCGCGTCGTCGCCGCAACCGAGGCCGAACAGCATGCGGCAACCGAGCGCGTGGAATCGGTGGAAGCGATCCTCGCCAAGGCTAAGACCGCGGCCGAAACCGCGGCCCGCGCGGAAATCCCGCTGAACGCCATGAACCGCGACCTCGAGGCAGCGCGCGGCCAGTTGCAGGCGGTGCTCGACCGTATGCAGCAGACCGCCCAGCAGGCCAGCGTGGAATCCTCCGAGGCGCATGAGATATCGCAGGCGATCGCCCCGGAACATCCCGCGTTTCCGCGGACCGTCCCGACCATTGCCGGATCGTTCGCCGCCGCCGTCTTCCTCGGGCTGCTGCTGGTGTACATCCTCCACCTCACGGACGACACGCTGCGCAGCGGCGACGAAATCCGCATGCTCACCGGCCTGCCCTGTCTCGCGTTGATCCCGGAGGTCAGCAAGCGCGCGCTCGGCCATCTGAAAGTCCATGACTATGTCGCACGCCGCCCGCTGACGGCCTTCGCCGAACAGGTGCGCTCCCTGCGGGTCGGCGTGTCCATGGACGTCGATCATCCGCAAATCATCACCGTGACCAGCGCCGGCCCGGCGGACGGCAAATCGGTTCTCGCGGTGGCTTTCGGACGCTCAGCGCAACTCGACGGCGAGCGCGTACTGGCGATCGAGTGTGACGTCCGTCAGGCTACGTTCCAGCACCGGCTGAACGGCCGCGTTGCCGCGCCCGGTCTGCTGGATGTCCTGCGCGGCGACGCGAAATGGCGCGACGCGGTGCAGACCGATTCGATCACCGACATGAGGTTCATGACGTCCGGCAAGCCGGGCCCCGACGTCCTGGGGCTGTTCCTGTCGGATGCGATGCGGGACCTGCTGAAACAGGCACGCGAAGACTACGACATGATCCTGCTCGACGCCCCGCCGATCGAAGCGCTGACCGAGGCCAGGGTCGCCGCCTCGCTCGCCGACGCCACGCTGTTGTGCGTGCGGTGGCGTTTCACCAAGGAAAAAACACTCCTGCATATACTCGAAGCATTACGCGACACCCACGCCACGGTCATCGGAACGGTGCTGACAAGGGTCGATCCGCGTGTGCATGTTCGCTCCGGCTATTCCGATGCGGGGGTCTATCAGCGTCGCCGCAAGGCCTATTTCCGAGGGTAATTCTGGATGAAGCAGCGTTTTCTGGTTACCGGCGGGGCCGGTTATGTGGGCAGCCACCTGGTCATGGCCCTGCTGGACCGCGGTGACGAGGTCACCGTGCTGGACAACCTTCGGACCGGCCATCGCGCGGCGGTTCCCGCGGGCGCCCGTCTGGTTGTCGCCGACCTCGCGGACGGCGCGGCCACCGATGCCGTCGTCCGAGATGGCCCCTGGGATGCAGTCCTTCACTTCGCCTCCCTCTCGCAGGTCGGCGAGAGCATGCGGATGCCGATGCGCTACCTGCTGGACAACGCCGCCAACGGCATCCGGCTGATCGATGCCTGCGTGCGCCATGGCGTAGGTCAGTTCGTGCTGTCCTCGACCGCCGCGCTGTTCAATCTGGACAGCGACGCCCCGATCCCCGAGGACGCGCCAATCGACCCGCAATCGGCCTACGGCGACAGCAAATGGATGATCGAGCGGGCGCTCCGCTGGGCCGGTGAGGTGCACGGCCTGCGCTACGCCTGCCTGCGCTACTTCAACGCCGCCGGCGCCGATCCGGCCGGACGCCTCGGCGAGGACCACCGCCCGGAATCCCATCTCATACCGCTGGTGATCGATGCCGCGCTGGGCCGGCGCGCCGCGCTGGATGTGTTCGGCGACAACTATCCGACCGCCGACGGAACCTGCATCCGCGATTACGTGCATGTCTCGGACCTCGCCTCGGCTCACCTTCTGGCGGTGGAGGCAATGGATCAAGGTTCCTCCGTTGTCTGGAACCTGGGCAACGGCGCCGGTCATTCGGTGCGGCAGGTGATCGCCTCGGTCGAGCGTGTCTCCGGATTGAAAGTGCCATACCAGGTGGTTGGCCGCCGGGCCGGCGACGCCGCGGTTCTGGTGGCCTCGTCAGAGCGGGCGCAACAGGCCGGCTGGCGGCCAGCGCATGGCGATCTGGATGACATCGTCCGGACCGCGTTCGAATGGCGAAAATCGCACCCGGATGGCTATGGCGACTGATCGGACCGCGCTTCTCGCTGTCCCGGCCGCCGCGGCTCTGTTGCTGTGGCCGGCGCTGTGGAACGGCTTTCCGATCGTGTTCGCCGATACCGGAACGTATCTGTCGCAGGCGATCCACCATTATGCCGGATGGGACCGCCCCGTCTTCTACTCGCTCTTCATGCTGCCGCTGCACCTCACGCACACGCTCTGGCCGGTCGTCGTGGTGCAGGCCCTGCTGGCCGCCTGGGTGTTCTGGCTGGTCGTCCGGGTGCTCGCGTCCCGTGTCTCCGGCATCGCGTTCGTCGCCGGCACCGCCGTCCTGTCGGCCTGCACCTGGCTGCCATGGCTGGTCAGCGAGCTGATGCCGGATCTGTTCACCCCTCTGCTCGCGCTCGTCCTGTGTCTGCTGGCCTGGGTCCCCGAGCGGCTGTCGCCCTGGGAGCAAACCGCGCTGGTCGCCCTCGCGGCGCTCATGACCGCCAGTCAGCAGTCCAGCCTGCCCGTCGCCTGCCTGCTGGGGGTGGTGCTCGCCCTGCTCCGCCGAGCGGTCACACCGGGTGCC
>JBEKLE010000151.1:0-16302 GCA_050010355.1 Rhodopila sp. | reverse complement strand
ACGTGGTCAACCGGGTTGGAGGTGAATATCGCGCGGAAAGCGGGGTGGACCGGCACATAGCTCTCGCCGCGCCCGGTCTTCGGCAGCACGATCAGGCGCTCCTCCAGCACCGTCAGCAGCACGTTGTTGGCGTTCGCAGGCGCGCGGTTGAACTCGTCGTAGACCAGGGTGCCGCCTTCGGTGCAGGCCACGGTCAGCGCGCGGTCCAGCCAGACGGCGTTGGTCTGGTTCTCCACCTTCATGACGCTGCTGATGTACCGGTCCACAACACGCTTGGTGCGGGTGACCTCCTCGCCGCCGACCAGACGCCTTGTGTCGAAGCTCGCATCGCCTACCAGCAGCAGGATCGGGCGCTTCAACTGCTCGGCGATCCGCAGGGCCAGCGTGGTCTTGCCGCTGCCGGCGGGACCCCGGAGATGCAGCGGATAGCCCGCCCGCAGATAGCTCAGGCCGCGCCGCTCGATGTCGGCGAGCCCCTCGGTCGCCATTCCCTCGATGCGCTGGACGAGCATCTGCAGGGGATCCAGTTCGTCCGAGGCCGTGGAATGCAGCGTTTCGGCGCCACGGGTGGGTCGCAACGTCATACCGGTCAGTCTCCGCTCATTTCGATGGCTCGGCCGCGGCACCAGGCGGCGCGCAGCGTGGTGTGGCTGGACGGATCGCCTGTCCAGGCCACGAACAGGTCTGCCGCGGCGGCCAGCAAGGGTGCGGCGTGGCGCCAGAATGTGTCGGCCATGACACCCGCGGCGCAGGCCTCGGCGGCGGCCCATGCTCCGGCAGCGCCGGTCTCCCGCCTCTCGTCCGGGCTGTTGTGGCCCAAGCGCAGCGCGTCGGCGGCGAGGTCGCAGGCTTCCTGTCCGTCGGGCGTGGCCGGGACGCCCGTGACCAGATGGCCGCAGGCGGCGCCAAAGCCGGTCGCGAGTGCCGGGCCGATGTGCAGGCGGGCGGCCATCGCCTGGCCAAAGGCGGCCAGCGTCCTCGACACCGCACCCGGGTCATGCGGCGCGGCGGCGGACAGTGCCAGCCCGTCGCGCCAGCACAGAAACGGCCGTTCGCCGGCCCCGGTGCGCGGTTGCAGACCGAAGGCGAACGCGCCCAGCGGAACGGTGTGTGCGTCACCGTCGTCATGCAGAAGGGCGGCTGCCATTGCGTCCCAGATCGCCGCAAAAACCGCCTGCGCGCGGCGCAGATCCGGTTGCAGCACGATGTCGGGCCGGCTTCCGTCGCGCAGCAGGATGCGGCACGGGACGCCCACCAGATCGCGCAACTCGGCGGGCAGGGTCAGCTCGATGCTGCCGCTGCCCTTGCCCGCAGTCCGTATCTGGCGCACGCCCAAGTCCATAAGAATAGCACGTCCTGTTGTTGCTAGCAGACGAACTAGCAGACAAAGACTAACCAAAGGTTAACGCCCGACCGATCGAACGGGGGCATTTTGCGGATCGGGCCGGGCGGACCTGTCAGGGCCGGCCTCTTAACCCGCCCTTAACTCTTGGAATGCAAACTTCCCCCGTAGCGGCAAGCGGACGGCCGCCCATGGGATCGTAATGCGATGGGATTGAAGCACCTCAGGCTCAGAACCCACCTCTATTCGGGCATTGGCCTGCTCGTGGTGCTTGCCGTCGGCGTTGCCGGGCTGGGCATCGAGCGGCTGAGGCAGGCGGGCAACACGGTCGCGGTGATGAGCGATGCGGCCGAACGTGCAGCGCGGCTGGACCAAATTGTTCTGGAACTTGAACGCATACGCCGCACTGCGCTGCGCTACCGGCTTGATGCCGACCCGGCCGCGCTCGATGCCGCGCGGGAGGCTTTGGGCCGAACCGGCGAGATGCTGAAGCGGCAGGCCGAGCAGTCAATCTCCGACGAACGGCGGCATATCTATCAGGCAGTTCAGCATGAGCTGCAGGAATACAGCAGCCAGTTTGAACAACTGGAGCAGTTGCAGGAAATCGTAACCAGGCAACGGCAAAGACTGTTCACCTTTGGCGACAGATTGACCGCGGTGAATCGTGTATTGCTTGAGAAGGCACGGACCGAATCCGGTCCCGGCGTCGCGGATGCCGTCGCCGAGGTCGGGCGTGCCATTTACAGCCTGCGCATTAAGGCCTGGCATTTCCTCGCCGTCATGGACCCGCAGGGATCGGGGTCGGTCGACGTGGATCGCGTCCTTCTGGGCAAAGCGCTTATCAACCTCGACGAGGTGGCGGACGATTCCACGCGTGCGGCGATCAGCCCGGTCAGATCGGCGGTTGTCCTGTATGGTGAAAGCTTCGATGACCTTGCCGCAGCCCTGCTGGACAGCACAAGCCTTTTCTATACCGGAATGGTGCCGCATATCGCCTCGATGCAGGCTGAAATCGAAAAGGCCCAGGTGTCTCAGACACAGTACGTCACCACGACAAAGCAGAAAAGTGACAGCCTGATCGCAACCGCGACCCGGCTTCAGATGGTGCTCACCGGTGTAATCCTGCTGCTGGGCGTTACATTGGCGTGGATCATCGCCGGCACTGTCATGAAGCCGTTGGCTGGCATGACCTCCATCATGAACCGCCTTGCCCAAGGCGACACCTCAACCGAAGTGCCCGGGCACGACAAAAAAGATGAGATCGGGGACATGGCGCGTGCGGTCGAGGTGTTCCGGCGCAACATGATCAGGGGCGACAAACTCGCCGCCTACCAGGCCGGCATGGAAGCCAAGAAGAAATCGCGTCAGGCGATGATGGATCGGGTCTCGGAGGCATTCGGAACATCGGTGAGCGAGGTCATGGACGCGCTGATGGGTGCCGCGGCGAACATGTTCAACGCCGCGGGCGTCATGACCGATGCCTCGGGTGCGATGAATGAGAAGTCATCGGCCACATCTGAAAGCGCCATCAAGACAGCCGAGGATCTGACCGCGGTCGCCGCGTCCGTCGACTTGTTGACCGCCGGTTTCAAGGAGACGGTCACGAATGTCACGGTGGCGGCGGACCTGTCGCGGCAGGCGGTGCAGCGGGTGGAGGCCAGCCAGGACAGCATTCGCGGCCTGGCCGACGCGACCGTCCTGATCGGTGACGTCGTTCGGTTGATCAACAATATTGCGCGCCAAACCAACATGTTGGCGCTCAACGCCACAATCGAAGCGGCACGCGCGGGCGAAGCGGGCAAGGGCTTTGCGGTCGTCGCGGGGGAGGTGAAGGCACTGGCGGGACAGACCGCCAAAGCAACTGCCGACATCGCCGCTCAGATCGACAAGGTCCGCCAGGCCACCGGGACGACGATAGCCGCGATGACGGAGATCGGTGGCATGATTGGCCGGATGGACGAAGTCGCAACCGCAATCTCGGCCGGTGTCAGCGAGCAGAGCGAGATCACGCAAAGCGTCGCGCACAATATCAAGACCGGATCCAGCACGACGGAAGTATCGGCCCGGGAAATGGCCGAGATGATATCGAATGCAAACGTCCAGGCCATCACGTCAAGCGAAAGCATGATGTTCGGCGTCACGGACATCGGCCAGGAGGTCGAGCGGCTACGCGAGGTGGTCGACGGCTTCATCAAGCAAGTGGCCGAAGATATGTCTGAACGCCGGCGTTTCGAGCGGATTGACGGACAGGGCGCCAGCGCGACGCTGGTGCTGCCCGGGCAGGAGGCGATCCAGACGACGGTCAAGGATTTGTCCCAGGGCGGGATTGCGCTGCGGACGAGTATTGCGGTCGAGGCGGGTTCGAGTATAGCGGTCGAACTGCCCGGCGCCGGCGGCACCGTGACCGGCAAGGCAATACGATTTGCGAACGACACGTTGTCGATTGAATTTTCCGACGACCCGGCAACCCGTTCGCGCGTCGAGAGCGCCTTTGAGGCCCTCACGAAAGCCGCGTTGGCGGCGTGAGAGTTTCACGGACTGACAGCTCGGCTAGCCTAATTTTCCAGCACGAGTAGCCCGTACCCTGTGGTGAACGGTGCGGTATAGTTCCGATGCACCCGCTTCACAGTCTCGCCAAGCGCCCCGCGCATGGCCAGCCACATGATCATTTCGACGCCCTCGGTCCCGCCGCGTTCCATGTATTCCTGAATTGACAGCTCAGACAAACCCGCGGGATCGGTTTCCAGCCGGTCCATGAATTCGTTGTCCCACGCCTCATTGTGCCGCCCGAAGCCCTCACCGTGAAGCTGATGGGTCAGCCCGCCGGTGCCGAACACGACGATGCGCTTGTCGCGCGGATAGGACTCGATCGCGCGCCGCAGCGCCGCCCCGAGCCGGAACAGCCGACGTGCGGTGGGGATCGGGTGCTGGATGACATTGACCGCAAGCGGAACGACCGGCACTTTCCAGTCCGTATCGGTCAGCAGCGGCAGAAACGACAGGATGCCATGATCCAGAGCCATTTCCTGACAGATCGTCGGGTCGAACTCGTCGGCGACCAGAGATCGAGCCAGATGCCAGGCAAAATCCGGATCACCCGGCAGGTCCGGCAGTGGCCGCTTGCCCCAGCCTTCGTCCGCCTGTTCATGCACGGCCCCGACGCCGAGAGCGAAAGTTGGGTAGGCGTCGAAAAAGAAGTGGTTGACGTGGTCGTTGTAGACAATCAGGAACAGATCCGGCCTGACACCCGCGAGCCATTCGCGCGCCGGGACGTAGCCGTCGAACAGCGGCGCCCAGAGCGGTTCCTTCTGTTGCCCTTTATCCCAGGCGACCCCGATCGTGGGTGCGTGGGACGTGCCGATACCGCCGATGACCCGCGCCATGGTCAGTGGCCCTTCCCGCTGGTGTGGGCGCCGATTCGTGGCAACGAGTGGCCCACCGCCGCGCCGATTTTCAGCAGCATTGTAGATGCTGCCGCCATATTCCATCATCGCTTTCCAGTCGCGCCTCCGCACGAGGTCGATTTCCTGTTCGGAACATCCCATGTCGCGCATGTAGCCCGCTTCATCGGCCTGAAACCGCGTGCGGTTTTCATCCGAGCGGAGCGTATTGGCCATCTTGTTAAGCTGGTAGCTCTTCGCCGATCGTTCACCGGTGAAGACGTAGCTGCCGGCTATGGCGTCGTCCAATGCGGCCTCCCCGATTTTGTCTGAAGCCTGCCCGGGATACCGCCGGAACGTCAACCGGCGATCAGTCGAGTGTCACGCGGTAGGACGCTGTCGCGATCACGCTGACCACCAGCGTGAAGACGGCGATCGGCCAAAGATCCGAGGCGATCTCGGCAAGTCCGTTGCCCTTCAGCAGCATGCCCCGCGCGATGCGCAGCGCATGGGTCATGGGTATCAGTTCGCCGAACCACTGCGCCCAGACTGGCATGCCCTTGAACGGGAACATGAAGCCGGACAGCAGAAACGACGGCAGCAGCGTGAACTGTGCCATCTGGACTGCCTGCATCTGGTTCCGCGCGACCGTGGAGAAAGTAATGCCCAGGGCCAGGTTGCTGGCGATGAAAAGCCCGAGTGCGAGGGTCAGCAGCGGAACGGAGCCGCGAACCGGCAGGCCGAACACCACCACCGCAATCGCCATGATCAGGATGACCTGGGCGTAACCGATGACGATATAGGGCACGACCTTGGCGAGCATCACCTCGATCGGCCGCACCGGCATCGCCAAAAGGTTTTCCATCGTGCCCCGCTCGGTTTCGCGTGTGATCGACAGGGTCGTTACGAACAGTGTCGAGATGGTCAGCACGATACAGATGAGTCCCGGAACGATATTCAGCACCGTAAGCTGTTCGGGGTTGTAACGGGCATGGACCTCGATCTGAAACGGTGCGTTGGTGGGCGTGGACCGCACCAGGGGCGGCACGTCCCGGTCAAGCGCCGCCGTCAGTCCGGCCAGCGCGGCCGTGGCGTTGCCGATGGCCGTCGGGTCGGTGGCATCGGCGTCCATAAGGACCGCGGGCTGCTCGCCACGGTCAACCGAGCGGTCGAAGTTGGGAGGAATATTCACGACAAAGAGCAACTCACCGTCGGCAAGACGGTGTTCGGCCTCGGCCTCGGATGCGAGCGGTCTGATGTCGTAATACCCGGTGTTCTTCAGGGCCGCGACGAGCGTGCGTTCATACTTCGAATGGTCGACCGCCAGCAGCCCCGTGGGAAGGTGCCGCGGGTTGGCGTTGATTGCGTAACCGAACAGGAAAAGCTGCATCACCGGCAGAACAATGATCATGCGCAGCGTGAACGGATCGCGCCGCACCTGGATCCATTCCTTGCGCAGCACTGCAAGAAAACGACGGAAGGAAAAGCTGTTCACGGCGCGCCCGCGTCGGCCGGCTGGCTCAAAAGATGAATGAACACATCTTCGAGCTGTGGCGGGACCTCCTGCCAGACCAGGACGTCATCGAGGGATTTGATCGCCTGTTGCAGCGCCGCGCGGTTCATGCCGGCGATGTGGAGGGCCGATCCGAACACCGCCGCGGATTCCACGCCCGGGATGGCGCGCAGGGTCCGGGCAGCGACATCGAGACCGGGCCCGGTCGCGGCGAACGTGATCAGTCCGCTGCCCTTCGCCACCGCGTCCGGCGCGCCTTGCACCACCAGTTTCCCGTTCGACAGATACACGATCCGTCCGCACCGCGCGGCCTCATCCATATAATGTGTCGACACAAGAACGGTCAGGCCGTCGGCCGCCATGTCGTGAATGAGGTCCCAGAACTCGCGCCGTGCCTTGGCATCGACACCCGCCGTAGGTTCGTCCAGTAGCAGCAGCTTGGGCTTGTGCAGCACGCAGGCAGCCAGCGCGAGGCGTTGCTTCCAGCCGCCGGACAACTGGCCGGCCAACTGGTCTGCCCGGTCCGCGAGACCCATCCGGCCGATGATCGCCTTGACCGCCTCGCGACGGTTTTTGATCTCATAGACCGCCGCGACGAAATCCAGATTCTCCATGACCGTCAGGTCCTCGTAGAAGCTGAACCGTTGCGTCATGTAACCCACCTGAAGGCGGATCAGCGGCGCGTCCCGGACGATATCGAACCCCAGACAGGTGCCCCCGCCGCCGTTCGGCTTCACCAACCCGCACAGCATCCGGATGGTCGTGGTCTTGCCACTGCCATTGGCGCCGAGAAAGCCGCAGATCTCGCCTGCCTTTACCGTGAGCGTCAGCCCGTCGACGACCTTGCGCTCGCCGTAATTCTTGTGAAGATCGTGGACATCGATGACGAGACCGGCTGTCATTGTTTCGGTGTGCCAATGGGCCGCACCTCGATTGGCTGACCGGGATTGAGCCTGGCGGCCAGATCCGGCGGCGGCCGAGCCTCGACGATGAAGACAAGTTTGGCGATGTTCGATTCGCTGTAGATCAGCGGCGGCGTGTATTCGGCCTGTGGTGAAATGAACGATATGCGGGCCGACAAACCGGGCGCGCAGCCGTCGCACGCGAGCGCCACCTGATCGCCAAGGTGGATCGCCGACAGCAGCGGTTCCGGAACGAAGAAGCGGACGAAGATGTTCCCGGGCGGCAGCAGCGACACGACCGGCGAACCCGCCGCCATGGTCTCGCCTGGCCGGGCGAGAACGTCGGCGACGCGACCGGCCGCCGGTGCGATGACACGGCGTTGCGCCAGCCGCCAATCCGCCATACCAAGTGCTGCACGCGCGGCTGCTACGGAGGCGCGCTGGGCCTCGATCTCACCCGCCCGGCCCATCGGTGCGCGTGCCTGCGCCAGGGCGGCCTCCGCCGCCTCAACCTTCGCCTCCGCGGACAGATGATCGGCTCGGTTCTGATCGACAGTTTGCTTCGAGACACCGCCCATTCGAAGCTGCGCCTCACCCCGGGCCAGGTCAGCCGCGGTGCGGACGAGGGTTGAGCGGGCGTCTGCGAGATTGGCCTCGGCCTGGGTGATTTCGGTTGCTTTGCCGCCGGTCTGGAGGTTGACCAGTTGCCGTTCGGCCTGCGACAGCATCTCTGCTGCCTGGTCGCGTGCCGCCCGGTCATCGGTGTCGTCCTGGGTGAACAACAGCGCTCCCGTCCCGACCTCATCACCGCGCGCCACGGCGACCGCGGTCAGCAACCCCTGCTGTGTCGGGCCGACCTTCACGAAGTCTGCCTCCGCGTAACCCTGCCACATAATGGGCGGCGAACGGCGGGCTGACCACCACCAGATTCCGCTGCCGGCGGCGGCAAGCAGCACGAGCACAAGCAGTACGCGGCTCGTCACAGCGGGCAATCCTTCCCAGCGGGCCGGTCAGCGGGTGGACCCGGCAGGGGATTGCACGAAGGCTCATCGATGAACCAGTACCGGAATCTTCGAATGGCTCAGTACGTTCATCGTCTCGCTGCCGAGGATGACCGCGGCGACGCCTTGCCGGCCGTGCGAGGCCATGACGATGAGGTCACAACCCCTCGCCTCCGCGGCATCGACAATCGCCCGGTAGGGATGTTCGTGCTCAAGCTGGATCGTCTCGCACGCGACATCTGATGCCTGCGCGGCACGGGCGACGGCACCGAGTGTCTTCTCGGCCTCGGCCTGCATGCGCGCCCGGTATTCCGCCGGTGTGTCCTCGATCATCTGCGTATTGGCGGTCAGCAGATGAAAAGGCTCCAGCACTGTCAGCGCCGTGACTCTGGCACCGAGGCATTTGGCCAGGGCAATCCCTTGCTCGACAGCTTTGGCGGCGAGTTCCGATCCGTCGGTTGGTATCAGGATGTTGTTGTACATTGTCCCTCCTGTTGCATCTTTAGCATTATTGGCTCTGTGCGATCCGCTGCCGCATTCCCTCGATCAGTTCGTGGATATTGTACTGGTGACGGGCGAGATAGGCGGCAAAATCGGCGCTCTGGGTCAGGCGGAGACTGGTGCCTCCCGCAAGCAGGTCAACGATCTTGGGGCCGCCGGTGTTCGTGGCGATGACCCAGTCGATCTGCGTAACCGGGTTGTCCGGCCGCTCGACCGTTGTGATGACAATCTCGGTGTCCTCGCTGGCGCGGGCGAGCCCGATGGTGACCTTTACTCCCTGATATTCGCCGAGATGTCCGGCGATTTCGGTCACCAGAAGGTCGTGAAACAAGGCCATGTACTGCTGCTGCTGCTCGGGCGTGGCGATCCGCCAGAAGCGGCCGAGGCAGAATCGTGCAATATCGTCGACGTCTACCGTCGAAACGATAACCTCCTGAAGGTGGTGATGCTTTTGCTCTGCTGAGTCCGAGCTGTTGACGATTGCCACCAACTGGCCGCTTGTCTTCGTAACGAACGCAATGGCTCGTTCGTTCGGCTGTGCGACGGCGCGACGAACTGACCCCGATGGCAGAAGCAGCAGCAGGACGGCGCATCCGATTGTGGTCGTGGCCGCTCGGCGTTTCAGCATGGCACACCAACGTTCCCGTTCTGACAACCGCGATCGGTTAGCGCAAGATCATCCGGACACGCATTGATCCAGGTCAATCGGCGTGGACGCCGACTCCCGCAAGACCAGACCCTCGGTTACTGATCATGACACGAATCCAGTACCCAACCGCGTGCCGAAGCTGGCATTCCTGATCGGCCGTGACATGCCCGAACGAACTTGGTCTGCCGCGCGACCTCGGGCTGCGCAAGCCGCTGGATGGTCATCCCATCACGTAGTCATTCCGGTCCATTTTCGCCGTCATCGCCCGGTAGTCCACCAGCCGGAACGGCGAGGTCGTCACGACGCGGCCGCGCGCATTCTTGTACCAACTGCCGACGCCGCGATGGGCCCAGACCATCTTCCCGTGCGTCGCGTCCAGCAGATCGTTGAAGGCGTCGTGTGGCTCCTGGCGGCATTCCATGAAGGCCGAACCGGTTTCCAGCAGTTCCCGCAGGCACTGCATGATGTAGCGGACCTGGCACTCGGTCTGGTAGATCGCGCTGCCGCCATGGGCGAGGTGCGTGCCGGGGCCGTAGATCAGGAACAGGTTCGGGAAGCCGGGCACGGTGATGCCGAGGTAGGCGCGCGGGTCGTCCTCGCCCCACACGTCGCGCAGCGTGCGGCGGTCACGGCCCCGGATCTGCATCGGCGCGAGCATCCGCTGCGCGTCGAAGCCGGTCGCCAGCACGAGGATATCGCACGTGCGCAGGGTGCCGTCGCGGGTGATGACTCCCTCCGGCACGATGCGCTCGATCGGATCGTCAGTCAGGGTGACGTTCGGGCGCGTCAGGGTGCGGTACCAGTGATTGTCCCCCAGCATGCGCTTGCCGAAGGGCGGATACGGGGGCACGACCTTTTCCAGCAACGCCGGGTTGTCGCCGATCTGGCTTTTGATATGCGCGGTAAAGGTCTCGCGGAACCACTGATTCCTTGCGTTCAAGGACTGATCCGGCGTGGCCCAGTCAGGGTCGACGTGCAGCGATGCGTGCAACCCGTCGGACGAGCCCCACAGCAACTGGAAGCGGTACCAGTTGGCGTAGAACGGGATATGCTTCAGCGCGGCCTTCTTTCCCTCGCTGACCGTTGCGTGGTAGTACGGATTGAACACCGCCCAATGGGCGGAGCGCTGAAAGATCGTGAGGTGGGCGACGTCCCCGGCGATCGAGGGGCCGACCTGCATCCCGCTCGCACCGGTGCCGATCATGCCGACGCGCTTGCCTTTCAGGTCCTGTGTCGCGTCCCAGCGGGCGGTGTGAAACGCGGGGCCGGCGAAGGTGTCCAGACCCGGGATGGCCGGGATCAACGGCCGGTTGAGCTGTCCCACCGCGCTGATCAACGCGTTGGCGGCGTGGCTTGCGGTCTGCCCGGCCATCGTGCGGGTGCTGACGCGCCACACCGCGTGTTTGTCATCCCAGCTCGCATCGATCACTTCGGTTTCAAAACGGATGTGCCGGCGGATGTCGAAGCGGTCGGCGAGGCGTTCGAGATACGCCCACAGCTCGTCGCGCTTGGAGTAATGGTCGGGCCAGTCGTGGTTGGGCTCGAACGACAGCGAATAGAGGTGGTTGGGCGTGTCGACGCCGCAGCCGGGATAGAAGTTCTCGAACCAGGTGCCGCCGACCGTGGGGTTCTTCTCGTAGATTACGAACCGGATGCCGGCTTCCTGGAGCTTGATCGCCATCGTCAGGCCCGCCACGCCGGCGCCGATGATGATGGTTTCGAATCCGGCCAGTCTGTCCGGGTCGGGCTTGCTGCGCCAGCAGACCGTTTTCGGATCGGTCTGGCCCAGCATGGTCTCCTCCAGGATCATCGGGATGTATTCCTCGGGCACGGCCTGGCCGACGCCCACGCTCAGCATCCGACGGAGCAGGTGGGCCGGCGGTTCGGCGGGCAGTTCGCCCCCGCCGAGGTCGAGGAGCGCCCAGCGCAGGCGCTCTCGCAGGCGTTGTTTCAGCTCCGGCGGGGCGTTTTCCTGCACGCTCCAGGGGCCGGTGATGTAGGGGGCGGCCTGGTCGAGCCAGGCTTCCTCTCCGGTCAGATGGACGACGACCATCAGCATGGGTGCGAGGTCGGCTCCTTCCAGCGCCTGCCGCATCAAGACAGGATCTTCAAGCAGCGGCGCGAGGTTGGCTGGCATGGCGGGAGTCTCCGGCGGTCGGCCGCCGGGATTGGGGTTTGGGGCCAGCGGTGTCAAGGTTGCGGCGGTCAGCGTTTTGACCCGCGGCCTTCGCGACGTTCGCGCTTCCCCGATGCGCGATACCAGCGCTCCTTGGCAAAGCTCGTTCAAGGTCTGTCCGTTGCGAGCATGCAGGGGGTCCGGAAGATGCCGCCGGACCGGATCGGCGAGGGCCAGAAACACCGCGCCCATGCTGGTGCGGGCATTTGGTTGCCGTTCCGAGGGACCGGCCCGAAGTACTTGCGGTTCGCCGGCCCGAGGCCGATGATCCGATCAACGTCCAGTCGGAAAGGTCCCTTCCATGCGTGGCAACAACGGCCCCCGCTATCGCCATGTCGCCGACGACGTCCGGCCGTACGAGACCATCACCGTCGACAAGCTGACCCCGATCATCGGGGCGGAGATCGGCGGGGCGGACCTGTCAGCGCCGCTGCCCAACCATCAGATGGACGAGATCCACCGCGCCCTGGCCGAGAACTGCGTCATCTTCTTCCGCAACCAGACGCTGACCCAGGAGCAGCACCTGGCGTTCGGCCGGAATTTTGGGAATTTGCACATCCACCCCGCCGCGCCGCATGCGCCGGGCCATCCGGAGATGATGATCATCCATGCCGACGAGGACAGTCCGCGCGCCAACGGCGAAGGCTGGCACAGCGATGTCTCGTGCGACCTGGAGCCGCCGATGGGAAGTATTCTGTATATCAGGCAGTGCCCGCCTCGCGGTGGCGATACGCTGTTTGCCAGCATGTATGCGGCCTACGAGGCGCTGTCGGACCGGATGAAGGCGTATCTGGACGGGCTGGTCGCGGTTCATGACGGCGAGGAATCGTATCGCGGAACCTACAGGAACTGCGGGATCGAAGATAAGCCGGTGTATCCGCGGGCGGAGCATCCGGTGATCCGGACGCATGCGGTGACGGGCCGCAAGGCGCTGTATGTGAACCGAGGCTTCACCAAGCGCATTCTGGGAGTTCCGCGCGACGAGAGCGCCGCGATCCTGTCCTATCTCTGGACGCACGCGGAGAATCCGTTGTTCCAGTGCCGCTTCCGCTGGCGGCAGAACTCGGTGGCGTTCTGGGACAACCGCTGCGTCCAGCATCGCGCGATGTGGGACTACTGGCCGCACACCCGTTCGGGGTTCCGCGTGACGGTGGCGGGCGACAAGCCGGTTTGAGACCGCCCTGGCCATGAGGTCCGGCTGATGGGCCGGCGGCCGGCTGCCCGCACCCCGTCATCGCGGGCATCAGGACCAATCCCGGCGATGACAGGGGATGCTGCGCGCGCCGCCTTCCTCGACTGGATGCGGCAGGAGCGTCACGCCGCCGCCAACACGGTCGAGGCCTACGGCCACGCACTGGCGGGCTTCCTCGGTTTCCTGACCGTGGCCCTGGCGAACGCAAATCTGGTGGCATCGTCGCGGGCGCAGCATCTGTCCGCGGTGCGCGGCTTCTTCCGCTACCTGACCCGCCGGCGCGGGGTCGAAAGCACCGCGGTGCGCCTGGTCGCCACCGCGCGTGCCCGCCCTGCCCTGCCGCGGGCGCTGACGATCGCCGAGGCCCGCGACGTGACCGACAACGTAAGCGACGTCGCCGCCGGGCCGGCGATGCAGGCGCGTGACATCGCGTTCTTCTCGTTGCTATATGGCAGCGGCTTGCGGATCGCCGAAGGGCTCAGCCTGAACGTCCGCGACGCCGCCGCCCTGCGGACAAACCCGTGGCTGACCGTTACCGGAAAAGGTTCGAAAACCCGCATCGTTCCGGTGCTGCCGGCGGTGCGCGCCGCGATCGAGGCGTGGCTGGCCCTGCACCCCGACCGGCAACCCGACAGCCCGCTGTTCGTGGGCGCCCGCGGCAAACGGCTCGATCCGGCGGTGGCGCAACGGGTGCTGCGGACCTATCGCGGCCTCGCCGGACTGCCGGAACACGCGACACCGCATGCGCTGCGGCATTCTTTCGCGACGCATCTGCTCGCCAGCGGCGGCGATCTGCGCTCGATCCAGGATCTGCTGGGCCATACGAGCCTGTCCACGACGCAGCGCTACACCGCCGTTGACGACACCGCGCTGCTGGCGGTGTGGCACAAGACCCATCCGCGCGGGTAGATCAGGGCTCTGGTCCCGGATCGAATGCGGAGCCCCGCCCTACCGCGTTGTCACGTGTAACAATGGGCAAAGCGAGGCAGGATGTGGCATGGACGCAATCATGTCGCCTGCTCGATCGATCGCGGCCGCTGCTCTTTTGATCGCGCTGGGGGTTCTGTCCACACAGTCCGTGGGTCCGGCCGCTGCTCAGGACCCGGCCGGCCAGGGGAAACCCATGGAAGTGACCAGCGACACGCCGGAATACTGTCTGCATCTGCTGGACCGGGTCAGCGAAATGGTGCGCGTGGCAGGCGTTACGGTGCCGCATGAAGTGACCGATCTGACGACCGAGGGCCATCGCATGTGCGCGCATGGCCAAACCCGCGGCGGCATCATGCGGCTGCGAAGTGCGCTGATGATCATGGAAAAATCCGACCCTGAGTCCGATCGATAGATTTTTTCTATCGCAGCATGGGTCCGCTTTCTTGCATTTGGCCCGTCGAGCGCCTCTAAATCCTGCACAAATACAAATTGCATCCAGCTCGGGAGGACCGAATGGCTAATTTTGAGCCATGGAACGCGGATCGAGCGCACGACATCATCGCGGGATTTGCCGGCGTTCAGGGCGCTTCCCTGCCGATCCTGCATGCCTTACAGGCCGCTTTCGGGTGCATTCCGCTAGACGCGGAGCCACTTCTCGCCTCGGCCCTGAACATCACCCGGGCCGAGGTCCATGGCATCGTAACCTTCTATCATGAATTCCGGCGCAAGGTCCCCGGCCGCCACACGCTGCAGGTTTGCCGAGCCGAGGCCTGCCAGGCGGTTGGTGCCGAGGCGCTGGGGGCATATGTGCGCAAGGCGCTTTGCGTCGAGTGGCACGGCACCTCGGCTGACGGTTCGGTCACACTGGAGCCGGTTTTCTGCCTCGGCTTGTGCGCCACCGGCCCGTCCGCGCTGCTGGACGGCCACCCCGTCGGCCGGCTGAACCCCGCTCGGTTTGACCGCATGCTGGAAACCCTGTCGTGACCCGCGTCTTCGTCCCGAGGGATGCCGCCGCGCTGGCGGTTGGCGCCGACGACGTCGCCGCGGCTCTGACCGGGCATGCCGACATCACCCGCACCGGCTCGCGCGGCCTGTTCTGGCTGGAGCCGATGATCGAGGTCGAAACACCGGACGGCCGCATCGCCTACGGCCCGGTGGAGGCAGCCGATATTCCGAACCTTCTCGCGGACGGTCTGCTGAACGGCACCGCGCAACACCTCCGCCTGGGCATCGCGGAGAAAATCCCGTTCCTGGCGCGACAGACCCGCCTGACCTTCGCCCGCTGCGGCATCGTCGAACCCGTCTCGCTGGACGATTACCGCGCCAACAGCGGCATGGCCGGCCTCGCCAAAGCCCGCGAAATCGGGCCGGCGGCAACCACCGAAACCGTCCTCGCGTCCGGCCTGCGCGGCCGCGGCGGCGCAGGCTTCCCCACCGGCATCAAGTGGAAGACCGTCGCCGAGACCAAAGATCCGCAGAAGTATATCGTCTGCAACGCCGACGAAGGCGACTCCGGCACCTACGCCGACCGCATGCTGCTGGAAGGCGACCCGTTCTGCCTGATCGAGGGCATGGCGATCGCCGCCCTCGCGGTCGGGGCATCCAAGGGTTACGTCTACACACGATCCGAATACCCGCACGGTATCGCGACCTTCAACAAGGCCCTGACCATCGCCCGGGCCGCGGGCATCCTGGACGCCACGTTCGACATCGAGCAGCGTGCCGGCGCTGGCGCCTATATCTGCGGCGAGGAAACCGCGCTGCTCGAAAGCCTGGAGGGCCGCCGCGGCCAGGTCCGCGCCAAGCCGCCGCTGCCCGCCCACAAGGGCCTGTTCGGACGCCCCACGGTTATCAACAACCTGATCACCCTCGCCACCGTCCCCTGGATCCTGCAGCACGGCGCCGCCGCCTATCAGGCGATCGGGATGGGGCGGTCGCGCGGCACCATGCCGATCCAACTGGCCGGCAACATCCGCCACGGCGGCCTGTTCGAGTGCGGCTTTGGCATTACCCTGGGTGAACTGGTGAACGATGTGGGCGGCGGCACGCTGTCGGGCCGTCCGGTGCGCGCCGTGCAGGTCGGCGGCCCGTTGGGGGCCTATTTCCCGCCGTCGCTGTTCGATACCCCGTTCGACTACGAAGCCTTCGCCGCCAGGGACGGCCTGATCGGCCACGGCGGCGTCGTGGTGTTCGACGACACCGTCGACATGGCGCACCAGGCCCGTTTCGCGATGGAGTTCTGCGTCGCCGAATCCTGCGGCAAATGCCTTGCCGCATCGGTTCGGTGCGCGGCGTGGAGACGGTGGACAAGATCCTCGCCGGCCAGAATGTCGATGCCAATCTGGAACTGCTGCGCGACCTTTGCCACACCATGAGGTTTGGATCGTTATGCGCTCTGGGCGGCTTCATCCCCTACCCCGTCCTGAGCGCGATGAATTTCTTCCCGGAGGACTTCCGGCCGGCCCAACGCCTCGCCGCCGAATAGCATTAGGAACCCCGCCAATGTCCATGGTGCAGGAGATCGACTACGGCACGCCGCCGGTTACCGCGGATGCGATGGTGACCCTGACGATCGACGGCCATGCCGTGACGGTGCCGGAAGGCACCTCGATCATGCGCGCCGCGACGGAAGCCGGCATCAAAGTGCCAAAACTCTGCGCGACCGACACGCTGAACAGTTTCGGCAGTTGCCGCCTGTGTCTGGTGGAGATCGAGG
>JBEKLE010000150.1:0-13200 GCA_050010355.1 Rhodopila sp. | reverse complement strand
AGTGCGGCCTGGCGGACTACCAGTCACTCGGCTGGCGGGCCTGGCACCACCACGTCACGATGGTGATGCTGGCGATGCTGTTCATCGCCGAGCAGCGCGTGGCTCATCAGCCGGGCCTGGCAGGCCCAAAAGAAATGTAATGTCCGGATTGTGCTGAGATGGTACTGGCGGAAGCAGCTGTCTGCAAGCATTGCGGACATACAACGTTGACCCGCGCACCAGCCGGCCGATACTGCGCCTGACATTCAGGGAGACCGTATCGTGGCCAGCCAATCAAAGGGTTTGCTCGCGGAACTGTCCGAACAGGCTGCGACCGGACGTATCGCGGAGATATACGCCGAGATTCGCCGTTTCTCGGGCGTACCTTACGTGTCGTCGCTGCAGCGCTATCTCGCGACGCTGCCCGGAGTGCTGGAATGGACCTGGGACGCGCTGCGACCAGCAATGGCATCAGGCGTCATTCCGGAAACTGGATGGCGCCTGGCGCGGGCGGCACGCCTGTCGCCTGCTGTGCCAGTCACCGTCGATACCCTGAATAAGTGGGGCGTCGATGCGGCCGGCCTGGCCGCGATCCGCAACATCGCCGAGAATTTTGTGCGGGTCTCGCCGGTGAACCTGGTGACCGGTGCCTGCCTGGCCTGTCTGTTGAACGGTGCACGTCCATCCGGATCGGGCTTTCCGGGTCGTTGGACGCCTCCGGCGATGCTGGCGCCGATGCCGGGCAACGTCGACCCGGCACAACTGTCCCCCGCTCAGCGCGGCGTTCTGATGCGGTTCGCCGCCGAGGTGGACGGCAAGCCCTTCGTCCCCGCGTTGTATCGCCAGCTTGCCCATTGGCCCGCCGTGCTCGGCTGGCTGGCCGACGAACTCGCACCCCGCTTCGCCGCCGCCGAAACCGCATCGGTTCGTGCCGCGTTCCGGGCCGCTGCCCGAGACGCCGCGCCAGAAATCGTCGCCCATCTGCCCGCGGTGGCGGACATCGCGCCACTCACCGAGGACACCACGCGACGGGTCCTGGCAACGATCGATCGTTACGCCGAAACAAGTCCGGAAATGACGATGTTCGGGAAACTCATTCTGGACGCCTTGCCGGACGTGCACGTCCGTTTAACCGGATGACCGATAGGAGCAAATCGACGCACGGTCGGCGTCACGCCGCCACCACCGCCCGTTCTTCCTGCGCCTCGGCCAACCGTTGCACCGCCGGATAGTCGATCTTGCCGGCCCCCAGCAGCGGCACCTTGTCAACCACCATCACGTCCCGAGGCACCTGGAGCTCCGCGAGCCCGCGTTCGCGTGCCGCCACCAAAAGTGCCCTGGGCTCGGCATCCCGCTGCGTCGTGACCAGCAACAGCCTCTCCCCCTTCCGAGCGTCCGGCACCGTGATCACCGCGTGGGCAGCGTCGTTCCACACCGCATTCACCAGAGCCTCGGCCGCGGCTAACGACACCATCTCGCCGCCGATCTTGGCGAAGCGCCTGGCGCGCCCCTTGATGGTCACGAAACCAGCCTCGTCGATCGTAACGATATCGCCGGTGTCATACCACCCGTCCGGCGGCGGCTGCAGCACACCGGGCGCCTCGTCCAGAAGATAGCCCAGCATCACGTTCGGGCCACGCACCCAAAGCCGGCCACCTTCCTCGATGCCAGGGACTGGATCAAGTCGCGCCTCGATCCCCGGCAGCAGGCGGCCGACCGAACCCTCCCTGGCGTTGGCCCACGTGCTCAACGCCAGCACCGGAGCGGTTTCGGTGACTCCATAGCCCTCGAAGATCGGCTTCTTGAAAAGTTCCATGTATGTGGCGCGTGTTTCCGGTCGCACCTTCTCGGCCCCGGCGAAAATGTAACGCAGCGACTGGAAGTCCAGCGCGTTGCCCCTGCGCGCATACCCGGTCAGGAACGTGTCGGTCCCGAACATGATCGTGGACTGTTCCCAGTAAACCATTTCGGGCACGATCCGGTAGTGCAGGGGCGACGGATACAGGAAAGTGCGCACGCCATACATCAGCGGGAGCAGTGTCGCCATCATGCCGAACGCATGAAACATCGGCAGCGCGTTGAACACCTTGTCCGTCGGGTTGAAATCCACCACCGAGCGCAACTGCGCGCAATTGGCGAGCAGCGAGCGATGGCTGTGCACGACCCCCTTCGGCGCGCCCTCGGATCCAGACGTGAACAGCACCAGGGCCGGAGCCTCGACATCCACGCCAGCGCCGGGCAACCGCTCGGCATGGCGTGCAATGAGCATTCCGCGCAGCTTGTCCATCAGCCCAATCGAATCACGCACATCCTCCAGGTAAACGAAACGAATCTTGGTGCCGACCGCCTCCACCAGCCGATCCAGCTTTCCCTTCTGTATGGCTCGGCGCGACGTCAGGATCATTTCGATACCAGCGACGGCACAACAGGACAACATCGCCTCCGAACCGATGGTGAAATTCATCATCGCCGGTACGCGCCCCTGGGATTGCAGGGCGAAGAACGTCACAGCCGTACCCACCGCGTTCGGCAGCATCACGCCGACATGCTCACCAGCAGGAGTGAATGACGCCAGTTTCCGGCCGAGCACGACGCTGCCGAGGATCAGGCGACGATAGGTCAATTCCGTTGGGGTAGCCACACCGGTTTCGTTCGGAACGATATCTGCGACCACGGGGACGCCCCTGTCATAAAACCCCCGCGCATCCAGCAGCGCACCGAACAGGCTTTGCTGAAGGCGTTCCGGCCGGAATGCCGCACCGACCATGATATCCTGCATGATGCGTCCCAGCGCGGCCCGCCGCACGCGGCCCTTCAAGACCGCCGGGACATCGAGGCGCACCGGCGGCAGCACGGTCAGACGCAGAGGCGGGAACCACCGCAGTGGCAGCTTGCCGTGCATCCGCGAGGTCTTGTGGAATTGCAATCCGTCGATACGGACCGGAATGATCGCGGCCTCGGCCTTGTCGGCGATCATGCCGGGACCGTCATAGATCTTCATCAGTGCGCCGGTCAGGGTGATGCGTCCCTCCGGGAAGATTGCCAGCCGACGGCCGTCGCGGACCGCTTTCACCATCGTGCGGATCGCCATGGGATTTGTCGGATCGACCGGAAAAACATCAATCAGATACTTCAAAAACCAGAACCGCCGCGCCTGTTCGCTGTCGATCGCGAAGACCAGGTCGCCCGGCAGGAACGCGCCCACCAGGCAGCCGTCCAGGAACGACTGATGGTTGATGACCACGATGGATCGTTCGCCGGCCGGCGTAACGTTCGCCAGTCCCTCGACGCGGGTCTTGTGGAACAGGCGGAAATACCACTGGAACACAGCGCGAAACGTCGTTCGCGGCAACAGCCGAACGATCCACAACGCGACGCCAAAGTTCAACACCGCGGCGATCTGCAGCACCCGCGGAGCCGGCACACCGGCCACGGAGAACCCAGCGACAAAGCCCGCGCCAATCACCATCGTGATGGCATTGACGACGTTGTTCGCCGCGATCATGCGGGCGCGATGCGACGGCTCCGACTTCTCCTGGACGATGGCATAAAGCGGAACGGAATAGAGGCCGCCGCAAACAGCCAGCAACAGCAAATCAAGCAGCATCCGCCAGCCGGCCGGCGAATGCAGGACCGCCGAAACGTTGCTCAGATGAAGACTGCCCGCGCCGATCACAGTTGCCCCGAAGTGCCACGTGAACACGGTGATTCCGAAGGCGGCGAAGGGAACCAGGCGGGCGCTGACTTCGCCGTGCAGCAACCGGGCACACAGCATGGAGCCGATGCCGACGCCAACCGCGAACATGGTCAGCAGCAGGGTTACCACATGCCCGTCCGCCCCGAGCGCGTCCCGCGCCACGGAAGGGAATTCCGACAGCAACGTGGCACCGATCGCCCAGAACCAGCTCAGGCCGAGGATCGAGAGCCAGACCGGCCGATTGGTCGCGGCCTGGCGCGTCACCGAGACCGTTTCGTGCAGGATATTCCAGCCAACCCGCAAGGAACTGTCAGCCGCGGGCGCGCGGGGGACGCCAAACGCGGCCGCAAGGCCAATCAGCGAGACACTGACACCGAAACCGCCCACGATCGCCGGCCCCGCATCCAGCAAAACCAGCGCGCCACCCGCCACCGTTCCGGCCAGTATGGCAATAAAAGTCGAAGCCTCGATCAGCCCGTTGCCAGCGACGAGTTCGTCGTCTCGCAGGTGGTCCGGCAGGATGCCATATTTCAGCGGTCCGAACATTGTTGCCTGCAAACCCAGACCGAACAGCACGGCCAGCAGGGCCGGCACGCTTTCGCTGAGGAATGCACAGGCCGCTGCGCCCATCAGCAGAATCTCGGCCGCCTTGGTAATCTGGATCAGGCGCGATTTGTCGAATCGATCCGCCAACTGACCGGCGGTCGCGGACAGCAGAGCGTAAGGGGCGATAAACAGCGCACCGGCCAGTGCCGCCAGCCCGGCTCCGCCCGCACCCAGCTTGAAGATGGCCAGAACAACCATGGCGTTCTTGACCAGATTGTCGTTGAACGCACCGCAGGTCTGCGCCAGGCAGAGCGGGCCCAGGCGACGCGACCTGAGCAGCGACATCGACCCAGCCTTCCGTGGCGCATTCATGGCGGCACCATCAGGTGGCGAGCAAAACGTCGTTTCATTCTGGTTTCGCCTGCGGTTCTTCCGAGTAGCTCCCGATCTCAAGCAGGTTGTTGTCCGGATCATGGAAATAAACCGACATGAGTTTTCCAATGGCGCCAAACTGCGGGACCGGACCTTTCACGATGGTCACATCGGACGCCTGAAGATGTCCGACGACCTCGCTCATCGGGGTCGATGTGACGAAACACAAATCCAGCGACCCGGGCAGGTCCGAATGGGCGGTCGCCCAGTTTGGCGCGCCGGTTGGCCGCACGTTGAATTTCTGGTTGCCGAACTTGAGGCAAGTGCGCTGTTCAGGACCGAACGTCTCCCGCGACATCCCCAGTACCCGCTGATACCAGGACGCGGTGGCCTCGACGTCTCGACAGTTGATGACAACGTGATCAAGTCTTTCCAGTGTCAATGGCATGGGTCACGATCTCCTCTTCATGTCACGACCGCCGTCGGTTCTGCAGCGCCCGGGGCGGGGGGCTCGGTCAGCCGGCCACCGACGTCTCCGGCAGGGGAATGAACTCCTGCTCGTCTCCCGCAACGGCACCGAAACGTTTCTCCTTCCAGTCCGCCTTGGCCTGCTCGATACGCTCTCGCGATGAGGACACAAAATTCCAGAATATGTGGCGCGGCCCGTCCATGACAGCGCCTCCCAGCAGCAGCAGCCGGGCACCCTGAGCGCCGGCGCGCACGGCGAGACTGTCAGCCGGCCGGAACAACAGCATCTGCCCTGCCTCGAACGCGGTGCCCGCCACATTCACTGATCCGGTCACGACATAAACGCCACGTTCCTCATGCCGGTCCGGCAGCGGCACGACCCCGTTCGGCGCCAGGACCGCGTCCGCATAGAACAGCGGCCAATGGGTCGAAACCGGCGACCGGATGCCCCATCCCTCACCGGCGATCAGCCGCAGCCGCACGCCGGCTTCCTCCAGAACGGGGAGTGAAGCCGCATCATGATGCGCGAAGGCGGGCGGCATCTCCTCCACCGCCTTGGGCAGCGCAACCCATGACTGGATGCCGAACAGCGGGTTACGGTGCGAGCGCAGGCCAACATCCGTCCGCTCGGAGTGCGCGATACCGGCGCCCGCCGTCATCCAGTTCACATCGCCTGGCACGATCGGCAACTGCGTCCCCAAACTGTCGCGGTGGAGGATCGAACCCTCGAACAGATAGGTGACGGTCGCCAGTCCGATATGGGGATGAGGCCTGACATCGAGCCCATTGCCGGCCAGGAACTCGCCTGGTCCCATCTGGTCGAAAAATATGAAGGGACCAACCATCTGCTTTTCTCTTGCCGGCAGCGCGCGATGAACCTCGAATCCGCCCACGTCATGGGCGCGCGGCACGATGGCCATTTCGATCTCACTCGGCAGCCGCGGCCGCGCCGCACGGTCAGTCTGGCTCATGGATTTTTCCCTCCTCTCGATCGCGATCCTCACGATTGCCATAAAGCGCGGTATGAGCGTAAGCCCGCTCCCGCCGTGAACGTTTACACCACAAGCGGCATCCCCTACCGTCGCCGTCACCAACCGAAGGCGACCACACCGCCCATGGACCGTCCAGCTACCCTGACCGGCGCCATCGACTGCGACATCCATCCAGCCGTTCCTAACACGCGCGTTCTGTTACCCCACTTCGACGGCTACTGGCGAGAACACGTCCTGCGCCGTGGCCTGGAACGCGAGAACTTCGAACCCAGCAGCTATCCCGCCAACGCCCCCATCAACGGCCGCCCCGACTGGCGTCTGCCGTCCGGCCCGCCGGGCAGCAGCCTGCAAGCGTTGCAAACTCACCTGCTGGACCGCCTGCATCCAAGCCGCGCCATCTGCAACGTCATTCACGGCGCCCAGGTCATGTTCAGCGAGGACCTTTCCGCCGCCTTCTGCCGAGCCATCAACAACTGGATCAAGGCGGAGTGGCTGGATCGCGATCCTCGCCTGCGTGCCTCCATCGTCGTCCCGCCGCACAGCGCGGACCTGGCAGCCGAGGAAATAAACCGCCTCGCCCCCGACCATCGCTTCGTCCAGGTCCTGCTGCTGGCAATGACCGAACTGCCGCTCGGCCGACGCCAGAACTGGCCGATCTACAATGCCGCCGAGGCCCACGGCCTGCCCGTCGGCATCCACGCCGGCAGCAGCTTTCGCCACCCGCCCAGTGCCCTTGGCTGGCCGTCGTACTACCTGGAAGATTACGTTTCCCAGTCGCAGGGTTTCGCCGCCGCGCTGAACAGCCTGATCAGTGAAGGGGTGTTCGTAAAATTCCCGGCGCTGAAGGTCGTGCTGATCGAATCTGGCGTCACCTGGCTGCCGGCGTCGCTCTGGCGTCTCGACAAGACCTGGCGCGGCGTCCGCTCTGAAGTGCCATGGCTCGAGCAGCAGCCGACCGAAACCGTCCGCGAGCATGTCCGGCTAACACTCCAGCCGTTCGATGCACCGCCCACCGAACCCCAGCTGCGAACCCTGCTGGAACAGTTAGGCTCCGACCGGATGTTGCTGTTCTCGTCCGACTATCCGCACTGGCACTTCGACGGCGATGACGCGTTACCGCCCGGACTGTCCGCCGATCTGATACAAAAGATCTGCGTCGATAATCCGCTCGAAACCTACCCCCGCCTTACGGAGACACCCTGATGAACGTGACCGTCCTGGACCGCAAACCGGATAACAGCGCCCAGAGCCACCTCGGTTTCATCGACTGCGACGTCCATCCCTACGTCAAAGGGCCGAACGACTTCGACCCGTTCCTGTCCAAACGCTGGCTCGAGCACAAACGAACGATCGGCGGCCGGACCCGCCAGGGTCTGGCGAAGACGGCGATGTATCCCCGCATGTCTCCTGGCACCGGCATGCGTATGGACGCCTGGACGAAGACCGGCGGACACCCAGGGTCCGATCTCCCGCTGATGCAGGAACAGCTTCTTGATCTGTTCGATATCGCCTACGGCCTGCTGGCCCCGCTGGTTGGCGGCGCCGGCGGTGAGCGCAATGTCGAGTTCGGCTCCGCCATGGCAACCGCCGTCAACGAATGGCAGCTTGCCAACTGGTGCGATCCCGATCCCCGCCTGCTCGGCGCCATCCAGGTCAATATCGAGCACACCGAAGCCGCGATCGCCGAAATCGAGAAACGCGCCGGCGACCGCCGCTTCGCACAGGTCAACATTCCGCCAAGAGGCCTCGAACCGCTCGGCCGTCGCCGCTACTGGCCAATCCTGGAGGCCTGTGCCGCAAACAATCTGCCGGTATCGCTGCATCTGGGCGGCACCAGCGGTCACGCCTCCACCGGCGGCGGTTGGCCGTCCTTCTACCACGAGGAACACCCGTCGTACGTGCAGACCATGCAGACGCTCGTCACCAGCCTGGTCTGCGAGGGGGTCTTCGAACGGATCCCCAACCTGAAGGTCGTCCTGGTCGAGGGCGGTTTCGCCTGGCTGCCCGCCCTGTGCTGGCGCCTGGACAAGCACTGGAAGCGCCTGAAAGCCGAGGTCCTGCACCTGACCCGCTCCCCATCCGAATACGTGCACGACCACATCTGGGTGACCACCCAGCCGATCGAGGAGCCGGAACGGCCTAAGGACATGCTCGAAACCCTGGAGTGGATCGGCCCCGAGCGGGTGATGTTCTCCACCGATTATCCGCACTGGGATCAGGACGATCCGCGCTACGCGTTCAAGATCCCGCTGCCGGATGACTGGAAGCGCAAGATCTACCGCGACAACGCGCGCGCCTTGTATAATCTGGACTGATCGCGTGCCCGTCTTCACGTCCAGCCCCCGCCGGGCGCTGTCCCCATGACCAGACACGTCGTCGCCGGCGTTGAAGAAATCCCGCCGGGGTCCAGGAAGATCGTCACGATCAAAGGGCGCGAGATCGGCATCTTCCGGATCGGCGACGACTTCTACGGTCTGATCAATCGCTGCCCGCACCAGGGCGCTCCGCTGTGCCGTGGGGAAATCGTCAGCCGCCTGGTCGCCCCCGCCCCCGGTGACTACCGCCTGACCCGTTCGGGCGAAATGATCCGCTGCCCATGGCATTGCTGGGAATTCGACATCCGCACCGGACAGTCGCTTTGTGACCCGAAAAGCGTGCAGGCGCGAGCCTTCGACGTTGCGGTGGAGCAGGGGAAAGCCCTGGTGGAAGGACCATTCGTTGCCGAGGCGGTTCAGGTAACCGTCGAGGAAAGCTACGTCGTGGTCACCGTCTGATCCTGATCCACGTTGCGTTTCCGGGGCGCCCCGCGGAAGGGCCAGCACCCCTCCGCTCGGGCCCGGTCAGACGCGGGCGAAGTCGAGGACCACGCGGGACGGCACATCGCCGTTCTCCAGGCGATCGAAAATCCGGTTTACCGCCGACAGTGGCTGAAGCTCGATGTCTGCCTTCACTTTGCCGTCAGCGGCGAAGGCAAGCGCTTCCGCCATATCCTGGCGGGTGCCGACGAACGAGCCGCGGACTGTGATGCAGTTCGCCACCACATCGAACAGCGGCACCGGGAACTCGCCCGGCGGCAACCCGACCAGAACGCAGGTTCCGCGCTTGCGGGTCATGCCGATGCCCTGCTTGAACGCGCCGAGCGAGGGGGCGGTGATCAGCACGCCGTGGGCGCCGCCGCCGGTGGCTTTCTTGACGGCGGCGGCCGGGTCGCCAGTCTTGGCATTCACCACGAAGTCGGCGCCGAGACGCGTCGCATGGGCGAGTTTGCCGTCATCGATGTCGACCGCGCAGACCTGAAGCCCCATCGCCTTGGCATACTGGATTGCCAGATGGCCGAGGCCGCCCGCGCCGGAAATCGCCACCCATTCGCCGGGGCGTGCCTCGGTTTCCTTGATGCCTTTGTAAGTGGTGATGCCGGCGCAGATCAGCGGCGCCGCCTGTTGCGGGGAAAGGCCGGCCGGTATGTGGGCGACATAGTCGGGATCGGCCAGAACGTATTCGGCGAAGCCCCCGTCCTTGGTGTAACCGCCGAACTGGGCCTCGCCGCACACCGTCTCCCAGGCGGACAGGCAGTATTCGCAATGGCCACAGGCGGAGTACAGCCAGGGGACGCCGACGCGGTCACCCTCCTTGACGATGGTGACGCCGGTGCCGATTGCGGAAACCCGCCCGATCGCCTCATGACCGGGGATGAAGGGCAGCGCCGGTTTCACAGGCCAGTCGCCGTGGGCGGCATGCAGGTCGGTGTGGCAGACGCCGCAGGCCTCGATCTTGACGACGATCTGGTTGGGTCCGGGTGTGGGGATGGCCCATTCCCGCAGCACGAGAGGCGCGCCGAACGTTTCGACGACGGCAGCTTGCATGTTGTGTGACATTGGATGTTCCTGGTTCTGGGTTCAGGCGCGGACGGCATTGATCAGTTCAGCCTGGGCATTCGTCGCGTCTCCTGGCGTTGTCGAACGTTCAGCGGGCGCTTCGGCGATCAGGGTGCGGACCAGCTTCTTGTCGATGAATTCCTGGATGCCCATGTTACGCAGCTCGCGGCCGTAGCCGGAGGCCTTGATGCCGCTGAAGGGCAGTTCGGCATCGGACCAGGAAATGTCATTCACGGATATCATTGCTGTATCGATGCGGTTTGCCACGCTTTTGCCGCAATGTCTTTGGTGAAGACCGAACCGCCGAGGCCGAAATCGAAGTCGTTGGCCAAGGCGACGGCTGCCTCCTCGTCTTTCACCCGGAAGGCCATCGCCGCCGGGCCGAAAAATTCGTCGCGGAATGCTGGATTCCCCGGATGCACGTCGGTGAGGGTCGTCGGCTGCATAAAGGCGCCCGGACGATCGGCGCGTTTGCCGCCGAGGACGAGTTTTGCGCCGTGGGAGACCGCTGAGTCGACCTGTTTCAGCAGGTCGAGTATTGCCTGTTCGGTCGACAGCAGACCGAGCGTTGTCTTGGCGTCCATGGGGTCGCCGGATTTCAGGGCGGCGAGGGCTGCGCGGAACTTTTCCAGGAAAGCGTCGGCGACCTGCTCGACAGCGATAAAGCGCTTTGCGGCGCAGCGGGTCTGGCCGGTGTTATACATCCGGCCCCAGGCCGCCCACTTCACGGTGTGTTCGAGGTCGGCGTCCTCCGGCACGACGAAGGCATCGCTGCCGCCGGGTTCGATCGAGGACGGCTTGAGGTTCTGTTTCGCGCGTGCGGTGAGACTGCGGGCGGCGGCAACATTGCCGGTAAGCGCAAGGCCGTTAATCCTCGGGTCATCGATGACCCGGTTCGACTGCTCCGGGGCGAGAAACCGTTCGGCGTTTTCGGCGTAGTAGGCCAGGATTCGGGCGCTGAATTCGACTTCGCCACGGGCTTCGCTGTTGCGTTTGCCCATCTCCAGCGACGTGATTTGAGCGAAATGCTCGGCTTGCTCATCGAGTATTTCGGCTGCTCTGGCTATGATCCTGGCACGATGAGCATAGCTTGTCTGTTTCCAGGTTGCGAAGCAGGCGGTGGCCGCGGCAAGCTTTTGCTCAAGCTGCTGGTCGGTGATCGCGTCGAATGATTCGAAAAGCTTGTTGTCGAATGGGGCGACGCTTTGATAGGGCATCTGCGGGTGCTCGTTTCCTGTCGTTGATTTGGGCGCTCATGCTTCCTCCCCCGCCGGCACTTGCGACGGGGACAGATTGACCATCAATCGGTTTCGATCTGAGGTTAGGTTGCGCGCCTGCGACCCACTGGTCCTTTCACAGCCGGGATGTAGGCCCCGGCTGTCAGTAAAGGCAGGTTCGGAAACTACTCATACGGGCCCGCGGCGGATGGGATCTGCTACTCTCGCTTGGCGCGAAGCTCCGCCCAGTATTCCAGACGCCGGGCGATTTCGCGTTCGAAGCCGCGGTCCTTGGGGTGGTAGAACGCGACCCGATCCATGCCGTCCGGGAAATAGTTCTGGCCGGAGAAAGCCTCCTCGGTCTGGTGGTCGTACTCGTAGCCGGCACCGTACCCGAGTTGCTTCATCAGTTTCGTTGGCGCATTGAGGATGTGCGCGGGGGGCATCAGGCTGCCGGTGTGTTTTGCAGCGGCTTTGGCCTGGCCGAAGGCGATATAGACGGCGTTCGATTTGGGGGCTGTGCCGAGATAGACGACGACCTGGGCGATGGCCAGTTCGCCCTCCGGCGAGCCCAGGCGTTCGTAGGTTTCCCAGCCGGCCAGGGCCAGCGCCAGAGCGTTGGGGTCGGCCATGCCGATGTCCTCGGCGGCGAAGCGCACGAGGCGGCGGGCGATGTAGCGCGGATCTTCCCCGCCGTACAGCATGCGGGCGAACCAGTAAAGCGCGGCGTCGGGGTCGGAGCCGCGCAGCGATTTATGCAGGGCGGAGATCAGGTTGTAGTGCTCTTCACGGTCTTTGTCATAGAGCGCGGCGCGGCGGGACAGCAGTTCGGAGAGGGCGGCGGTGTCGAGCGAGGGCGTCTCGGCGGGCAGGGCGACGATCTGCTCGACCATGTTCAGCAGGTAGCGCCCGTCGCCGTCGGCCATGGCGCGCAGGGTGGATCGGGCGTCTTCGGTGAGGGGCAGAGGACGGCGGATTTCGTCCTCGGCGCGGGTCAGCAGGCGTTGCAGCGCAGCGTCGTCGAGGCGGCGGAGGACCATGACCTGGCAGCGGGAGAGCAGCGCGCCGTTCAGAGCAAACGATGGATTCTCCGTCGTCGCGCCGATCAGGGTGACGGTGCCGTTTTCGACGACCGGCAGGAAACCATCCTGCTGGGCTCGGTTGAAGCGGTGGATTTCGTCGACGAACAGCAAGGTTCCCTGGCCGGCGCGTCTGCGCTTGGTGGCATCGTCGAAGGCGCGTTTGAGGTCTGCGACGCCGGAGAAGACGGCGGATAACTGGACGAAGGCGAGTTTGGCCTGGCTCGCCAACAGGCGGGCGATGGTGGTTTTACCGACGCCGGGGGGTCCCCAGAGGATGAGGGAGGCGAGCGACCCTCGGGCGAGCATGCGGGTCAGGACGCCGTCAGGACCAAGCAGGTGGTCCTGGCCGACGACGTCGGCGAGCGCGGCGGGCCTCAGCCGGTCCGCGAGCGGGCGGTTGGTGTCGGGTGCGGGCGGCGCCGCGGGTTCGGGGGCACCGAACAGGTCATCAGGTTCTAGCACAACGGGAGTGTAGCGGGATCGGGGCGGTTTAGGCGACGGGGGCACACGCTGGCGCTTTCGGTGTCTGCGCCGGCGTCGGTCGGGGCGGCACCTGCGGCAGGATGTCCGGGCGGCCGCGGACCGGATTTCGGGGGAATCCAATTTGAGCGCCGTCTCCCCGCTCGCATGTCTCAGCAATCGCGCAACGAACCTGGCTGTTGGGCCGGTCGTGCTGGCACCGTTTGGTTCAAGGCGGCGGCCGGCCAAACTGCTGACTGTGCGGATCGCGGCAATGCCTAGCCCAACTTCCACACCTGTAAAGAAAATAACAAATTATATCAAGCTCATGGCTGCTTGAATCCATTTTAGGCACCACAAATTGACATCGATATGAGGGGCCTACTCTCACGGGGAACGCCGCGACGCCCCTTGACGCAACAACACCTTGCTGAGGTAATGCGATGACTGAGGACACCACTCCGAATCGCCGGTCGTCAAGCCAGCTCACACGTTGATCCCAGATTCGAGGGC
>JBEKLE010000149.1:0-13217 GCA_050010355.1 Rhodopila sp. | reverse complement strand
GATTCGGCCTCGACATTTCGGGACTGACTGTCGTCGAAACCGAGCATAGCCACGCCTCGGCGCAGCGGGCGGTCGAACTGGTGCGCGAGGGCAAAGCCCAGGCGCTGATGAAGGGCAGTCTCCACACCGATGAGCTGTTGAGCGCCGTACTGAAGCCCGATGGCGGGTTGCGTACAGGCCGGCGACTTAGCCACTGCTTCGTGATGGATGTTCCAGGCCATGCGGAGCCTTTCATCATCACTGATGCGGCCGTCAACATCTTCCCGACTTTCGCAGACAAGGTCGATATCATGCAGAACGCAATCGACCTTGCGCATGTACTGGGGTTCCCGGAAGTGCGGGTCGCGATCCTGTCCGCGGTTGAGATGATCAACCCGAAGATCCCCTCCACGATCGAAGCAGCCCCCCTGTGCAAGATGGCGGACCGCGGCCAGATCACCGGCGCAATCCTGGACGGGCCGCTCGCGCTCGACAACGCCATCAGCCGGGAAGCCGCTACGATCAAGCACCTGACGTCGCTCGTGGCCGGTCGGGCGAACATCATTCTGGTACCAGACCTCGAAGCAGGTAACATGCTTGCGAAGAGCATGACCTTTCTGGCGAACGCGGATGCAGCCGGGATCGTTCTCGGCGCGCGCGTGCCTGTCATCCTGGCCAGCCGGGCAGATTCCGTCCCGGTGCGTTTGGCTTCCTGCGCGGTTGCGTCGCTCATCGCGCAAAACCGCCGGGCCGGCGCCGGCAAAGCCGCGGCCTGAGTCATGACCAAAAGCAAAACGCCATTGGCTCTGGTCGTATTTCACCGGCCAACGCGGCTCGCGCCTGATCCCCGAGCCGCTGCGGGCCGCCGGGAAAAGAGGTAAGCGTGTGCCCAGTCGCGAGGTAGAGAGGGGGAGGTGCAGCGATGGCTCGCGTAGATACCCGTTTCCTGTCCACGGCCTCTGGCAACTAAATCGCTGTGAGCATGAACGAACAAGTCGGAATGCAGCTGGCAGTGCAATATCCTCGAGATCAAAACAAAGTTTGACATGAAATTTAGCGATGGAGTTGAATGTGGGAACGCAAATCGATGTATGCGTTTTCGTTGGAAGTCTTCGGAAGGGTTCTCTCAGTCGGATGCTGGCGGACGCGCTGATCTTGCTGGCGCCAGCTTCTATCGAGCTCGCAATCGTCCAGATCGGCCACTTGCCTTTCTACAATCAAGATATCGAGGACCATCCGCCTGTGGAATGGACCACGTTCCGCGAACGCGTCAAGGCCACGAATGCCGTTCTTTTCGTGACGCCCGAATACAACCGCTCAGTGCCGGCCGTGCTGAAAAACGCACTCGACGTCGGCTCCCGTCCGTACGGAAGCAGCGTCTGGGACCGCAAACCCGGCGCAGTCGTGAGCGGTTCGCCGGGCGGAGTTGGCGGATTCGGTGCGAATCACCATTTGCGGCAGTCGCTTGTCTTTCTGAACATGCCGACCATGCAGCAGCCAGAAGCCTATATCGGGCATGCCGACGCGCTCTTCGATGAGAAGGGCAACCTGATAAAGGACGATACGCGCAAATTCCTGCAGGGGTTTATGCAGGCCTTTGAGAGCTGGATCGAGACAATCCGATCCTAAAATCTGGCGCGCACGGCTTGCTTATGCGCTGGCTGGCAATTCCGACAGGCCGCATGGCGTTGGCAACGCTATCGGCTATCTCAGGCTCAATGCCGACCGCGGCAGAGCAGCCGCTGATGGTGAACCCGGAATCAAGCACCAATAGCCGCGCGCCAGCGACTTTTGCTTCGTCGAGCCGTCCGAGCTTCGCGAGCGGCGCCGAGAGCCACCCGTACAAAATGCTGAAACCGGGGTTCAGTTACCGGACGCGCGCCCGACCGCCCCTTCCGGTACTTCGACAAAGGCAACATGGCCGTCGTCGGGAAGAACTTTGCAATTCTCGAAACACATGGACGCTGGCTCAGCGGCTTCATCATGTGGTTCGTCTGGGCCTTCATCCACTTTATTCGGCCTTGACGAATCGGCTTTCGGGGATGAGGCGTGAACTGCGCTGCGGTCAGATCGACCACTGCCATTGCCGCTCGACGCGTGCTCGATTTTGAATCTGCGGCAGAGACATCAAAACGAGCAGAATATTTCAAACTATCAGAACGTTAGTAGTTTATCAGGTAATACCGGCAAAACCCCGGGCGGCCGCCGGTTTCAGGGTGGCTGCCCGCCGCACCGGACCAGCTCGGGCAGAGGCGGCACGACAAGCTGGCCGGCGACGCTGAGCCGGCTGCCCAGATAATCCCAGAACGCCACACCGTGCTTCGCACAGGTCTTGGCGAGCCCGAGGAAAGCATCGCGGCAATCGCGCCCTGCGTCGCTGCGGGTTCCCGCACTGACCTTGCGGCGGGTCACCTGGCAGCGAATATCGTTCTCCGAACCATTGGTATGCAGCGGGATTTCCGGCCGCTCCAACACCATCAGCAACTCGGCCTTGTTGGCATGTAGCCGCTTCAGCAACCGATCCAGCGTGACGAAGCCGGTGCGGCGGCGAAAGATACGATCGAACCGCGCACGCAGCGAGAGCCGGCGCACTTTGCTTGGATTGGTTCGGTAGATCTTCAGATCGGCGTAGAAGTTCCAGATCAGGCCGCGCAAGTGTTGCTGAGCGGCACGTTGCTGATCCGTGAAGGTATCCAGCTTGTGCACCAGCCGTTCCGCATGAACCCAGCACAGCGCGTGCACAGGCGATGCGACCGAATCGCCGGGGCCGACGTCAAACTGCCCGGCATCGTCGCTTAATACCACGGCGCCGCGCAGGAAGCCGTGCGCATAGATGCAGCCCCATTGCGCCCCTTCGGTGGCGATCTGCACAGGGTCCTGGATGACCGCCACACCGGGCTTTTCGGGCGCGGTGATGCCAAGCTGGTCCAGATGCGCCTGCCACGCAGCCTGATTGGCGAAACGCGTCACGCCGGCTTCGGCCAGACGAGCGATCAGGGGGGCAGCCAGTCCGCGGCTGCGCAAGTAGCTGAAGGCCGCCTCGTTCAACACGTAGTCGGTATGTCCGGCGCGCAGCAGATCCAGGAAGTTCAACCGGCTCTTCGAGGACCGTGTGCCGAACCAGGTGAAGCGATCGTTGCCGATCTGCGTACAAAAGCCATTCTTGGCTTTATGCCGTGCGCCGGTGTCGTCGACTGACACCCAAGGCGATGTTTCCAGGCCCGCGCGCAGCACATCGCGGTTCTCGTCGAGGAAACCATCCTGCTTCTCTGTCAGCAGCCGCTGGATCTCGCGTTCGGAGATCGACACGCCCACCGACTGCAACAGCGCCGTCACACGCGGCAAGGTGGACTGGCCCTGGTGATACTGCATCAACACGAAGCGGCGCAGGTTGGGGCCGAAGTGTCCCTTGGTTCCTTCCGGCAGAGGTGCCACGATCGTCTCACCGTCCGGCGTGACCCAGCGTTCGCGGCGATAGCGGACCGCCTGCACCGACAGCACAAGCTCCTGCACCAGATAGGTCTCGTAGCCCTTGAAGCGTGATCCGGCCGGCGCCGTGGCCTTGATGATCCGATCCTCCACCGCGACGCGGGGGCGGATCTTGCCGCGGCGACGGCGCTTCTCTCGCTTGACCGGATTTGCCGGTTCGGTGGCTTTCTCCATGCCGCTGGGTTTGATGTCCGGGCGGCCTTTCAGCCCCTTAAGCCGGGCGATCTCCTCACGCTGCTCGGCGTTCGTCCGTTCCAGCTCGGCCAACTTCGCGAACAGGAGGACCACCAGCTCTTTCAGCTGGGCTGGCGGTAGATCGTCGAGGTCGGCTGGCGGGCTCACGCATAGCTTGAATCGTACTCGGTCGCGTCGCGCCAAACGAAAAATGCGTCTCTGCCCGGGGTTTTGCCGGTATTACTTTATCAGATCCTTTCAACCCTCATCGGAGCGCCACGGACGAAGCCGATAACCCACTGTTCGTCGCCGATGGTGATCTGCGAACTGCTGCGACCGAAATCGAGCCGCGCGTGGCTGGCAGCGAGGAACGCCTCAGCTTCGACCGCGGTCATTGTCCATGCGTCAGCAGCATGAATCTCTACTGTGCCCAAATGCCGATGGGTACGGATATCGAAACAACTCTGATCGGCTATCCCTGAGGAATTAACTTTATCCATCTCCTCGTAAGATCCAGGACTGCACTCTGATACTGCGTAAATCGGCGACTGCGTGCGCAATATCCCATGGTCGACGACCAGTTCAACTCCAATGCTCAACCGCACGCGCAGCCTTATTCCAGCGAGCCCTCGGGCAAATCTGACGGCGCACAGCGATCAGCTGCGGGTCGGGATCCCATGTGAATCGGATGACCAGGATTGTAAAGACCGGGCTAGCGTTCCGTAGAGAAAATAAGCGCGACATAAAGGATTTCTATTGTGTCCGATATGATGATGGATCGAGGCATGCCGGAGGTCTCGTCGCCACGTCCGCAGGATGAGAAGCCACATATCGGCGGCGCGATTGCCTTCCTAATGATACTCGCCGCGGGCCTGGGTTACGCCGCATTCAACATCTTCAGCGACATCTGCAGCGTTGGCGAGCAAAGCCTGGCAATCGGCGTATTTGTCCTTCTGGGTATCGCATTGCTGATCGCGCTGGGCTTCGAGTTCGTCAACGGCTTTCACGACACCGCCAACGCGGTCGCGACGGTCATCTACACCCATAGTCTGCCGCCGTTGGTAGCGGTGATCTGGTCGGGCATGTTCAACTTTCTGGGCGCTTTGACGTCGAGCGGCACGGTCGCATTTACCGTCGTCACGTTGCTGCCGGTGGAGTTGGTTCTACAAGTCGGCAGCGGCGCCGGCTATGCCATGATCTTCGCATTGCTGATCGCGGCGATTATCTGGAACCTTGGTACCTGGGCCATGGGTTTGCCGAATAGCTCTTCCCACGCATTGATTGGCTCCACCACCCTTGGTGTGGGTCTGGCGAATCAGTTGATGGCACCCTCCGGCTCGGCAACTTCGGGCGTCGACTGGGGTCAGGCGGTTGGTGTGTTCAAGGCCTTGTTGCTTAGTCCGCTGATCGGTTTTGTGCTTGCCGCTCTTCTGCTTATGCTGATGAGGCTCGTGGTGCGCACCCCATCGCTCTACACGGTACCTCAGGGCAGGAAGCCGCCCCCGTCGCCGACCCGCGCTCTGCTCGTGCTGACCTGCACCGGCGTGTCATTCTTCCACGGTAGCAATGACGGCCAGAAGGGCATGGGTCTGATCATGCTGATTCTAATCGGTGCCGCGCCGACGGCCTATGCGCTGAACCGTACGCTTCCCGAAAATACGACGCCGATGTTCCTTCAGGCGATGCAGGGCGCTCAGACCGTGTTTCAAGCACGTGCCGGCGGCACCACGCCTCCGGCTGACGCCGCTGCTGCGCGCGCCACGGTGGGCAATGCACTCAAGAGCAGGGAGGTCAACAAGCCTGAGATCTGAGCCGCCCTCGCCAAGTTAACTGCGGATATCGGACGGCAGGTAAAGGTTACGGTGCGCTCAAGGCCGTGCCGGCCACCGCGACACCAAATGTTCGCAACGACATGTACCTCGCGTCTGACGCAGTGCGCGTCATGGGCGCCAGCCCACCAGGGTTCAGCATCGACGACGTGGGAAAGCTGAAGCCACTGCGGGCTTCGTTGGACAGCGGCACCAAATTCATCCCGACCTGGGTCAAGTTTTCGGTCGCGCTGACGCTCGGTCTCGGGACCATGGTGGGTTGGAAGCGCATCGTGGTGACGGTCGGCGAGAAGATCGGCAAGACCCATCTGACCTATGCCCAGGGCGCCTCGGCGGAGATCGTTGCGATGGCAACGATCGGGCTGACGGACGTGTACGGCCTGCCGGTTTCAACCACCCATGTGCTGTTGAGCGGCGTTGCAGGCGCGATGGCCGCCAACGGTTCGGGGCTGCGGTGGGCCACGATCAAGAACATGGCACTGGCTTGGGTTCTGACACTGCCCGCGGCCATGCTTATTGCCGGATCGCTGAATGTGATTTTCCGCCAGATCTTCTGACCGTTAGCGACTATGCGGATCTCGCTTGCAGTGCTGCGCACCGATACCGCTCGACCGACAAACGCCGCCGGAACGCTGTGGCGGTTGCAGTCCAGCACCATGAGGCAGGTGCTGACGACCGCCGCCTATACTCCACATCCCGCCGGCAAAACTTGCTGGCGAAAACGCTGACCGAACCGTTGGCGCGGGGGCCGCCGGAACCTCGCTCCCGGAGTGGCAACGCAGCGCTGGTGGGCAACAGGTTTTGCGGACGGTGGTACGAGGGCGCATCTCTCAATGAGATTTCGCTGACGGCTTCATCCCCCGCGTCGACGGCTGCCGCCCCTCATTAGTGGGATACCTTGATCGACGCCCTCTACCGATATTGTTCGCGGCAACACATCGCCTGTCCCGACAATCCGATCGAGGAGAACTCTCAGTGACCGAAGTCAAGCTCGATGTTCTGACGCCAGAAAACAGCCAGACCATCTTCATCGACCACCAGCCGCAGATGGCGTACAATCGATCGATCGCGAGGGCATTCAAAGTCAGATCGCGAACCTGCCCTTTCTGCCTGTCCCGCATCACGAACAAAGGTAGATAGGTCACGCCGAACTGAAGCCCGACCAGTAGATTCCCCGACCACAATGTGAAGGTCTGCGAAACAACCGCGGAGGGCGAGGACCAGTGGGTCAAGCACCACTGCTTCATTGGGGCGGTTCAGCTTGAACTAAAGCGCTTTACGACGCCGCCGTGGGCCCCGACTTTGGGCATTTACTCTTGTGAGATGTTGTCTGAGTCGTTTGCAGGCTTCCACCCAAAACCTGTCGAAGGCCACATGGAAATTCTGGGGCGCGTTTGGAAAGGAATTTGCAGTGGAAAACGATCTTGAATGGTCTTTCACTGAATCGCTATCAGTGGATCGAGCGGCTCGCCCATTCCACTGTTCTGACCTGCCGTCCGTGATTCGTCACTCGCGGCCGACTCCATGTATATTGACAAGCAACGATGTCTGAATCGCGGGCGTCACCACCCGTAACCAAGCCGCCGGAGAAGCGCGCAGCAACACGCCCGGTCGTCGCCATCGTGATCGTCAGCGTCTTGTTCGTCACGATGATCGGTCTTTCGGCCTGGTATTTGATGCGGCGAGAACCCTTGGTCATCCAAGGCGAGGTACAATGTCGGACTTTCGACATGGCTGCTCGCGTGGACGGTCGGGTCGCGGAGATCCCGGTGTCCCGTTCCGAGAACGTCAAGCAAGGCGCGGCCATCATCAGAATCGACAACCCTGAGCTGACGGCAAAATATCGGCAAAGCCAGACAGAACTCGACGTAGCGGAAGCGGAGCTGGCGCGCGTCAAAGCGGGATTCCGGGCGGAGACGATCGCCGTACGCAAGGCCCAGGTTGACCGAGCCACGGCCGACCTGACGCTCGCCCAGAAGACATATGATCGCATTCGTCAGCTCGTCACCACGAACGACTCGCCGCAAGCCAGGCTGGAGGAGGCGACGGCAACGCTTTCCGTCGCCGAGCGGGCGTTGGAGCAGGCACGCTTTTCGTACAACGAGGCGGTCGCCGGTTTCATGCGGGAGGATATGGCGATTGCACAGGCCAAAGTCGGGGCGGCAAATGCAGGCGTACAAACACTGAAGGCGCTGGTCGACCAGATGGTCGTCGTCGCGCCTGCCGACAGCCAGGTGTTCCGTATTCCAGTGGAAGACGGCGAGTTCGTCCTTCCCGGTGTGCCACTCATTACTCTCGTCGATCTGGCAGATATGTGGGTGCAGTTCGATCTGCGCGAGGATCTGCTGCGCGGCTTGAAACCGGGCGCAAGGCTCAGCGTGCAAGTGCCTGCACTGCATGACCGGCGGATCGAGCTGGAGGTCCGCGTCATCGGCGCCAAAGGCGAGTACACCGGCTGGCGCGCCACCCGTGCGACCGGCGACTTCGACCTGCGTACCTTTGAGGTCCGCGCTTACCCGACGCAACCAGTCGAAGGATTGAGGCCAGGTATGAGCGTCTACATGAACTGGACGGACCCGCGATCGTGACGCCACTTCAACCCGGAATGTTTGCTGTGGCGGTGCGGGAAGTCGCCTGGATCCGGCGGGATCCGGTCATGCGCTTTCTGCTTCTCGGCATGCCCGTCATTGCGTTCGCCCTGCTCAGCCTGACCTTCAGCTCCGCCGTCGTTCGCGGCCTGGACGTCGCGATCGTCGATCGGGACAACACTCCGCTCTCGCGGCTATTCGTCCAGACGGTGGCTGCCGCGCCGGGCATCGCGGTGACCCAGCGCGCGAACGACCTTGGGGTGGCGGCCAGCGCCATCCGGGCAGGTCATGCGATTGCCGCCATTTATTTACCACCGGAGTTCGAAAAGGACCTTCTCGCGGGCCGCAGACCGCGACCGATCGCCTTCTACAACACGCAATACTTCACGCCCGGCAACCTCGCCTCGAAGAGTATCCAAGACGCGATGACGGCGGCATCTGCGGCGGTCGCGCCGGCAACGGTGGCGTCGTCTGTGGTTCACGCCGACGAAGGTCCACCGGGGATGACCGTAGAGGAATATACTCTTACCAATCCCGCTCTTAGTTACGCCCAGTTCCTGCTCCGCGCTCTGCTGCCGACCGTGCTTTCCGTCGTGATCGCGATTTGCGCCGGTTATGCTGTCGGGTCCGAGTTCCGACGGCGCGATTTGCGGACTTGGTGGGACAGCGCAGGCCACAGCATCGCGGCCGCCGTTGTCGGGAAGATGCTGCCCTATTTCGGTGTGCTGATGTCAATGTTCGTGCTGATGGTTGGCATCCTCGATGCGGCGCTCGGCGTGAGTTTCCGCGGCAACGCAATCCTGGTCGCAGTGTCCGCCGCTCTGCTGACGATCGCCTATCAGCTGATCGGCTGCCTGATGCAGTTGCTGGCCCGCAGCCTCGATGTCGGTCTGAGCGTGACCGGCATCATCGTCTCGCCTGCCTTCGGCTTCGTCGGTGTGGGCTTTCCGGTCATCGGCATGCATGTCTTCCCGCGCGCTGTTGGGGCCCTGTTTCCCTTGCGCTGGTATATCCAGATCCTGTTCGACCAGGCTTCGCGGGGTGCGCCGCTGCGACAGACCGCTGAGCCCTTCGTCATTCTCTGCGGTCTTACCGCTGTTCTGGCGTTCCTGGTCTGGCTTCGCTTCCGCGCATTGATCCGGGTTGGAATGGCGGTACCTGCCGAGGAGGAACCGGCGCACGACCTGGACAGGTCCGGTATTGCCAGTGCATTCCGGGCAGAGTGGCGCCGCGTGCTGACCGATCGCAGCGTGCGCAGCCTGTTCGTGCTCGCGCCCATTCTATACGCGTTCTATTACCCGCAACCCTATCTCGGGCAGCTCGTCCGCAACGTCCCGATTGCCGTGGTCGACCAGGATGGCACCGAACTCAGCCGAGCGCTGATTCAGACGCTGGGAGCCCACGGCAACATCTCGGTCGCCTTACGGGCGATCAGCTTTCGCGAGGCACAGGACGCTATCTTCGCGCGGCAGGCGTTTGGCATTCTCGGAATACCGCCGGATACCGAGAAGAACGTGCTGAAGGGCGTCCAGGCCCGATTGCCGGTCTATGCCGACTCAACTTACATGGTGCTCTACAATCGCACACTGCAGGGCATTTTGGAGTCTGTGCAGGCCTACGCGGACGACGCGCTCCGCCACGGTTCCCGGATGGAGGGGGCCGCCACCGAAGCGGCTGCATCCCTGCTCGAACCGGTGCAACTCGTCATGGTGCCGCTGTTCAATCCGACCGCATCCTACTCGAGCTATGTCGTACCCTCCGCGTTCGTCATTATCCTGTGGCAGACCCTGCTGATGGGCTCTGCCATGCTGGGAGGCTCGGCGTTCGAGCAAGGTGGTCCTGCCGCCCGTCGGGCCCGTGCGTCCGCGAGCGCGATCCTGGGCCAGGGGCTGGCGCACTGGACCATCTATATCCCGGCTCTGCTACTCTATCTCGTCATCATGCCTCGCGTTTACGGGTTCTCCACGCTTGGAAGCGTCTGGCCGCTTGTCGCGATCTCGTTCCCGTTCGTGCTGGCGACGAGTTTCCTGGGCCAGGCGTTGGGTCTGCTGTTTCGCCACCGCGAAACTGCGGTGCTGTTGGCGATTGCGACCACACTGCCAATTTTTTTCCTCGTCGGCGTGTCCTGGCCCATCGAAGCCATTCCAGATTTCCTGCGACGGGCGAGCGAAGTGGTTCCGGCGGTCAGCGCGATCGACGGAATCGTCAGGATCAATCAGATGGGCGCCAGCCTCGAGGAGGTCAGACCACGCTGGGACGCATTGTGGATCCTTACCATTATGTATTACGCGCTAGCAGTGCTGCTTACACATCTGCACAATTGGCGGAGGCGAAGTAATGCAGTCGGCGTCTAAGCGCAAAGTGCTTGTCATTGCGCTTTCCCTGGCAGTGCTCACAATGATCGGTGGCTGGTATGAACTATCCGACAATGCCTCGAAGCCCCCAGCTGTTGGCGGCATCGTTCGAACAACCGAGATCCGCATTGCACCGGAGATCAGCGGTCGCATCGCCCGCTTCATGGTGAGGCCGGGACAAACAGTCCAACGCGGTGACCCCCTTGCGCTGCTGAGTAATCCAGAGCTCTGGGCAGCGCTCGAGGAAGCGTGTGCGCAGGTGGATAAGGCGAAATCCGATCGCGACCGGGTCTTTGCGGGTGTCCGGGTCGAAGAGGTCGACTCATTGCGGCGCGAGATCTTCAAGGCGCAGTCAGCGCTAGTCCTGGCGAGGCAGGAATTTGCCCGCAAGTCGGTTCTCGCCGCGCTATCGGATGCCTCGCTGCAGGATCGGGATGTCGCGGAGGCGGAGGTTGCCCGCGGCGAAGCGGACGTCGCTGTCGCGGAGGCGCGCTATGCGGAAGCAAAGCTCGGGCCGACTTCGGAAGAGCGTGCCCTCGCAGGCGCAACCGTTGCGGCGGCGGAAGCCACCCGTGATGTCGTCGAGGCTCGGGCCGCCAAAATGCTCCTGCACGCACCGGCCGTGGGCATCGTCGGTATCCTCGTTCCCGAGATCGGCGAGGCCGTCGTGCCAGGTGAACCCATCCTGACGCTGATACCGGACCACGGGCTCTGGTTCGGCTTCAACCTGCGCGAGGACGCTTGGAGCGATCTGTCCGTCGGATCAAGGGTAACGGTCCGTCTGCCGGGCGCCCTCGAGCCTGCGACGGCAACCATCTCCGAACTGCGCGACTGGGGCGAGTTCGCCGCCTGGCGCGCCGCCAGTGCGAGCGGCGATCACGACTTGAACACGTTCTTCCTTCGCCTTGATCCGGTGACCCTATCGCCGACAGTGATGGCCGGCCAAACGATCTGGCTGACCCCGAACGAGCGCGTTCGGTAGCATGGTATTTGCGCGCGAAACCGTGTTGCCCGGACCACCCCGTCGGTTTTGGTCCGCGGATTCCCGGTCATTCGGGCGACGGCGCACATGGTTCGAGCAATCAAACTCCAGCATTTGGTCCGGGGATGGCAGTGGCCGCCTCGGTCTGATTAGTGCTAGATCGGAATGTCTCGCCGATTATGCGTTTATGTCGACGGATGCAGGCCTCCACTTTGGTTCGAAGAGTTTCTACCTGCCCACGCGACCACGCTCAAGGATGGTCAGGAAGCGATACGCGTCCATTGATGGGATCCGTACATCGTAGTCCAGATCAGCCGCGAACGTGTGGTACTGTGCTGGGCGTTGCTTAAGGGGCAGCCTATGTCGATTGGCAGGATCATGATTCCCGTGAGTGGGCCTCGACTACTTGAGAGTAAGCTAGACCACGCCCTGGCCCTGGCCGCGCGCTTCGGCTCACGAGTCGATGTTTTATTCTTGCACGGAAGTGTCGACCCACTGACCATCGAGAGCAACCCGTTCTTAGGGGACGCCCGGGAGATCGCCGAGATAAATTGGTCTCAAGAAGAAAGCGCGCGACTGGACGTGGAGACCCGTCTCGATCGCTGGTCGCGAGAGCGAGGGGTGCCTTATCGGGAAGCGATTACAAATCAAGCCAGCCCCCATCTCCTCTTCCTCGAAATCAGGATCGACTGGGCACAGGCCGTGCAGGACCATGGGCGCACTTCCGACCTGATCGTCATCGGTCAGCCCGGTCGAGAAATGACGGCGATGGACGTTGCGATCAACAAGCTGTCTGTGATGGCAAGCGGCCGAAGCGTGCTAACGGTTCCAAACGAGCCGCCCCCCGCAGAAAATATCTTGGCACACATACTGATTGCATGGGACGGCGGTTTGCAGGCATCCAAGACCGTAGCTCTTGCAATGCCCCTCCTGAAAGCTGCTCAACAGCTCACCGTCTATACATCCGGCGACGCAGACGGAGCCCGAAGCCGGCTCGAACGCATGCAGGACTATCTTGCATGCAATGGCGTGACGGCGAAGTCAGTTATCGACGACGATGCGTCGCGCTGGATTGGCGGACTACTACTCGACGCTGCCGATCGGCAACGCGCGACGCTGATTTGCATGGGCGCATACGAAAACTCCCGGACCGCGGAGCTAATCATCGGCGGAAACACCCGCCACATCTATAGCCGGAGCGGGGTTCCTGTCCTGTTTTCGTACTGAACCTCCGTTTCCCGATGGATCGAGGCGAGCCGCCCTCGCATCGCCTCGATCGATACCGCCCGCCCGCGCCATCTCCGCCGCCGACCGCCGCGTGCAGCATACCGACTACTCGTTGCGGGTTTTCGGGCAGGCCGGATCCACCGGTAAGGTGTTGGAATGGCTGAACTCTGGCCCTGGCGCCTGATTCGAGACACGCTCCCCTTTTGGGGGGACGAAAATGGCGAAACGTGCGTGCTGGCGGGAGATTCCGACGGAACTGAGCCTCGAGCGGTTCGAGGAATTTATCTTGCCGCACCTGACCGTTGGAAGCCGCGGACCAGCGCCGAAATTGTCCCTTCATACCCTCTTCAATTACATACTGAAACTACTCTACCTCGGTTGCCAATGGAAGGAACTGCCCATCGAAAAGGACGCCACTGGGCGCCGCGAGATCCACCACGTTCGGATCTGGCGGACGTTTCGCCGCTGGGTGGCGGATGGCTGTTTCAATGCGATCTTCGAGGGGACGGTGTTGACGCTCCATCAGGCGGAGCTCCTTGACATCTCGATCATCCACGGCGATGGCACGACGACAGCGGCGAAGAAGGGTGGTGAC
>JBEKLE010000148.1:0-13266 GCA_050010355.1 Rhodopila sp. | reverse complement strand
TCGCCACGAGATCCCGCCGAAACAGGTTCGTCATCCTACGGACTGCCGGTTCACCTCCGGTTGCTCTCCACCCCGCCTCGCGGCGACGCAGTTACCTTCAATTTCCGGGACTGCGACGATCCGCTTCGGCCTGCCAGACGATCCAACGTTGCGCTCAGTTCCAACTGTAGCCGCCGCAAATCTTCCGGACCGGAGATTACCTCGAAACGACCAGCCTCTATGTCGGCGATACCCTCGTCCGCCGCGGCCTTGATCTCGTCCGCATCTAGTTCAAGAGCCTCGGCATATCGCTGGACGGCTTCGATCAGAAAATCGGCCTCGCTCGCAGCCCGACCTTCCGCTACTTGCCGGTCAATCACCTGCTTTAGTTCATCGGGAAGTTGCACGACGCTCATCCGATTTCTCCTATGGCATCTAAGGATACATCGAATCCGAAGTCGCTCACCAAATCAATTTGCTGCCCCCTTAAACCTGCGCGTTGCCGGTAGCCAGGCCCGTCGAGACCCTCCCGCCAGACAAGACGCTGCGTGAAGGCCTCTGCCCTGCCGCGGTTATACCCGAGATTGCGCGCGCCGTCGGGGGATTCCGTTCCCTGGCCCTACGCCGCCAACGGCACCGTCCAGGCGTCATAGCCATACACCCAGTCGGCGTCGTGCGGCTCCCTCAGCCAGGCGTTCCGCGCCGAGGTCTGCTGGATCCGCGACGTGCACGGCTTGCGTGTCGCCTCATACCGGCGCAGCGCATCGTGCAGGCCATCGCGTTCCACCCCCTCCAGACAACGCGACAGGACCGCAGCGTCCTCGATCGAGGTTGACGCACCCTGCGCCATGTAAAGGCGTCATCGGATGGCACGCGTCCCCCAGCAGCGCAACGTTCCCCTCCACCCACCGCGGCAGCGGATCGCGTTCCACCAGCGCCCATTTATGAACATCCGGGCATGCCGCCAGAATCGCCCGGACCTGCGGATGAAACGTGTCGTAAGCCGCCCGCAACGTCGCCAGATCGCCCTTCGCCGACCAGGATTCGACATCGAACGCCGGCTCCGGCGTGCTGGTGACGAAATACAGTTCGTCCCGAAGCGGACTGACAAAATAGCTGACGATGTGCCGGTCCGGACCCCACCATTTCACGCAGGGATAAGGCGTCAGACCGCCCAGCAGCGCGGTAGGAAACACGGTTCGATACCCGACACGCCCGGTGAACCGCGGTTGTTCCTTGCCCAGCATCCATTCCCGCACCACCGAATGCACCCCGTCGGCGCCGATAACTGCGTCGGCCCCGGCCGTCTCACCATTGGCAAACGTCAGCCGCACGGTCCCGTCACTGGCCTTATCCAGGCCAGCCAGCCGGTGATCCAGGCTGATGACATCGGGCGGCACCAGGTCGGCCAGCATCGCGTGCAGGTCGCCGCGGTGCATCAGGAAATACGGCACGCCATGACGGTCGAGGACCCCCTGACCAAGCGGCAGCGCGTTCGTCAGACGCCCGGTATCGTGGTCGCGTGAGTCGTTGCTTTCCGGCTGAAACGCCCGAGCGAGCAGCCGCTCCTTCAGACCCAGCGCATAAAGAACCCGGATCGAGTTCGGCGCCTGCTGGATCCCCGCGCCCAGACGGGTGAAGCCCCTGGCCTGCTCAAAAATCCGCACCTCGACGCCCACGCGACGCAGGCAGGCCGCCGCCGTCAGACCGCCGATGCCGGCGCCGATGATCGCGATCCTGGGGTTCCGAAATCCCATTCCTGTCCTCCGTCTCCCAAAGGGTGTCCGGTTTCGCGCCACCCGGCAACCCGGCCCGCGCATCACGCCGGTCGAAAGAGAAGTGTCCAAAGATGAAGTGGACAGATCACCTCAAATTCGGCTTTGCTACAGTCCGGATGAGGGAAATTCGCAATGGACATCATGCACGTCGTCGTCCTGATGCTGGAGAACCGGTCGTTCGACAGCATGCTCGGGATGCTCTACCCAAGCAGCGACACCTTCGACGGCCTGACCGGAACCGAACAGAATACCTGGCACGCTCCCGACGGAACGCCGTCGGAGCCCATCGCGGTCTGGAAGTCGCCCGTGCTGACGCCGGCCGCCGCGTGCATCCCCAACCCCGACCCGGGTGAAATGTTCACCGACATCCACACGCAGATCCACGGGCTGACAGAAAGCGGGACACCCAGTCCCGGGCCGACGATGGGTGGCTTCGTGGACAACTACATGCGCCAGCCAAAGGCCGATGCACCCTACGACCCGGCGGCGGTGATGCATTACTTCACCGAGAGGGAGATACCGGTGCTCAGCCAGCTGGCGCGGCAGTTCGGTGTATCCGACCGCTGGCACGCCCCGGCACCGTGCCAGACCTGGCCGAACCGGTTCTTCGCTCACACCGCGACCGCGGACGGATACGTCAATAACTCACCGACACACTTCCCCTACACGATGGAAACGGTGTTCAACCGTCTGGAGGAAGACGCCAAAGTCCCCTGGCGGGTCTACTTCCACGACATTGCGCAGTCGATCACCCTGACACGGCTGTGGGCCGACGCCCCGACCCATTTCCGCTACTTCAATGACGACTTCATCCGCGATGCCGCCAGCGGCAACCTGCCCGCCTACAGCTTCATCGAGCCGCGTTTCTTCGCCGATCCGATCGCCGGCAAAATGCCGAACGACCAGCACCCGCCGCATGATGTCTCGTACGGGGAGTCCCTGATCGCATCGGTCTACAACGCGGTGCGCGGCGGCCCCGGATGGAAGAACACGCTGCTGATCATTACTTACGACGAACATGGCGGCTGTTTCGACCATGTGGTTCCCCCCGCCGCCACGTCGCCGGGAGGCCAGACGCCGGATGGCTTCGACTTCGGTTATTTCGGCGTGCGCGTCCCGGCGGTGATCGTCTCGCCGTGGGTGCCGCAGGGGTCCGTCATCCGCCCCGCGGGCCTGACGCCGTTCGACCACACCTCGATCATTGCCACCCTGCGAAAACTGTTTCCGTTCGCGCCACTGACCCCGCGCGATGCGGCGGCCCCTGATCTGCTGGACGCATTGAGCGGTGACGGCACCAACGACGGCCCGGCGTTCATCCCGGCGGTTGAGCCAACGCCGGCGACCGCGGAACTGGCCTCGGCGGTCGCCGCGAAGCCGAACGCAATGCAGCAGGCACTCAGCACCGCAGCGCTCCAGCTACCCACAGCCGGCTCGGAGCCGGCCATGCACGCACAGCGTCTGGCCGCAGTACCCGATACGGCGCCGAACCATACGACCGTCGAACAGGCGGCGGCGGCCATCCTCGCACACGTGAAAGCGTTCCTGGGCCAGCTTTGAGCCAGCCCGCGCCCGACGTGGCCCCGGGCGTCAGCTTTCAGGTCCCGCGTATCGGACGGCTGCGAAAGTGCTCGTCACGCTCTGGCGGTTCGCGACTCTCGTGCCGTCTCCGCGTTGAGAATATCCACATGCGAGGCCCCCGGCCCGCGTCAAGCCATGCTTGCGGGAGATGCCGGCCAGATCGGCAACCCCCGCCGGTCTGTCACGCGCCGGAACGCTTGCCGCTAGATGATCACATCAGCGATGAGGCACCGATGTTGTCGACTTGGCATGCGCGTGAGAAGATACGCCATTCTGATCGCCGGCAGCCGCGATAGCGGTCCCGTCCATCGCGGCAAGGATCGCCAACATTGCGATGATACGCCCGATCGTGACTGATTTGAGCATGATTTGTCGCCGCCTGTCGGCCTTTGGCCACCATGGCCGCAGCCATGTCTTCGGCTGGACCATCGGCGTCGGCGCATATAAATGCGGTTGGTTCCGGGGCGGTCGAGCATAAAGCCGCAATAGTAACCCGGATCATCGCTGCAAGCGTCGCAATAGCAATTGCCGGCAAGAGGTGCCCCCATTGGGCATAGAGAAAGCGACCGGGGGACAAACCCTCCCCGGCCCGCGAATTGTCACTCCGGGCGTAACGAACTCCCCGCATCATAGGGACTGCCACCGATGATCGGCTGTCGCAAAGCTGCGACAATATCTCAGTCCAGCCATCATGAACGCGTGATCTCCAGGCCGATCGCTTCCTGCTGCGGCGCACATCCGCCTATTCTCCTGGACAGCAGCACGACTGTCGGCTGCAAAGAACGCAAGGACGCCAAAGAACGAAACCAGCGATCGGGGGAAAACCGGCTAAGCGCAACTGTGCAACGATCAGGCTCGTTGCCGCAAATATCCAAGACCAACAGAACGGGAGCGAACATTATGCAATTAAACCGTGAAGATCTGCTCCGCGCATATCGAACGATGCGCCTGATCCGCGACTTCGAGGAACGCCTCCATCTCGAGTTCGCAACAGGTGAAATCCCGGGATTTGTGCATCTCTACGCCGGCGAGGAAGCCTCCGCCGTCGGTGTCTGCATGCACCTCGGCGACAAGGATCATATCGCCAGCACGCATCGCGGCCATGGCCACTGCATCGCCAAAGGCTGCGACGTCAACGGCATGATGAACGAGATCTACGGCCGAAAGGACGGTCTCTGCGGCGGCAAAGGCGGCTCGATGCACATCGCCGACATCTCCAAAGGAATGCTCGGTGCCAACGGCATCGTCGGCGGTGGACCGCCGCTGATCTGCGGGGCCGCGCTGACGGCGAAAGTTCTGAAAACCGGCGGCGTCGCAATCGCTTTCCTGGGCGACGGCGCATCGAACCAGGGAACGACACTGGAAAGTTATAACCTCGCCAGCATCTGGAAGCTGCCCGCCGTCTTCGTGGTCGAGGACAACGGATACGCCGAGGCGACCTCATCCAGTTACGCCGTCGCGGGCAGTCAGCTTGATCGGGCCAAAGGCTTCGGCATGCCCGCCCAGCAGGTGGACGGCTTCGATTTCTTCGCCGTGCACGACGCCGCCGCCACCGCGATAGCGCGGGCACGGGCCGGCGACGGCCCAAGCCTGATCCACGTCCAGTTGTCGCGCTATTACGGGCACTTTGAGGGCGACGGAATGACCTACCGCGGCGCCGGTGAAGTCGACCGGTTGCGCAACGACCGTGACTGCCTCAAGCGCTTCCGCACCCGCGTCACCGAGGCGGCGCTGCTCGAAGCAAACGATCTCGACGCCATCGATCAGTCCGTGGCCGGTCAGATCGAGGCCTCCGTACGCCAGGCCAAAAACGCGGCACCGCCAACCGACGCCGACCTGACCACCGACGTTTACGTCGCCTATTGAGAAAGGGCAGAACAATGAGCAAGAAAAGCTTTCGCCAGGCGATCAACGAGGCCCTGCGCCAGGAAATGCGCCGCGACCCCCGCGTGGTGATCATGGGTGAGGACGTGGCCGGCGGTGCCGGCGCGCCCGGCGAAGACGATGCCTGGGGCGGCGTCCTTGGCGTAACGAAAGGCCTCGTCGGCGAATTCGGCCGCGACCGCGTGCTGGACACCCCGCTCAGTGAAAGCGCCTACATCGGCGCCGCCGCGGGGGCCGCCGCGACCGGCCTGCGACCCGTCGCCGAACTCATGTTCGTCGACTTCCTCGGCGTCTGTTTCGACCAGATCTTCAATCAGGCCGCCAAATTCCGCTACATGTTCGGCGGCCACGCCGTCACCCCCATGGTCATCCGCACGATGTACGGGGCCGGCTTCCGCGCCGCCAGCCAGCACAGCCAGTGCCTGTACCCGATCTTCACCCACATCCCGGGCCTCAAAGTCGTAATCCCGTCCTCGCCCTACGAGGCGAAGGGCCTGCTGATCCAGGCGATCCGCGACGACGACCCGGTCATCTTCTTCGAGAACAAAGTCCAGTACGACCAGGAAGAAGAAGTCCCCGACGAATCCTACACCATCCCCTTCGGCGAGGCGAACCTGACGCGCGAAGGCACCGACGTCACCATCGTCGCCATCGGCCGCATGGTGCAGATGGCAAACGAGGCCGCCGACCGCCTCGAAAAAGATGGTATCAGTTGCACCGTCATTGATCCGCGCACCACGTCGCCGCTCGACACCGGAACGATCCTCGACTGCGTTGCGGAAACCGGCCGCCTGGTGATCGTCGACGAGGCAAGCCCGCGCTGCAACATCGCCACCGACATCTCCGCCCTGGTGGCGCAGGAGGCGTTCGACGCGCTGCGTGCGCCGATCCGCATGGTCTGCCCGCCGCACGTCCCGGTGCCATTCGCGCCCAATTTGGAAGACCTCTACGTGCCAACCGCCGCCCGCGTGGAAGCCGCTGTGCGCGCCGTCATGGCACACAGCGCACGACTGGGGGCGCGCACATGACCCCCATCGTCGCCGTCACGATGCCGAAGTTCGGCCTGGCGATGACGGAAGGAAAGGTCGCATCCTGGGCCAAAGGCGAAGGCACCCCGGTCGCGGTTGGCGACGAGCTCGCCGACATCGAAACAACAAAAATCACCAGCGCCTACGAAAGCCCAGTCGCCGGCATCCTCCGTCGCCATGTCGCCCGGGAACAGGAGGAACTCCCGGTCGGCGCACTGATCGCCGTGGTCGCCGATCGTTCCGTTCCCGACAGCGAAATCGACGCCTTCATCGCGCAGTTCCAGGCCGAATTCGCAACCCGGCCGGTCGAGGCAACCGACTCGGCCGCGCTGGAACCACGCACCATGGACGTAGCCGGCCGGCCGATCCGCTATCTGGAAACAGGCGCCGGCAACGAAGGCCGCCCGGTCGTCCTGCTCCATGGTTTTGGTGGCGATCTGAACAACTGGCTGTTCGTCCAACCCGCGTTGTCCGAGCACCACCGCGTCGTCGCACTCGATCTGCCGGGCCACGGCGGATCGGCCAAACAGGTCGGCCCGGGCGACCTCGCATCGCTCGCCGCCGCGGTGCTGGGCTTCCTGCAAGCAATCGACGTGCCGAAAGCCCACCTCGTCGGGCATTCCCTGGGCGGCGCTGTCGCCCTGCGCACGGCGCTCGACAGTCCCTCGGTTGTCGCCTCCCTGTCGCTGATCTGTCCCGCCGGACTCGGCAAGGAAATCGATAACGACTTCACCCGCGACTTCATCACCGCCGGCCGCCGCAAACAGCTCGAGCCCGTGCTGGCAAAGTTGTTCGTCGACCCCAGCCTCGTAAGCCGTGACATGATCGAGGACCTGCTGCGCTTCAAACGCCTGGACGGCGCGCGCGAGGCTTTGACAGCGATCAGGGCCGCCAACTTCGAGGGCGGCCAACACGAGATTCTGCGCGAGCGGCTCGGCGAACTGGGCGATATTCCGGTGCAGGTGATCTGGGGTGCGGAGGATCAGATCATCCCCCCGCGTCACGCCGAGGGGTTGCCGCCAACCGTGCGGACACACGTGCTCTCCGGCGCCGGCCACATGCCGCATCTGGAGAAAGCCTCGGAGGTCAGCAGACTGCTGTTGGAGTTCCTCGACTAGTACCCGATCATAGCGAGTTCGCCTCACCGCCAAAGTATTTTTCTGTATTCCCGAAACCACGCTTGCCTGACCTCGAAGGAGGTCAGGCCCCTGTCGAACGACCGCGCGCGGTCTTTGGCAGTCGCGTTGGTGCTCGGGGCCGACCCGCCGGGGGCAATATCGGGTGGTGAAATAGTCGCGATATCGGCCGTCGGCATCGTTGACGGACGCGCCAAAATGCTGGGCGCGAGAACGCCCTAAAAAAACCTCACTCGACTATTACGCAACACTGCGAGGCGTCACCGCGCAGCCCCGGGCGGCGCCGGTGGAAGATGGCCGGGCGCGCGTGTTGCCCGACGCCCCAACCTCAACAGGAGATTGATTGCCGGAACGGCCGTCCGGCGGGAATCCGAGGGTTCCGCGTCTATGCCGAGATCGCCAGGACCTGACTTGAAATTCGTCCCGGCACTCCAACTCAGCAGGGTCCCGGGCTTGTCCAACTGCATAGGCATCAGCGATGGATCCCCGATTCCTCTTGCAAGGGTCGACATAAATCGCAGCCAGAATTCACAACAGATTCGAGAAAGGCATGGTCGCGCCGTATGAGGTCTATTCGAAGCGGCCAGACGGCGACATTCGGGAAGACTTCTACGTTCGCACCGACGGTTTCGGCGCACCTCTGCGCCATTTCGTTGGCCACGACTGGCTTCCAATGAGACAACCCGGCGGCCGAACCCTGTCGCCTTCTCGAAAACGACCATTCCCGGGCACCGCCGCACCAACCCCGACTACCCGGCCGTCACGCAACCTGTTAAAGCCACCGTGGCGAGGCAGCGACGCCATTGCGCGCAACGAAGCCACTTGGCGAGCGACGCAACCTGCTAGGCAACGGCCCAAAGCTTTCTCGCCGCACGATCCAGCAGAAGGACCATGTTCATGAGCTACAAAGCAACCGCACAGGAAACGCGCACCGAAGCCATCGCCCTCTCCAAGGCAATCCCGGACACGATGACCGCATTTCAGGGACTGATGAAGGCCGCCTCGAAAGACGGCGCCTTGTCGGCGAAGACCAAGGAACTCGTGGCGCTCGCCATCGCCATCGCGACGCACTGCGAAGGCTGCATCGTCTTTCACGTGCAAAATGCGATCCGCCATGGCGCCTCGCGTGCGGAAGTGGCCGAGACAATCGCCGTGACAGTGGAGATGGGTGGCGGACCAGCAACCGTTTACGGCGGCAAAGCCCTCGCCGCCTTCGACGAACTGGCCGAAGCCCGGTAAGATTAAACCAGCCGCCCGTCCCGCAGCGTCACGAGCCGGTCCATCCGCCCCGCCAGATCAGGGTTGTGCGTCGCGATCAGCGCCGCCACCCCGTGATCCCGCACGATCGCCAGCAGTTCGGCGAACACCGCCTCGGCTGTCGCAACATCCAGATTGCCCGTCGGCTCATCCGCCAGCAGCAGTTTCGGCCCGTTCGCCAGCGCACGGGCAATCGCCACGCGCTGCTGCTCACCTCCCGACAGTTTCCCCGGCAGATGTCCCAGCCGCTCCCCCAGCCCAAACGTCGTCAGCAGCAACCGCGCCCGGTCCTCCGCCGTTCCGCGAGACGCCCCGGCAATCATCCGCGGCAGCAAAACGTTCTCCAGCGCGGAAAACTCCGGCAGCAGGTGGTGGAACTGATACACAAAGCCGATCGTGTCGCGCCGGATGGCGGTGCGGGCCGCGTCCGGCAACCCGCCCGCGTCGCGGCCCTCAATCACAACCGAACCACCGTCCGGCCGGTCCAGCAGACCCGCCACATGCAGCAACGTGGACTTGCCGGCGCCCGACGGCGCCACCAGCGCAACGATCTCCCCCGCCCGCACCGTCAGGTCGGCCCCGCGCAGCACCGCAAGCTCGCCGGCGTCGCCGCGATACACCCGCGTGACGGCGCGCAGAACCAGAGGATCACTCATGCCGCAGCGCCTCCACCGGATCGGTCCGCGCGGCCCGCCAACTCGGATACAGCGTCGCCAGCAGCGACAGGACCAGGCCCAGTGTCACCACCCGCGCCACATCACCCCAGTCGATGCTGTTCGGCAGTTCGCTCAGCATGAACACCGAGGCGTCGAACACCCGCCCGCCCGTGATGTTCTCGACGAAATGCTGCACCGCGACGATATAGTGGCAGAACACCACCCCAACGATCGTCCCGATCACGGTGCCGCTGACGCCGACAAACGCGCCGCACATCAGGAAGATGCGCATCACCGAAAAACTGCCGGCGCCGATGGTCCGCAGCACGGCGATATCGGCGCGCTTGTCCTTGACCAGCATGATCAGCGACGACACGACGTTGAACGCCGCCACCAGCACGATCATGCCCAGCACGATGAACATCGTGTCCTTCTGCACCTGCAGCACGCCGATGATGGTGTCGTTGGCATGCCACCAGTCGCGGGCATAGACCTGCCGCCCCTGCAGCAGCGGGGCAAGCGCGCGTCCCACGGCATTGACCTGATCAGGGTCGTGCAGCCTGATCTCGATCCCGGTGACCGCATTGGGCTTCTGGAAGAACACCTGCGCCGCCGCCAGCGGCAGGAACACGACGCTGTTGTTGTAGTCGTTCAGCCCGGAATCAAACACCGCCACCACCTTGTAGGCCCGCACGCGCGGAATGGTGCCGAAAGCGGTCGCCGCACCCTCAGGAGAAATCACCGTCAGCGGATCACCGACCCGCAGACGGTAGGTGGTTGCCAGCCCAACCCCCACGACAATCGCGTCGTCACCGGTGAAGTCCGCCAGGCTGCCGGCAAGGATATGATCGCTGATCGGGTGCAGACCCCGCAGGTCGTCCAGGCTGATGCCACGAACAAGCCCGCCGCGCGCCCCGCCGCCCTCAGTGCTGAGCAACGCCTGCCCGTCCAGCACCGGCGTGGCCGAGGCAACCCCCGTGATGCCGCGGATCTGTTCCACCAGCGGCTGATAGTTGTCCAGCCTCTGCCCGGCATACGCCTCGACCGAGATATGCCCGTTCACGCCCAGAATACGCGACACAAGTTCGACCTGGAACCCGCTCATCACCGAGGTCACCACGATCAGCGTCGCCACCCCCAGCGCGATGCCGACCAGCGAAAATATCGCGATGATCGAGACAAACCGCTCACCCTTGCGCGCCCGCAGATACCGCCCCGCCACCATCCGTTCGAACGGACCGAACATTCAGCGCACGCCGACGGCAGGGCAGACCACCAACGCAATCCGCCGCGTCCCGCAAGGCCCAGGACCGGATGCAAGAACTGGCGGCAAGGTGGGCACAGCGAGGCGCTCGCGCAAAATCGCCGCTGAACAGGGATCAACGCGCCCCTCGCTCCGCCGCTGCCGCGGAGCGCCTTTACCGCGCAGTACCTGTAAGCAACGAAACAATCCGACCTTCCTGAGATCCGTGTTCATCCCTTCTGATCCGTGTTGATCTGTCTTCATTCTTACTATGCGCGCGATCCGCCAACATGCCACAGACAACCGATCAGCCATCCGGCGCCGCAGCGAACAGACCCGTGAGGCTCCTAGGCTTCAGGCAGCCAAGGCAACCCTCCGGCACCACCCGGACCACCTATCCGATCCGGCTCAGCGCCTCCTCCGGCGTCACCTCCATCCGTTCGCCGGTCGCCCGCCGCTTCAGCTCCACCTTCCCTGCCGCCGCCCCCCGAGGCCCCACAACCAGTTGCCACGGATGCCCCATCAGGTCCGCATCGGCGAACTTCGCCCCCGCCCGGTCCGTCCGGTCATCATACAGCCCGTCCCGGCCAAGCGAGCCGTAAAGCCGCTCGCACAGCGCGTCGCACGCGCCATCGCCCACCTTGAGGTTCAGCACGGCCGCCTTGAACGGGGCAACGCTGTCCGGCCAGATGATCCCCGCCGCGTCGTGGCTCGCCTCGATCACCGCGCCCACCAGCCGGGAAACACCAATACCGTAGCTGCCCATCTCCGGATGCACCGGCTTGCCGTCAGGGCCCGCGACGGTCGCACCCATCGGCCGCGTGTAGTTGGTGCCGAAGTAGAAGATATGGCCGACCTCGATCCCCCTTCCCTCGCGCCGGCGTTCGGCAGACACCTGATCCCAGCGGCCAGCATCGTGCTTCTCATCCGTCGCCGCGTAATGCGTGGTCATCACCTGAAAAAACCGGTCCAGGTCCTCGGGTTTGTCATGGCTGAAGCCGCCGGCGCCGCGGGACAGATAGTCGATCTCCTCGAACGCCGCGTCATAGTAAACCTGACTCTCCCCGGTCGGCGCCAGGATGATGAACTCGTGCGACAGATCCCCGCCGATCGGCCCCGTGTCCGCCTCCATCGGAATCGCCTTCAGGCCCATCCGCTGAAACGTCCGCATGTAGGCCAGCATCATCTTGCGGTAGCTGGTCACCGCCCCGGCCTGATCGAAGTCGAATGAATACGCATCCTTCATCAGGAACTCCCGCCCGCGCATCACGCCGAACCGGGGCCGCACCTCGTCGCGGAACTTCCACTGGATGTGATACAGGATCTGCGGCAGCTCCCGGTAACTCTTCACCGACTGACGGAACAGGTCGGTGACCATCTCCTCGTTGGTCGGGCCATACAGCATGTCGCGGTCGTGGCGGTCGGTGATCCGCAGCATCTCCTTGCCGTAATCATCGTATCGCCCGCTCTCCCGCCACAGTTCGGCAGGCTGGATCGTCGGCATCAGGATTTCCTGCCCACCCGAATGGTCCTGCTCCTCCCGCACGATCCGCTCGATGTTGCGCAGCACCCGTAGGCCCAGCGGCAGCCAGGCGTAAATACCGGCGGAGGTCTGCCGGACCAACCCCGCACGCAGCATCAGCCGGTGGGAGGCAATCTGCGCCTCGGCAGGTGTTTCCTTGAGCGTGGGGATGAAGCTGCGGGACAGGCGCATCGCGATCGTGTTCCATTCTGGTTCAGGCGGCGATCGTCGTAACCGGTTTGGCCGAAACCCGCCACCGCCCTCCGCGCCCGCACACCCCAGCGGAACCCAACGCGGCAGGAAACATAGTGTATGCAGTAGATGCTACTACGCACCATAAACGAGACAAATTGCTGCTAAGTTGGAACTTTGGTGCGTCGCACAATGGTTTTAAGCAATAAACTTATCGTCATCCGAGAGAAAAAGTAACAATAGCGCGTGACAGAAGATAGGAGAGGGGGTAACAAGATCAGGGCAGCCTACCGGTCGGTATGCGTGCCAGGTTTGGGGAGGAAACGCCAACCGCCCGGCAGACCGAGGAATTTGTTCCTCCTTCTGTCCGAGGCGGGGCGACCCGGATCAACCCACCGAAAAATCTAATCAATCGTCCGGCTCGGCAAACATCCCGTGCCGGAAACTCATGTAGTCGCTGCGGATCAGCAGATAGCTGCCGGTCCACAAGACACACGTAACTATCGTGGTAACGATAACCTTCATCAGCAAACGCGGCCGCTCGGGTGCACCACGCCAGCCGCTCGTCTCATCCGCCTGCGCCACCGGCTTCGTGCCGACCGGCAACACGGCGAACAGGGCGGTCCACCACAGGACGACGAAAAGCACGATCCCGGTGAACCAGTTCATCCGCGTCAGACCCGGATCAGATGCACATCGACCGTCGGGCGTTTGCCAAGCTTGCGACCCAAAGTCCGCCGCAGCGCCGAACGGGCGGCATCCTCCAGCGCGGCGTCGTCGCGCCGCACGGAAGCGGGGAGCTCGCGCAGGGAACCGGCGAAATCGTCCGCCACCCGGTCGGTCTCCGGATCCTCCGGATCGAGCAGGCCCGGCGCGCTCACCCGGGGCCGGCCACGCAGGCTGCCGGCCTGATCAACCGCCACACTCGCGACCACGATGCCGTTGAACAGCATCCGCCGGCGGGCCGACATCACCTCCCCCTTCAGCGGCACCAGACGGGTGCCGTCCAGCAC
>JBEKLE010000147.1:0-13815 GCA_050010355.1 Rhodopila sp. | reverse complement strand
ACGTACTGATGGTTCCACGGGTCGACCGGCACGTTGCCCTTGACGTAGGGGCCGGCCCAGTTCGGTACGTCTGTCGGTCGCTCCACCAATGCCCGCAGGCCCTGATCGGTGGATGGGTAACTGCCGACATCCAGCTTGTATATGTCCAGGACGGACGAGATGCGCTCGATCGATTGCTTCGCGACGGAGGTTCGTGCGTTGCCGAGCTGGCGGAGCGCGGCGGGGGCGACCAGCCCGATCAGCAAGCCCAGGATGGCGATGACGACCAGCAGTTCAAGGAGCGTGAAGCCTCGGTCGTCGCGGCAAGAACGGTTTCTCATGGACTGACCCGGTTCAGTTGGATGGGTGATCGCGTTCTTGGCGACGCTGGTTTCGTGCCTCGCCGAACAGGGCGCCGGCGGCCGCGAGCACTTTCTGCTGATAGGCGGAACCGATCGACGGGGTGTGGGAATGGTAGTAACCGATGGCCGCCATAAGGTCGTCGTGCGCTTCCGACATGTATGACCGCATGATCAGGGCCGCGGCGGCGATGCTGAAGCAGGGATCGTCGGTGAGCCGGTCAAGGACAGCCTGTGGCGTCATGCGGGTGTAGTGGGCGATCGGCGCGACCCAGATCGAATTGACCTGCATGAGGCCGAGATCGGCTGAGCCGTTCGCATTTTGCTGGATCAGGCCCGGTCTGCCACCCTCCACGGCCTGGAGCGAGGGCAGCACGCGCGGCGGCAAATGGTAGAAGGCGGCCGCGGCGGCCATACAGGCCAGGAACGGGATGCTCATGTGGGCACGAGACCGAAAACGACTGGTCCGCGCAGGGTTAGTTGGGAGGAGACGTGATCCAGCTTAGTCAACAAGACACCATCCGTAATCGCCTGACCCACAATCGAGGAAGGGTATAATAGCAGTCCGCGTTGACGCCGAGTCTCCGGCGTGCCGCCGCGCCATGCCGGCGCGGGCAGGCGGACTGCGTTGCTATCTATACCGGTTGCAAAGAGGGGTGCCTATTGCCGTTCATTGTCGGTGTCGACCAACATCCTGGGATCGAACATGGCAGTCGTCAGGACCCGGACGCGGCCTCGGCGCACCAATCCCGCCAGGCTCGGCGCAGCGCCGCGCCCAGGTTACGCCCGAAACGTGGCGCGTCGGTCAGCGGGCTCAGCCTCACCTGGTCGCGCAGGCGCGCCCGGAGCGCCGCCAGGGCCGGCACATCGGCGGTTCGCGCGACGGCCTGGGCGATATAATCCTCGGTCGACGACGCTACCCAATCGGACAGGCCGGCATTGCTCATGTGGCTGGCCGAATGGCGGGAGGCGAAGATTTCGCCGGGCAGCGTAATGGTCGGCACACCCATCCACAGCGCCTCGCAGGTCGTCAGGCCGCCGGAATAGGGAAATGGGTCCAGAACGATATCGACATGACCGTACTGGCCCATGAAGGCGCGATGGCCGGAGGAACCGCGCAACTCGATCCGGTCGCCGGCGATACCGAGCGCGGTGAATGCGGCACGGAAACCGTCGGCGGTCGGCCCGTCGGAAAGCTGGTGTGTCTTCAGAATGAGCCTTGCCGTGGGGATTTGCCGCAGGATTGCGGCCCAGGTCTCGATCACGCGCGGCGTGATCTTGGCGAGGTTGTTGAAGCAGCCGAAGGTGATGAAGCGGTTGCTCAGCGCCGGCAGTTCGACCACGTCGGGGGCATGCGGCGGCGGGCTGTAGCAGACGTAGCCGTCAGGCAGCCGCAGCAGTTTCTCGCTGTAGAAGGGTTCGAAACCGTCTGGCGTCTCCCAGCGGTCGGTGAGGAACCAGTCCATCTCGGCGAGGCCGGAGCTATGCGACTGCATGCCGACCCATTTGATCTGCACGGGGGCCAGCCGGTTGGCACATGGAATCATGCGGCCACCATCCCCGTAGCCGCCGAGGTCGATCAGGATGTCGATGTTCCGCGAACGGGCGGCTTCCAGCAGGGCGGCATCGGCCATCGAGTCGACCTCCACCCACTCACGCGCCGCGGCGCGGAAGCGGCGGGTGATAGGATCTTTTGGCAAGGTCTCCTGCGCGAGGCAAATCAGGCTGAACTGTTCAGCATCGAGGGTTTCGAAGCCGGCGACTGTCAGCCAGCCCACCGGATGAGACTTCAGTGAACCCGACAGCAAACCCACGACAAGCGGGCGGTCGGGGTCAACGCGGTTGGCAAGCGCCGGCTGTGAGCTCCGCGGCAGGACAGCGGAGCATTCACGCATCGCGGCAAGCAGAGACGTGCCCGTTGTGTCGGCATGGTAAGGCAAAACATTACACAGGGTGCGCCGTGGCAGCACCGCATTCGGATCGAGGCGGATAGCGTCCAGCGCGGAGGCAGCCGCCCCGTCCTGCAGTCCCAGACAGAGGGCGGCAACTGCCAGATTGCACATCACCGAGCTGTGCTGGCCATGGCGATCGATTATGTCCTGAAGAATGGATCTGGCTTCCGCATGCCGATGCAGGCGGATCAAAACGGTGGCGAGATGGTTCCCGACCTCCGCATTGTCGGGATCCATCGCGAATACCCGCCGCAGCACCGCCTCTGCCTGGCGGGTCCGGTTGGCGTTGGATCGGGCCAGCATGCGGCCCAGATGCCATAGCGGGGCCTGCGCTTTGGGAGCAAGTTCGGTCGCGGCCTCCAGCACGTCGATCGCCTCTATGCGGCGACCCATGAGATCCAGCAAGGTGCCACGACCGACCTGCAGCGCGAGATTGAGCGGATTCTGATCGCATGCGACGCTCAAACGAGCGAGTTCGGCATCGGCTTCCCTGGCTTCTTGGGCGACATGGGCGCCGTTCAGCGCGTAGTCCAGGGAGTCGGGACTCAAGCCCTGGGCCCGGACGAAGGCGCTCAGCGCCTGACTCGGTGCGCCGCTCATTCGCAACGCGAGTCCGAGGGTGTTCCATGCCTCGGCGTTGTCCGGCACGATCCCGCAGCAGTAAATCAGAAGATCGCGCGCTTCGTCGGCCTTTTCGCGCTTCAACAGCAGACCGCTCAGCGCGATCAAAGCTTCGATGCGCCTTGGGTTGAGGCTGAGCACCTGCCGGTAGGCTTCCTCCGCGGCCGGGTAATCGCCGGCGGCCCGCAAGCTTTCGGCGAGGCGCACGACCGGCTCGTCCCAGTCCGGCAGTCTGGCTGCCACCCGACGCATCAGGCGCCGGGCGTGATCGCTGCTTCCGCTTCGGTCTTCGGCGATCGCCAGGTTGAGGATTGTTGAAGGGGTCGCGTCGCCGAGTGCCATGGCCATTCGCAGAGGCACCAGGGCATCCTGGAAGCGGCCGTCGGCCAGCATTGCGATGCCATCGGCCGAGCAGGCATCCTGACTTTGTGTCGGATCGAAGTCCGGGCTGATCGCGGACGGCCGGATATCAACTGTCATGACGTATCCGTTCCAGGGTCAGCAGCAGGCCTGGGACGGCGGCGCCCGCCTCGTGCCTGACGACGGGCCGGTCCATTCGCGACACCCGAAACCCGGCGGCATAAGCGGCTTCGTGGACATAATCCGGTGCATGGGCGTAGCGCCCTTGCCGCCCCAAGGCCCACTGCCCGTTGCCTGGCGTGACACCGTCGAGATCGGGGAGCACTTCTTCCACCGAGAAGATGAACCAGCCGCCCGGCTCCAGCGATTCATGGACCTGTGCGAAGAGTTGTTCGAGCGCGCCGAAATAGCAGAGCACGTCTGCCGCGACGATCAGCGGCCAGCGCTGCCCGGGGATCGCCAGATGCGCCAGGATGTCACCCTCGCGCAGGTCGTCGTAAAGCCGCTTGGCGCGCGCGTGGGCCAGCATTCGCGACGATAGGTCGACACCGGTGAACGGCCCGACCGGCAGATCCCCGATCGCCAGCGCGACCATGCCGGTGCCACACCCGAGGTCGAGGACGGGACCGAGAGAAAGACCGGCGACGATCTTCGGGTGTTTCAGAAGAACGGTTCGAATTGCGCCAGGGATTGCGTATCCCAGCGATAATATGTGGTTTTCAAAGCGGTCGGCATATCCGTCGAAGACTGAGCGGACGTATTCCTCGGGGGCGCGCTTCTGATCCGGCATCAAACCAGACGACGCCACGAGGTGACGCACATAGGGGTCTTCCGGGCCTAACTTCAGGGCATCCTGGTAGGCGATCGCAGCCTCCTCATGGCGTCCGAGGCTGGACAGTGCGTGGCCTTTCATCCCGAAGGTGCAGGCATCGGCAATGCCTTGCGAGCAGGCTTGTCCGGCGAGGCTTACCGCTTGGTTGAAATCCCGCCGGCGAATAGCCAGCAGGATCACCGCATTGCGCAGGATTATGCTGGCCGGGGACAGGGCGATTCCATCGGCCAGCACCCGAAAGGCGCTTTGCCTGTCGCCGCCTCTCTCGTATGCGGTGGCCAGGGCCTGGCGGTATTCGATGTCGGCGGGTGCGCCGGCAACGGCCTCGGTCAGACAGGCTACCGCGTCGACGGTGCGTCCGAGGTCGAGCAATGTCTCCCCGAGGATGGCCTTGGCCTGCGGGTCCGCCGGGTCAAAGATCACGGCTTCGGCAGCGTCTCTTACCGCGCCTTGCAGGTCGCCCATCTTGCGCCGCAGATCCGCTCGGCATCCCAGCAGCCCCGCATGGGAGGGTGCGGCCGCGATGCCGCTGTCCAGTTCCTGCATTGCCTGTTCCCATGCGCCGCTGCCTAAAGCGATGCGTGCACCGATCAGGGCGAATTCGGGTGACGGCGGAGCGAGGGCGCGGGCGGCGGCCAGAAGCGTTCGGGCAACCTCCACGCGGCCGGCTTCGACGAGTGCTGCCGCCCGGTTGCGAAGTGCATTCGCATCGGCCGTGATGTGGATCGTGTCCATTGACGGACTCCTTTTGAACCCGTTGAAGTATCAGTCAGGCGAGAAAGCCTTGTCCCTGCACCGCCAAAGTTGTGAGGTCGGGCGTGGATGCGGACGAGGTGGAGGAAGCGGCATTGGCGATAAGGTACTGCTGCAGGAAGGTCTCGACAAATTTCGGGTCTTGAAACTTCTTGATGTCTATTCGGGTGCTGATGGCATTTTCCTGTGCGGTGAGACTCTGGAAGGCGATCTGTTCCGGTATGCCAAGCGCGGTCGTTACGACGGCGCGCATCGTTGGATTGCCGAGAATCTGATCGACCGAAGTAATGGTGGACGCCAGAGGCTTGAACGACAGCGCGTTGGACAGTCCGGGCGTCACGGAATCCTGGCTGGTCTCCCAGGTATTCGTTGCGTACAGATTGGCGATTGCGGCGATGGTTGCCGGCTTCTGGAACGATGCCAGCCCGGAAGCGGTGAAATTGTAGTCTCCGGCCAGGGTTTTCCAGCGGGTGTCGGTCAGTTGGTTGGCCAGCGAATTCGTGTCGCTGAGGTTCGACGTCAGCGCCTGGGTGGCAAGCGCAGTGTAGCCGATCTGGTCGCTCATGCCGTTTGCGGTCAGCAGCACGTTCATGAACGCTGGATTGGCCAGTAATTGCGTCATGCTCTTGGCGGACTGCACCGCCTCGGTGAATCCCTTGATGGCGGATTGAACCATCGGCTGCGCGGCGGCGAGCTTGACGTCCTGCGTCTGGTTCTGTTCGGCGGAGGCCAGCGACTGTAGCGGATCCGCAGAACCGGCGGAGGAGGTGCCGATGCCGTAGATGGTGTCGAGCAGGGACGACCCACCGCCGAACGCATCACTGTAAAGCGTCGTCAGATAGCTGAGCGACGAACTCATGGTCAGGGCTTTCCTGCGAGGCCCGCGGCGATATGCTCGTTGATTGAAATGAGGAAATCAAAGTCTGGTTTTTCCCTGTCCATCTCGCGATGGACCGTAAGGCCGACCGAAAGGATTGAAGCCTTCAAGGCGTTGGGCAGCGCATTAGTCGGGTCACGCAGCAGGTCGCTGACCATGATCCACAGCCGTCGATTATCCGCCAAAGCTCGAATTTTCTGAATTTCGGCGGCATCTCTCGCACTCTTCAGGCCCGCGATCGCATGGCGAAAAACGTCAGCCTCCTGATCCCGTTGAGAGCGGTAGCGGGCGGCTGTCCTGTACGCCTGTCTGGCGTGGCTCGCGGTCTGCATGATGATCACTATTCCCTGTTGGAATTGAGCTGTGGGGTGTTTTCCCGAGCACGGCGTCTTCGTGCTGTATGATCCTACGAACGAGCTTGAGGGCCTGGTAGCAGTCGTCTTCCTCGGCCGCGACCAGCGCCTGGTCGAGGATCATGCGCACCAGATCGGACGTGGTTGCGGCCTGAAATTCCTCGATAAAGTGCCGCGCGGATACGAGGCCATCCTCGCGTTCCGCTTCGCTGCCGATATAAACCGACTGGAGAGCGAAGTAGATGCGCCTTGCTGGGCTGTTGACCTGGTCTGGCGGCATGATCTGCTTGCCGAACAGAAAGCGCGCCTTGGCGGTCAGTTCGATACGAGAACGGGTGCGAAACCGTATTGGCGCACCGTTCACGATCATCACTTCGCCTTGGCGGAGCTCAAGAACGAGATTAGACATTTTATCCCTTCCGCGTAGCGGCGGCGCTTCAACCGGCGGGCCGGACGAACCTGGGGGCAGGTCCGCCGGCTACCGAATGGCGATCACTTGAACAGGCTGAGCAGTGTCTGCGGTGCCTGGTTCGCTAAAGAAAGCGCCTGCGTGCCAAGCTGCTGGCGAATCTGCAACGCGGTGAGCTGTGCCGACTCCTTCGCGAGATCGGCGTCGACCAGTGAGCCTAGACCACTGTTCAAGGCGTCGATCTTGTCGTTGTTGAATGTGACCTGGTTGTTGACGTAGTTGATGTTGCTGCCGATCGCGTTGAGTGCCGTGCCGATGGCGTTCTGCTGGTTGATGAAAACGCCGCCCGTCTTAAGAGCAGCTTGAGCTGCTAAGGCGCCTGTAGTGATTGCGACGCCTGTTCCGGCTAGGCCCGCGAGCGAGGTATAAATAGCGGAGGCGCCTTGGGAGCCAATACTGTAGATGTCTCCACTTCCGTCGCGTGCGACAGTGATTGTGCCGTAGCCAGCCGTACCGCCGACGTTGCCGATCAGTGTCTTGCCATTGTAATTCGAGTCGGTAATGAACGTCTTCACGTTCGCCAGCAACGATGCATATTGTTGCTGATAGTTGGATTGGTCGGCGGTCGTCTCGCTGGTATCCGACAGCTTGACGAGGACGTCGCGCATGCTGGCCATCGTCGTCGAGATGCCATTCAGGCCGGTCTGGGCGGTGGAGAGCAATCCCTGCACGTTGCCGAGTTGCTCGTTGGAGGCGGTTACCGCGCCTACGGTTGCGCGAATACCTTGTGCGATGGCGTAGGCGGCCCCGTCATCGGTCGAATCCGCGACGCGAAAACCTGTCGATATTTGCTTCTGCGTACTTGCGAGCTGGGTCTGGGTCGATTCCAGTGACTGGAGCGCAACCATTGCGCCCATGTTGGTGTTCACTGATTCTAGGGACATGGCGTGTTACCCTTTGGGTGGAGGTGTCTTTGCACGCTTTTTGCGAGCTCGTTGCCGATCATGACGGGTGAAGGTTAACAGCAGATGAACGGCAGAAAATTATTTTACGCAGCGGCGGCCGGCAGATAGTTCAGCAGCGACATGCTGTTCTCGCCGGTGATCAGGCGATATGAGGCCTGTAGCTGGGTCTGCGTGCTGGTCAACTGGGACAGTGTTGCGGCCATGTCCACGTCCTGCACGTTTGACAACTGCCCGCTTAGGGCCGTCGCCGTATCGGACAACTGGGTCTGTGTGATCGCGAGGTTTGCCTGGGTATTGCCGAGGTCGCCGACATCGTCGGCCATGGTGTTCACGACACCGGTCAGAGCAGTCCCGGTACTTTGCACGAGGGCGGCGAACCCGGGATCGTTGATCTGTGAGCTGGACATCGATCCCAGCGTCGCCAAGGACATCATCAGGTCACGCATGTAGGACCCGGTGCTGGTGGGCGGTGTGGTGGTTGTTCCGGGAGACACGGCGACCGAGTTCGCGCTCGCCAGCAGGCCGGTTTGCACCGTGCCGCCCTCGCCGGTCTGCACCACCGCGGCGGTGATCGTTGATCCCGGTTGCCCCGGTGGAGGCTGTGACAGGTACGTGGAGAACGGCGAGGTGCCGGTCGCGTTGGAGCTGGCCATTCCCACGATTGCCGTCGTGGTGGCGCTGGCTCCGCTGGCCGATAGCCCGGCCACCGCCGCGTTGATCTGGGTGTAGAAGCCCGAGGACAGGATGCTGTCGCCTGACGGGACAGGGGCGTTGCCGGTGTCCTGGCCGGCGAACACATAGTTGCCGGCATCCTGCGTGTTCAGCAGGTCCGCGACCTGCTGGAGCGCGGCGTTGGCCTGGGCGGCGACGCTGTCAACCTCCGACGAATTGAGGCCGTTCAGGTTGGGGATGTCGCCGGCGAACGTGGCCGCGATCTGCTGGATCTGGGTCATCGCCGTCTGGGTGACCTGCATGCTGCCGGTCGCCTGGTTGATGTTGCTCTGATACGTCTGCAGGGCGCTGATCTGGGGGCTCAGGTCCAGCGCGACGTCGGCTCCGTTGCCCAACCCGGCATAGGTCTGCGCAACAAGGCCGGTGCTCGCCTGTTCCGTCAGGGTATCGAGCTGCTGGTGGGTATTTACGCTGTTGGCGATGAGAGTGGACAGCATACCGTAGCTGGTGCCGATCGTAGCGCTCATTGGACGGCCTGCAGCAATGCGGTGAACATCGACTGGACCCCGGCGATCACGCGGGCGTTGGCGCCATAGGCGTTCTGCAGGGTGAGCATCTGCGACAACTCGGTGTCCATGTTCACGCCGCTAACCGATGTGGCCTTCGTGTTCAGGCTGGATTGCAGCGCCTGTTCGGTTGTGAGGCTGCTCGTGGTCGTGGCGCTCTGCTGTGACTGAGACGAGACGAGATTTGTTGCGAAATCCGATAATGCTCCGCCGGCGTTGAAGGGGGCGTTGAGGTTGCCGGTGGCGCCCAGGCCGCTGGTGTTCATCACCGGCTGGGTGGTCCCCGAGGACGACTGGGTGCCGAACGTGTAGTTGATGACGTTCGAGATCAGGCCGGTGAAGCTGGCGGGGCCGCCGACCGGATTGGGGATAAATCCGATGGCGACGACGATGCTCGTGCCGTCTCGGACCTGGGACGGGTCGGCGGACACGGCCGGGTTGACCTGAATGGTTCCAGCGTATCCGACGTAGCCCGCCTGCGCTGGGGTTGCACCGCCTGCCGGGACGTTCCCTGTCGGGTCGGTGAACAAGGTGAGGCCCTGGGCAGCGAACCGGCTGGACAGGCCCTGGGAAAACTCATCGAGCTCGCCCTGGTCGGTCGGCAGGGTGGTGTCGCGCAAGGTGATGTCGGCGCCGATTTGACCGGTGGTCATCTGGTTGGTGACATCGACGCCGCCGAGGGTGATGCCCGGAATGCCGCCGTTGGGATAATAGGACCCCGCTGGGGCGGACGCGCTGGCAATCGAGAACGGACTGGCGCCGTCGCGTGTTGGCAAGGTGAGGCCGCTTGAGGTGAACAGCAACAAATCGCCATTCGGCTGCTCCACCGTCTTGACGTCGAGGAGTTGCGATAGCGCGTCCACCGCCTGATTCCGCTGATTTTCCAGGTCCGCTGTGCCCTGGTTGGTCGGCTTGATCGCGATGATCTGGTCACTAAGCTGGCCGATCGTTGCAAGCGTCGAATTCAATGTGGTGACGGCCGATTGCAGGTTGTTCTGCGCGGCCTGCCGTTGCGCTGAATAGGTGTTGCTGAGCGTGTTGATCCCCTGAGCGAGGGTTGTCGCCGACGCTACCACGGCACTTTGCTGTGCCTGGTTGCTCGGATCTGTCAGCAGCGTCGAGAAGCTGTTTTGCAGGTTGCCCAGAAGGCTGCCGATGTCGTTGCCCGACCCAGGCGTGCCAAGCACGCTGTCGATCGCCTGCAACGATGTCTGGGTGGTCTGCAGGCCGGCGACCGTGGCATTCTGTTGCATAACCGAACTCTGCAGCGCCTGATCGATCTGGAGTGTGGGCGCCGTGGTTTGCACACCGAGGCCTACTCCGTCGGCGGTCAGGGACTGCTGTCCGCTGACCTCGACGGCGTAGCCCGGCGTGGCGGCGTTCGCGACATTCTGCGAGAGCAGCGCGAACTGCGCGTTGATGTTCGCCAGTCCGCCGGCGGCGATCGACAGGGAGGCGTTGAGGCTCATTGGTCAGGGCGTCAGGCGATCATCTGGAGCGTGGCCTGCAACATCTGATTGGCGGTGGAGACCACCTTGGCGTTGGACGAGTAGGCCTGCTGCGAGACGATCAGATTGGTAAATTCAGTCGCGATATCGACGTTGGAGCCCTCGACCGATCCGGTAACCAGATTTCCGGCGCCATTGGTGCTTGCCGCCTCGGCCAGTGGCGAGCCGCTCGACGGGGTGGCGGTGAACGATTGCCCGTTCTGGCTCTGTAGTGAATCGGGGGCGTTGAAGGTCACCAGCGGGATCTGCGCGATCGTGCGGGTCTGGCCGTTGTTGTAGTTGACGATAACGTTCCCGTTGTCCTGAGTTGTCACGCCGGAGAAGCTGCCTGGCGCGACGCCGTCCTGGGTCAGGCCAAGCAGGCTGTAGGCGCTGCCGGCAAACTGGGTCACACCATTGGTTGAGCCATAGCTGCCCAGATTGAGGTTGATCGTTTGATTGCCGGAGCCGAAATTGGTGGTGAAACTTAGCGTCGCTGGTGCCTGGCTCGCTGCGCCCACCTTATAGCTCCCACCGCCTGTCAGGGCTCCGGAGGTGGGGGGGATGGTTGTGGTTGTGACAGTGGTGCCGGTGATGACTGCCCCGGAGTCGTTGGTTTCGACATAGGTGACTGTGCCGTCCGGTGCGACGGTCTTTGTTGTGATGTCGCTGGCGATGCCGCTGGTCGTCAAGGTGGTGGGGGATATGACCTGGACGGGAACGCCCGGGGCGCCGGCAACGCCGCCGATTGGGGAAGTGGCTGCGACAGGGAACGTCGTGGTCGTGGTGACAGCGCCGTTGGGGTCGGGGACAGCGGCGCTGCCTGTGCCGTCGTCGTCCACTTCGGTGTAGGAGGCGATGGTGCCGTCCGCCAGATTCTTGACCAGGGTAATGCTGTCGCTCGGCGCTGGCAAGGTGCTTACGCTAGAGAAGGGACCGCTAACGCTGGGAACAACCGGTACGACCGCGGTGACCGAATTGATGGTGCCCGAAGCCGGTACCGTGGCGTTGGAAGCGCCGAATGTGACCGTCGCCGAACCGGCGTATGTATAATTTGCTGTCGTTCCGTTGCCGAGTTTTGGCGCGGCGTCCGGAACCTGGACCTGGACGGTCCAGTTGTTCGCGCTGTTCTTCACCCAGTTCAGGTTGATGGCATGGGCGGTCCCCAGCGAATCATAGACGGTGATCTGTGACGACAGGGGCGACGCGGTATCTGCGGTGCCGGCGGCCGGGGTCGCGGGCAGGTTGGCCGAAAGCGTGACGTTCTGGGTCGCGACGGGGTTGTAAGTGGACTGGTTGACCTCGATCGGTGCCAGCGCATTCTGGTTGGCGACACCGGTCGAGGAATTTACTGTCCATCCATTCAGGTATTGTCCGGCACTGTTCACCAGGTAACCGGTGGAATTCATCGAGAAGTCGCCGGCGCGTGTGTAGAATTGTTGAGGACTAAATGTGACCGCACCATTTGCCTCGCCGGTGGGCTGGGAAACCGCGAAAAATCCCTGACCGGCGATGGCCATGCCCAGCGGGTTGTCCGTCTGGGTGACAGTGCCCTGAATGTTGTTGACATAGTCGGGCGTGGCGACGACGGCCCCTGGTACATTAGCGGTCGCCGTGCTGGTTGTCAGGTAATCGGTGAAGCTGGTGTCGACGCGTTTGAAGCCGACCGTCTGGCTGTTGGCAACGTCCTCGCTGATATTGCCGAACGCGGTCGACTGGGCGGTAAGTCCGCTGACGGCAGTATTGATGGCACCGAATAAGGACATGTTTGAAGGGCTCCGAGCTTGTCACGCCGTTAAAGAGCAGAAACCGTGCCAAGTACGAACTCACGGATTTCGCTGACATTGTGCTTCGATCCGGGTGGGCAGAATCTGCCGCCCGACTTGGTTGGCCCGGTCGTTTGTGCCGCGTCCCCTGCTATATGTGGCGGTTTGGCGCGGATTTTGGCTTGGCCCGGACATTGCGTAGGCGGTACGGCGGGAAAATCCCCGTTGCAGGAGAACGAACATTGCCCGCCGCACCTGCGATCGCATCGCTGCTCGGTACGATGCCAGCCGTAACAGAACCCCCACCCGTTGCATCTACGACCGGGGATGCCTTCGGACAGGTGTTGCGATCGGTCCGGGATGCAACGACCGGCCCAGGCTCGGCGCCGGCGCCGGCGAACGATGCACAAAGCTCAACGGCGGTGACGGCTCCGGATCCGAGGGCGCAGGCAAACGCCGAGGCTGGCGCGGATCAGTTCGCGGCGGCGGTATCGACTGCCACTGACATTTCGGCCATCGCACGCACGATGACTTTGGCCGGGAAGTCCGGACGCCTTGGAAGGGTCGACAACCACCTCGGCGTCCAGCCGCCGACGGCCAGCCTGACCCCGGGGTCCGTCAACGTGAGGGGGGATAACAACCTTACCACGGCTTCACAGGCCGCCGCAGGTATGAACGCGCAGCCCGCCAACGTTTCGGGGAGTAACAACCTTGCGGTTGTGCCACAGGCCACGCAAGGTGTCGCCGCCAAAGGTGCCAATCGTGACGCGGACGGTACCCTCGCTGCTGTGCTACAGGCCACACCGGGTATGGCCGCGAAGTTTGCTTCCCCCGGCGGGGGCGGCACCCTCGATACCGCGCCACAGCCGGCAATCGTTGTGGCCGCGAAGGCGGCTCCCCCCGGCTGGGGCGGCATTCTCGATACCGCGCCACGGGCAGCGCCCGTTGTGGCCACGAAGGCGGCTCCCCCCGGCGGGGGCGCCACTCTCGATGCCGCGCCACAGCCGGCAATCGTTGTGGCATCGAAGGCTGCTTCCCCCGGCGGGGGCGGCACCCTTGATGCGGCGCAACAGGCGGCACGCGTTGTGGCCGCGAAGGCTGCTTCCCTCGGCGGGGGCGGCACCCTTGATGCCGCGCCACAGCCGGCAATCGTTGTGGCCGCGAAGGCTGCTTCCCTCGGCGGAGGCGCCACGCTCGATGCCGCGCCACAGGCGGCACCCGTTGTGGCCGCGAAGGCTGCTTCCCTCGGCGGGGGCGGTACTCCCGATGCCGCGCCACAGGCGGCACCCGTTGTGGCCGCGAAGGCTGCTTCCCCGGGCGGGGGCGGTACTCCCGATGCCGCGCCACAGGCGGCACCCGCTGTGGCCGCGAAGGCTGCTTCCCTCGGCGGGGGCGCCCCCGGGCGGGGGCGGTACTCCCGATGCCGCGCCACAGGCGGCACCCGCTGTGGCCGCGAAGGCTGCTTCCCTCGGCGGGGGCGCCACGCTCGATGCCGCGCCACAGGCGGCACCCGCTGTGCCCGCGAAGGCTGATTTCCACGCCAGCGCCCCCGCCGCGGTGCCACTGGCAACACCCCTTGCGGCCGGGAAGGCTGCTTCCCTTGGCGGCGGCACCCCGGCGGCGACGCCACTGGCAACACCCGTCGCGGCCGCGAAGCCGGATCGTAACGAGCCGGGCACCCGCTCAGGGGCACCAGCGGCCACAACCGATGTGGTCTCGACGGCCGCTTACCCTGACGAGGCCGGTATCCTCGCCGCCGCCGCGACCGATGCTGACTCGAAGCCGCTTTACCGCGGCGAAAACGGCGCCGGCGCTGCCACACCACGCCCAACGACCGCTGCGGATTCGAAGGCCGCTTACCGCG
>JBEKLE010000146.1:0-18344 GCA_050010355.1 Rhodopila sp. | reverse complement strand
CAGCTCGATCAGCAGAAAGCCCTGCTCGCCAGCCTCGACGTCCAGCAGAACCAGCTTCAGGCCAATGTCCGGGCTGCCGAGGCAGAGGTAACCCTCGCGGGCAACAACGTGGACTACACCCGCATCGTCTCTCCGGCGGACGGGCTGGTCGGCCTGCGCCAGGTGCGGCCCGGCCAGTTCGTCAACGTCGGCACGCAGGTGATCTCGGTCGTTACGCTACCGCGGATTTGGGTCATCGCCAACTACAAGGAAACCCAGATGACCAACGTGCGTCTCGGCGACCCCGCCCGCGTGACGGTCGATGCCTTCCCTGACCTCGCCCTCACCGGCCATGTCGATAGCTGGTCGCCCGGCACCGGCAGCACCTTCGCGCTGCTGCCGCCCGACAACGCCACCGGCAACTTCACCAAGGTCGTGCAGCGCGTCCCGGTGAAGATCGTGCTCGACCCGCACGCCGCCCTCGGCACGTTGGTCCGCCCCGGCCTCTCGGTCGAGGCCAGCATCGACACCGGACCCAATGAGAACCGCGAACCGACACCCGGCTCAACCCAGAAATCCCTCCCGGGAGAACCCCTCCGCGACTGACAGCCGATACACTGCGTCCCTACGTCGGTATGGTCGGCGTGCTGCTCGGATCGATCATCGCGACCTTCGCCAGCCGGGTGACCAGCTTCGGCCTCGCCGACGTGCGCGGCGGCCTGATGGTCGGCTTCGATGAAGGCGCCTGGATCACGACCGCCCTCGGCATCGGCCAGATGATGGCCGGGGTTGCCTCGCCGTACCTCGGCGCAATCTTCGGCTGCCGGCGAGTCCTCCTGCTCGCCATCCTGACCATGTTCACCGCCAGCCTGCTCGGTCCGCTCTCACCCAATCTCAATGCCTTCATCGCCATGCAGGTTCTCAGCGGCCTCGGCTCGGGAACCTTCATCCCGCTCACGATCAGCTTCATCGTCCGTAGCCTGCCCGCCCGCCTCGTGGTCTACGGCGTCGCCTTCTACGCAATGAACTCGGAACTGTCACAGAATGTGGCGGCCTCGCTGGAAGGCTGGTACTCGGACAACTGGTCGTGGCGCTGGATCGACTGGCAATACTGCGCAATGCTGCCGCTGATGTTTGCCTGCATCTCGTATGGCGTGCCGCGCGAGTCTATAAACACCCGCCTGATGCGAGACCTCGACTGGCCCGGTCTTGCCTATGCCGCGATCGGCCTCGGGATGTTGTATGCCGGCCTCGACCAGGGCAACCGCCTCGATTGGAGCAGCAACGGCCTGATCACCGGCCTGCTGCTGTCCGGCACCCTCGTGACAACGGCCTTCATAACCCGTGAACTGGCGACCCCGCGCCCGTTCCTGAACATCCGGCGCCTGCTGCGCGGCAACCTGCTGCTTCTGTTGCCGCTGCTCGCCGGCTACCGCTTCATCATCCTGTCGACCGCCTACATCATCCCGACCTATCTCCAGAACGTTCAGAATTTCCGTGAATTGCAGGTCGGCAGCGTGCTGCTGTGGATCGCCCTGCCGCAACTCGTCATCGCCATTCCGCTGGCCGAGTGGCTCCGCCGCACTGACGCGCGATGGGTGCTCGCGCTCGGCAGCGCGTTGATCGGCATCGCGTGCTGGATGGCCACGGGACTGACCAGCGAATGGGCAACGGTCGATTTCCTGCCGTCGCAAATCCTCCAGGCGATCGGCCAGTCCTTCGCCTTGACGGCAGTGGTCACACTGGCCGTCCGCACGATCAACCCGGCGGATGCGTTGGCAATCGGCTTCCTGATGCAGAGCAGCCGGTTGTTCGGCGGCGAGATCGGCACCGCGTTCATGCAGACCTTTGTCCGGGTGCGCGAGCAGATCCACTCCAACCTCGTCGGCCTGCATGTCGACGCAACCGCGGGCTTCACCGCCGACCGCCTCGCCGCGTATCGCGGTGCGATCGGCACCCACACCGCCGATCTCGCCAACGCCGCCGCGCAGGCCACGAAACTGCTATCGACGGCGGTGGCGGAACAGGCGTCCGTGCTGGCCTACATCGACGGTTTCATGGCCGCCGCCGGCGGCGCCTTCCTCTGCCTGGTGCTGGTCGCTCTGATGCAACGCCCGCCCCCGTCGCGGTTCTGACCCACGTCCGCCGCGCCTCGATTGGGGCATCTCTTCACACCCCACCACGCCGGCGCGACGCCCTGACCTCCTGCGCTCGGCCACCCCTTGAGATCACCCCCCGAAGTGCGCCATAACGCCCGCATCCGGACCATTCCGGGCAGAGCACGGCCGCGACAAACCGCCGGCCCCAGGGAGAATACCAAGATGATCTCGACACGCCGAACCCTCATCGGGGGCGCCGCCGCCCTGAGCCTCGCACCGATGGGCCTCGCACCGATGACCCGGCTGCGCGCGCAGGGCCGCACCAAGCTCACCATCGGCGTGCTCACCGACCTCTCCGGCACCTATCGCGACAACACCGGCCCCACCTCGGTCGCCGCCACCCAGCTCGCGGTGGATGAGATGAAGTCGCACGTCGACTGCGACGTGGAAGTGATCAGCGCCGACCATCAGAACAAGCCCGACGTCGCCGCCTCCATCGCCCGTCAGTGGTTCGACAGCGGCGTCGACGTCGCCGCCGACGTTCCGACATCCTCGGTGGCACTCGCGGTCGCCCAGGTCGCCAAGGAAAAGGACAAGATGATGCTGAATGCATCCGCAACCGTGTCCTCGCTGACCGACGACCAGTGCAGCCCCAATACAATCGTCTGGAGCTTCGATACTTACGAGAACGCCCACTCCACCGGCGGCTCCCTGGTCGCTCAGGGCTTCAAGTCCTGGTACTTCATCACCGCCAACTACGCCTTCGGCCAGTCCCTCGAAGACTTGACGACCGAGGTGGTCAAGAAAGGCGGCGGCGAGATCAAAGGTGCAGCCCGCTATCCGTTCCCCGACACAACCGATTTCTCGTCGTATTTGACCCAGGCCCAGGCCAGCGGCGCCACCGTGGTCGGCTTCGCCAACGCCGGTCTCGATACCGAGAACTGCATCAAGCAGGCCGCCGAGTTCGGCCTGAACAAGACCATGAAACTCGCCCCCCTGCTGATGTTCATCCAGAACCCGCACTCGCTCGGCACCAAGATCTGCGGCGGATTATTGACCACCGAGACTTTCTACTGGGACATGAACGACCGTACCCGCAGCTTCACCAAGAAACTGCTCGCGAGGACCAAGGAGAACAACTACCCGAACCAGGCCCATGCCAGTTCCTACGGCTCGACCATCCACTACATGAGGGCCGTGGCCGCGATGGGCGGAGCCGCCGCCAAGAAAAGCGGTCGGGACGTCGTCGCCAAGATGAAAGCACTGCCCACCGACGATGACGCCTTCGGCCCCGGCAAAGTCCGCGCCGACGGCCGCGGCGAGTTCCCCGCCTATCTCTTCCAGGTAAAAACCCCCGAGGAAAGGTAAAAACCCCCGAGGAAAGCAAAGGCGAGTGGGACCTGTATAAGCTGGTAAGCACCACCCCACCCGCCGGCGTGCTGCATCCGCTCAACCCGAAGTGCAACTTCCCGGTGGGGTGATTTTTAGATGGCGGGGTGGATCTGCCACCGGCATCAGGACATCGTAATCGAGTTGGAGAGCAGGGCGTTGGCGAAAATGAAAAGGTTTATCCTTCTGGTTGCCCTATTCTGCAAAAGTGTCTCCGGCTCGAACTTCGACGCGCTGCGCATGGGGACAGATTAGCATCTTAGCATATTTTCCTATCGCGTCAACCTCTTTTGCGAAGCGGCCCGGTGGTCGCGACGCCGGTGCTTGCATACACCCCGCCTTCGGTGCGAGGGTCCGACCCTCGCTCGACAGGCGCGCCCAATGACGACACCGGCATCGCCCTACACCTACGACTACTTCATCTCCCGCCGCGTGCCAAACCGACGCCCAAAGGGCTCGGCCCAACCGTCCAACGGACTTCCACCGCAAGGTCAACATCACCATCCGCCACGCCCCGCTGCTTCAACCCGAACATTCTCCGTGAACCTTCGTGGTTCTTCGCGTTCTCCGTGTTGAACCTTAATAAAACCCCAACACCCAGCACCTCCGCCCGATAAACAAGCTCCGTCGAGTGTCGGCGTCTCGACTAACCCACCCGAACCGCGACCCTTGCCGCCGTGGGAAAACTACCTCCGATGATCGGCACGGGTAAGAAAGACTCTCAACACGGAGAACACGAAGAACCACGAAGATACACGGAGCAAGACGACCGCCTTAGACAACGAACCGCAGCAGCCCGTCTTTCAGCAGTTTCGCATGAAAATTCATCAGCAGGCCGACTCTGATCCCACTCATGCGGAGGTAAGTCAAAATCTGCGCCTCATGCGCCGGAAGCAACGATGCCAGCGCCTTGACTTCGACCATCACAACGCCATGCACCAGAATATCCGCCCGAAAACCGAGCGGGATGGTTGACCCTTGTAAACAACCGGCACCGCAACCTCGGTCTCAAACCGTATGCCGGCCTGCTCAAGCTCAAGACAGAGGCATTCCCGGTAAACCGATTCCAGCAGACCCGGTCCAACGAACCGGTGAACCTCAATCGCCAGCCCGATAATGCGTTCGGTAAGGGCCCGCTGCTGCAACACAGTCAGTCTCCGTGAACCTTCGTGGTTCTTCGCGTTCTCCGTGTTGAACCTTAACAAACGCTGAACACACACGAACCTTTCCGCAAAGCCAACGCATCACAGTGCCTACCCTTGCGCTGGCGACGCAAGACGGCGGTGCTTTCTTTCCGCCCGAGATCACAGTCCCCGCCTCGCTCCGTCACTGACACCGAGCACCGCGTACCGACCTCGCCTCTACTCGATATCCTCCAGACTGAACTGTTCGGCTTCCTCGTCATAGCTGAACAGCTCCGCGACCGTCCGCAGGGTGTCCTGCGCATAATCGGGGGACATATGGTCTTCCAGTTCATCGCGGAACCGCACCGCCGAGGCGCGATGGTTCCACCGCTCATCCAGCACCTGCCGGATCATGTTCACCAGCGGCACATGCTGACGTATCGCCTCCCCGAAGATCCGCTTGCGGCCCTCGGTGTCGGTTTCGACGAAGCTGCGCCCTTGGTCGGTCAGCAGAATATCGCCTTCCTCCAGCACCGCGAACCGCAGCAATTGCAGCGTCTCGCCCAGCGGCAGCAGATCGTCCACCTCGTATTGCAGGGAATTGGCCAGTGCCGGCAGATCCGCCCGTCCGTTGTATGGTTCCGCTGCCAGGGTCTCCATCAGACCCGACATGATGTTCGTGCCGACCCGCGGCAGCGGGGTCGCCAGCGGCGAGACCGGAACCGCGGCCGCGGTTTTCGGACCGACCGGCGCGCGCCTTGTCATGATCCCGTAGATGTCGTCCACCATCTGGCGGAACGCCGGGTCCAGACGGTTCCGCGGATGCGGGAACGGCACGATCAGTTCGTTCGCCACGCGGCCGGGATTGGACTGGAACACCAGGATGCGGTCGCACATCAGCACCGCCTCCTCGATGTTATGGGTCACCATCAGCACCGACTTCACCGGCAGCTTGCCGTCCATCCACAGGTCGATGAGGTCGGTGCGCAGCGTCTCGGCGGTCAGCACATCCAGGGCGCTGAACGGTTCGTCCATCAGCAACAGGTCGGGATGCACCACCAGGGCCCGAGCCAGACCGACCCGCTGGCGCATGCCGCCGGACAGTTCCTTTGGATAGGCGTTCTCGAAGCCGCCGAGACCGATCATGTCGATTGCCGCCTCGGACAGTTTTTCACGCTGGGCGCGGGCCACCCCGCGGGCTTCGAGGCCGATTTCCACGTTCTCCTGCACGGTCAGCCAGGGAAACAGGGCGAAGCTTTGGAACACCATTGCCACGCCCTCGGTCGGGCCGTTCACCTCCGCGCCGCGCCACGTCACGCTGCCGGCGGTCGGCTTCAGCAGCCCGGAGACGATTCGCAGCAGCGTCGATTTGCCGGAACCGGAGCGGCCGAGCAGAGCGACGATCTCGCCCTCGCGCAGCGTCAGGTTGACGTCATCGAGCACGACCAGATCGGCACTGGCGTCCTTGTGATACGCCTGCCGGCAGCCTTTCACATCGATCAGGCAGGGCCGTGTCGTGACCGCTGTATCCATGATTGTGTATCCTCAGAGCGCGAAAATCGATCGAACTTGAAAAACAAAGCCCTCTTTTAACATAGAGGTTTTCTGGTCAAGTCCGGTGCGGGAGGGCATTCTTTTTCAAACTCTCAGGCCAGGGTAAGGCGCCGCTGCGCGTAGCCATACATGGGGCGCCAGAGCAGGCGGTTGAACAGCACGACAAAGGCCGACATCACCACTACGCCCAGCACCACCCGAGCCATGTCGCCCTTGTCCGTCGCTTCGGCGATATAGGCGCCCAGACCGTGCGCCTGGAGCTTGGTGTCACCCCAGGATGCCACCTCGGCGACGATCGCGGCGTTCCAGGAGCCGCCCGACGCGGTGATCGCTCCGGTGATGTAATATGGAAAGATCCCCGGAATGATGACTTTGCGCCACCACAGCCAGCCGCCGATGCGGAAGTTTGCGGCGGCTTCCTTGAGGTCGCCCGGGAACGCGGCGGCCCCGGCGACCACGTTGAACAGGATGTACCATTGTGTGCCGAGCACCATGAGCGGCGTGAGCCAGATGTCGGGACTGAGGTGGAAGTAGACGATGGTCAGCACGAATGGCGGAAACAGCAGATTGGCCGGGAACGCCGCCAGGAACTGCGCGATCGGCTGCGCCCGCCGGGCCCAGACCGGGCGCAGTCCGAGCCAGACGCCAATCGGCACCCAGACCAGGCTAGCGAGGATCATCAGCACGACGACGCGGGTCAGCGTGATCATCCCCAAGCCGACCGCGGTCTCCACATCAGACCAGCTCAGGGCCTGAGACGCGAACAGCACCACGCGCCAGACCGCCAGTCCCACCAAACCCACCAACAGCACGATATACGCTGCGTCCACCGCCCGGGATGGCTGCGCCGCAATCTTCGACCGCGGACGCCCGGTGAACGACAGCCGCAATCCGCCCATGTAAGCGGCTGCATCGCCGACCAGTTCGCCAAAGAATTTGAACAGCCGCGTCCGGCGCATGAGGCGCAGCATCCAGGGATCGGACGCGGTGGCGCCGGCGGTTGTCTCGAAGCGGAACTTTGCCGACCAGGCGACCAGCGGGCGGAACAGCAACTGATCGTAAGCCAGGATAACCACCAGCATCGCCAGGATCGCCCACCCGACCGCCAGGATGTCCTGCTTTTCCAGTGCCAGGGCGACATAGGACCCGATGCCAGGGAGCTTCCAGGTATTGTCGCCGACGGACACCGCCTCGGACGCCACGACGAAGAACCAGCCGCCAGACATCGACATCATCGTGTTCCACACCAGTCCGGGTGTGGCGAAGGGCACCTCGAGCCGCCAGAACCGCTGCCACGCCGTCAGGTGAAAACTGTCCGAGGCTTCCTGCAGATCGGTGGGGACGGTTTTCAGGGACTGGTACATGCTGAACGCCATGTTCCAGGCCTGGCTGGTGAAGATGGCGAAGATCGCCGCAAGCTCGAGCCCCAGCACCTGTCCGGGGAACAGGTTCATGAAGAAGACGACGGTGAAGGTCAGGAATCCCAGGATCGGCACCGACTGGAGCACGTCCAGCACCGGCACCAGGACAAGTGCGGCGCGGCGGCTTTTGGCGGCGGCGGTGCCGTAGGTGAAGGTGAACAGCAGCGAGGCGGCCAGGGCCGCGAACATCCGCGCGGTGGTCCGGATGGCGTATTCCGGCAGGTTCCAGGGATCGAGCGTGACCTCGGTCGCACCCGGCGCATCGATCCGGGTCAGCGTGCCTTCCGCGACATGGCCCACGCCGACGAGGACTCCGATCACACAGAGAAATGCGGCCGCGTCCCACATGTTGGGCAGGCGCCATCCGGCGGCCATCGAGGGGTATCGCGTGGCTGACATATCGCTGGTCCGCTGGAGTTGGCCGCATGCCGTGTTAGCCCGTGTGCGAGACCCCTGTCACGCCCGCATGGCATTGCCGTTGTGTGACATGTCGGTGGGGTTGGGGGTTTTCGAAACGCGGCGGGCGGACTCCGGTCAGGCGGCGGGGCTCGGGGTGACGCGGGTTCGCGGGGAGGCCGAACTGGCGGAGGCCTTGTTGTCGCCGGTCCTCGGTTGAAGGGAATGGATGTTGGCGGCTGCGGTAGCCGGTTTTTCGCGGTGGAGCGGGGGTCAGGCTGCGGTTTGCGGGACGGCGGCGCTCTGGCTGGACAGTTGCGCGGCGTAGCGGGCCTGTTGCGTTTTGGCCGCTTGCGTCATCTGGGCTGTCAGCAGGCGCTTCTGGAGGGTGTGCGCCCAGTTTCTGCCTCCGGTCTTTTTGGCGATGCGGAGGGCTTCCTGGGCGGTGGCGACGAGATCGAGGGCCGCCTGGGCGCCGGGTTCGGGCAGCGGCGGTTCGGCTGGAGGCGTGGGGGCTGGGGGCGTGGGCGCCGCGGCTTGGGCCGTTGCGGTTACCGCTTGCGCCGGTTGCTCGGGGGTTTGGCGGGCGCGCTGGATCTGGTCGAGGCGGCGGCGGGCCTTGTGGGATTCGCGGCTGAGGCTGACGGCACTGCCGCGCAGGCGGAGGATGCGGTTCAGCGACAGGCCGGGTTCGGCGGCATTGGCGAGGGCTTCGAGCGCGTGGAACTGGAGGGTGACGATCTGGGCGGCGAGGGTGAGTTCGTCGGCGGTTCGCGGATCGTGAGCGGCGAGCATCTGGGTGGCGGCTTCGCGGGCGGCTTCTGTGTTGCCGGCGGCGGCGCTGAGGAACAGCAGGACGAGGCGGGCGAGGACCGTGTCCAGGATGGCTTTGGCGATGGTGGCCGGGATGGACATGGGAGGGCTTTCCTGGGGCGGGCGGTCTTTGTGGGGGCGTGTATAGGGGGATTTTCCTTTTATGGCAAGAATTATTTCTGTTAGGGGTGGTTTTGAGGGCGTCAGGGCGCTTCGACCAACTCGATCATCCTGGCAACGAAGCGCTTGCTGGTTTCGACCGCCTCGGCCGCTTGTTCGGGTGACACCTCGGACCCTGGGCCGGTTTCGTAGTCAGCGATGGACTTGAGGTTGTAGGTGCCGGCCGACCAGATCGGTGCGGGGAACCTGCTGACGGTGAAGAAGCGACTGGCCGCCTTGGGGAGCGTGCGGCAGGGGCGGGTTTATGACGTCAGCCACGAGATATACATGGGGGCACCGTTCATGGCGCCGAACCAGACTCCGCCTGGGCGGCGTGGAAACCGGCGAGGTAGGCGGAGCGGCCGGCGGCGTCATAGTAATTCAGGGCGAGCATTCCGTCGGCCTCATTGAGAAGCTTGCGCGCTTTGTCCAGAAAATATCCGGTTTCGGGGGTCAGAGTTCGATCCCTTCCCGGCGGATTTCCCGCATCAACGGGGTGCGCTCGTCATACGCCGTGGAACGGTAGGGCATGGCATGCACGAATTCACCGGTATCGCCGAGAATGTCGGTGCTGAGGTCGGCAAGCCGGTACAGTTCCGCAAACCGGTCGGGCATGTTGCGCAGAAATACGGCGACATCGTAATCGGAGTCCGACCGCGCGTCGCCGCGCGCCCGGGAGCCAAACAGCACGACGCGTTCGAGTTGATTTCCGTACATCTCGTCGAGCGCGGCCCTAAAGCGGGTCAGGATCGGATCGTTGGGGTGGGGTGTTGCCACGGGCTGTCTCCAGACGCGGAGGAGTATAGCGGACGGGGCTGTGAAATGCGACGAGGTGGGGCGAGGCTGGGGCGGTGATTGCTGGCATCCGCGGCCGGTTGATGACCGGGCCTTTGGGTGGCGTCCGGTTTCTGCTGTGACGACCGCAGGCGGCCGGGCGCGAGCCGAATTTGGATGATGCCGGGTTACGTGAGCGACAATTTGACGGAATCGAGGATTAGTCGGCTGGACTTGTCGCGCAGGATCAGTGGGGTAGAATATCGAATCTGGACCTGGGCGTGTCCTGGGGTGCATCGGACCGCGCTGGATCGGCCAGCGCGGTTAACCGACGCCGAAGCCGACAATGGCTTACTGCGGCTGATAACACGATTGCGATTGACCCATGGGCCGCCTACGAGCGCCAGCAGTTATTGGGGATGAGCCATGACCGTCGAATCATCAACGTGGGGTGTAGCCCGGCGGCATGCGCTTCCGTTTGTTCTCGCTGGTTTCTGTTGTGTCGGGTCATCCCCTGCGAGGTCGGACATGAAAAGCGACCTTGCCTCCATCGCCGGGTTCGCTGACAAGATATGCAACGTCATCCCGACCACGGGTGAGCGCCAAAGCGCGGAGGCGAATGGAAACGTTAAGGCAGAGCTTAACGGGCTGCTAAAAAAGCTGGGTGATTTGGGCATTTCTGGGACAGGCGGATATAGCGCCGAGGAGTATGCGGGGGTCCTCCAGAAGGACCTCGCCAATGCCATAAAGAACAATAGCGATTGCAAGCTGACTGTAGTGAGGATGCTTGTCGACCGTGTGTTGCCACAAGCCGAAGCCGCGACCAAAAAGCAGGAGCAAGAACAGGAGCATACAGAGGCATTACGCCGACGGCTGAGTGCGGTTTTTCCCAAGCTACCCGTCTATATCAAGTGTAGGACGGTGTCGAACACCTGCGAGAAACTTGCCTATTTTTTCTTCGACGAATTGAACAAGGCGGGTTGGCCGGTTGCTGCGCCCGCGACGACCCAATTGCATGATTTAGCATTAACGGGCGAACGCGCGATCGCGATCATATCGTCCAGCCTTTCGGCAGACCAAATAGTCCTGGCCCTGCGGGCACCCGACGCGGGCGCTTTCCCGGCGATGTTGAATACCCAGGGACCGAGCGACCACATTCTCATTAATATTGGAGACTTGCCCTGACAGTTGGAATGCTACCCGTCGTTAGTGGGTATCTGCATTAATCAGGTTCCTCGCCGTTTAGGGTGGGTAGAAACGTGCTCACGCGGGTAGCGGCCAAGCCCGGCCGTGACACTTGGGGCAGGATCGCTCGGCTACCGCTGAGCGACCGGTCACTCCTGGTTGCGGGTGACCAGCCGGCCGGCTCTTGCGTTGGTGGCGCCGTCGCCGAACACGTAGGCGGACTGGCCGTTGATCCAGGTTTCGAGAATGCCCTCCGACACGCGCGTCGGGGCGTCGTAGGTGGATGCATCGCGCACCGTGTCGGGATCGAACAGAACGAGGTCGGCGTAGGCTCCGGGGCGGATGACGCCGCGATCGACTATGCCGAACACCGCGGCGGTGTGGCCGGTCATCTTGCGGACGGCTTCCTCGAGGCTGAACAGCTTGAGGTCGCGGGCGTAGTGGCCGAGCACGCGGGGGAATGTTCCCCAGAGCCGGGGATGCGGGTACGTGTCGTGCGGCAACCCGTCGCTGCCGATCATTGCCAGGCGGTGCGCCATGATCCGCTGGACGTCGGGCTCGTCCATCTGGAAGTAGATCGCACCGGCGGGCATCAGCCGTTTCGCGGCGGTTTTCTGGTCGAGCGCCCATTCCTTCGCGATATCGGCCAGCATGCGGCCGGCCAGTTCGGGATGAGGGATCGACCAGGTGATCTGCACCGGCACGTCCGGTCGCAGGCGGTTGGGCAGGAGCACGGTGGAACCGGCTGCATACGGGTAGACGTCGAAATCGACTTTCTGGCCTTCCGCGCCCTTGTCGATCAGGGGCAAGGTTTCCACGCTGCGGCCGAAATTCTCCGGCATTGCGCATTTGTGGTGGCTGATCACGACCGGGACATCGACGGCTCGGCCGATCTTCAGGGTTTCCTCGATCGACAGAAGGACGTCGTCCGCCTCGTCGCGCATATGGGTGACGTAGAGGCCGCCGGTGGCACGCAGGGCCTCGGCGACGGCGATCACTTCGTCGGTCGGCGCCATCATGTTGGGTGCGTAATACAATCCGGTGGAGAAGCCCGAGGCGCCTTCGGTCAGTGCCTGGCGCAGGCGGGCTTGCATTTGGGCGGCTTCGCGGCCGGTGGCGGCGCGCTGGGTGTCGCCGTTCATTGCCTCGATGCGGAGCGACATGTGGCCGATCAGGGCGTAGGTGTTGACCGGGGACGGATCGGCGGTGAGACGGTCGGCGTATTCGGCGAAACTGTCGAAGGTGAACCAGCTTTCGTCGCCGAACAGGCTCAGGGGCGGGGCGGGCGGGGATTTTATCCTCACGGGTGCCAGCGAGATGCCGCAATTGCCGACGACGACGGTGGTGACGCCCTGCGACATCTTGCAGAGCATACATTCCGGGCCGCAAAGCACCGCCCGGTCGTCATGCGTGTGGGCGTCGATGAAGCCGGGTGCGAGGGCCATTCCGCCGGCGAGGACCTCGCGGTCCGCGGCGGAGGCGCCGAGGTCACCGACCGCGCTTATCCGGTCGCCGGTTATGCCGACATCGGCGGTTATGCGGGGGCTGCCGAGGCCGTCGAAGACCGTCGCATCGCGGATGATCAAATCGTAGCGCGGCGCCATGGGCTTGTTCCGTCCGTCTCGTGGGTGGAATAGAGGGTTTAGAGTAATCGGAGAGCGACGCCATGACCATCGCCGACTTTTGTCTCCTCGCGGCCGTCATCCTGACGATCGTGTCGATCATGCCGGCCAAGCTGAGTGGCGCCCGGGAGTACGACAATGCCAACCCGCGGGATCCCCGGTTCTATATGACCGGCCTGCGGTCGCGGTCTCAGGGTGCGCATTTGAACGGGTACGAGGCGTTTCCGTTCTTCGCCGCGGCGGTGATCCTGGCTGAGATGCGGGCGGTGCCGCAGGTCACGGTGAATGCTCTGGCGGTCGCGTTCATTTTGGCCCGCATCGTCTATGTGCTGCTGTATCTGGGTGATCGTCCGACGTTGCGGTCGGTGGTCTGGTCGCTGGGGTTCGCGTGCAATGTGGGGATTTTCCTTTCGCCGGCCTGGGCGGGGCGGTGAACCGTTGCCGGATATGGGGCTAACCCGGGCTATGTTGGTGGATTGGAATGAGATTCAAGGATCAGGGTCGTCGCAGATCGGCTCCGACCGTTACTCGACGGGCGTGCCCGCACCGCCGGGATATCCAGGAAGAACGCCGTGATCACCGCCGCGGCGAAGCCGAACAGCGCGAGGCCGTAGAGGCCGCCCGAGTAACTTCCCGTCGCGTCCTTCATGAAGCCGACATACCACGGGCCGAAGAAGCCGCCCAGATTGCCGATCGAGTTGATCCATGCGATCGCCGCGGCGGCGGCGGGGCCGGTGAGGAACATGCCGGGCATCGCCCAGAACGGGCCTTTCGAGCCGTAGAAGCCGGCGGCGGCGATCGTCATCCCGACCATCGCCCACCATGAGCCCATGGTCAGGCCGGCGATCACCAGCCCGACGGCGGAGAACATGCAGCCGACGAACAAATTCCAGCGCCGCTCGTTCATCCGGTCGGAGATCTGGCCCCAGGCAAGCTCCACCACCGCCGCCACGGCGTACGGGATCATGGTGAGCCAGCCGACTGTCATGTTGTCGGTGACGCCCAGCGACTTCACGATTTGCGGAATGAAGATCAGCATCCCCAGGCTGGCTGTAACGATGCCCAGGTAGTTGAACGCGAGCAGCAGGACCTTCGTGTTGACCAGCGCCTGCCACAGGGTCATGCGTCCCCTAGCTTCCTTGACCTTTCGTTCCGCATCCAGGGTGCGCGACAGCCAGTCCTTTTCCGGCTGGGTCAGGAATGTGGCCTGGGTGGGTTTGTCGGTGAGGACGAACAGCACGAGGATGCCGATCAGGACCGTCGGCAGACCCTCCATCAGGTACATGATCTGCCAGCCGCGCAGCCCGAGCCAACCATCCAGCGACAGCAGCGCGGTTGAGATCGGCGAACCGAGGGCGACGGCGATCGGCAGTCCGACCAGAAAGCCGGAGACAACGCGGGCGTGGTGATAGCCGGGCAGCCAGTAGGTGAAGTAAAGGATCAATCCTGGCAGGAACCCGGCCTCGGCGAGACCGAGAAGAAAGCGCAGGACCGCAAAACTGTTCGTGCCGGTGACGAAGGCGGTTGCCGCGGCCAGCAGGCCCCAGGTGACCATGATCCGAGCGATCCAGAGACGGGCGCCGACCTTCTCCATGATGATGTTGCTGGGGACCTCGAAGATGAAATAGCCCCAGAAGAAGATGCCGGAGGCGAAGCCGAACTCCGTGGCGCTCATGTGCAGATCGCCCCGCATCGTCAGCGCGGCGAATCCGACATTGATGCGGTCGATGTAGGCCAACAGATACGTGAAGATCGCGATCGGCATCAGGCGCCAATAGATCTTCCGGATAGCCGATCGCTCAACCGCTGCATCCACGACGTTTGTCCTTTGCACTCAAGTTCGGCCTGTTTTGTCCGTGGAGGCGTTCCGTGTCCAGTCCATGATACGACACTGACACATTGGCGTTGGCATTTCGACGTTATTGCGGGCGGTGTGGATAAGGCAAGGCGTGGCTGACGGGCCTGCGCCCGCCGTGACGATGCGAGGCGTGCGGCGATGGGTCGATACCACAGGCCGCTTGTGTCAGTCGGCCTGGGCGCCGACCGGTTCCGCCGCCGGTTCGGCATTGTTCTGGATATCGAGGAACAAGGCGCAGACCAAAGCGGCGATGAACCCGAGCAGCGCCAGGCCATAGAGGCCGCCGGCATAGCTTCCGGTCGCGTCCTTCATGAACCCGACGTACCAGGGGCCGAAAAAGCCCCCGAGGTTGCCGATCGAGTTGATCCACGCGATCGCGGCGGCGGCCGCGGGACCGGTCAGAAACATCGGCGGCATGGCCCAGAACGGCCCCTTGGAGCCGTAGAAGCCGCAGGCCGCGATGGTCATTCCGAGCAGCGCCCACCAGGTTCCCATGGTGAGGCCGGCGATCACCAGACCGGCGGTGGACAGGACACAAGCCCAGAACAGATTCCATCGGCGTTCTTTCATCCGGTCCGAGACGTGACCCCAGACTACCAGCGAGACCGCCGCGCAGAGATAGGGGATCATCGTCAGCCATCCCACGGTCATGTTGCTGGTGACGCCGAGGGATTTGATGATCTGCGGAATGAAAATCAGCATCCCGAGACTGGCGGTGACGATCCCAATATAGTTCAGCGACAGCAGCATGACCTTGGGGTTAAAGAACGATTGCCAGAGGCTGATTTGCTTCACTGCGTCCTTCGCGGTTCGTTCGGATGCCAATTGGCCGGCGAGCCAGGCTTTCTCCGGCGCGGTCAGGAATTTGGCCTGTTCGGGCTTATCGGTCAGCACGAAGAGTACCATGATGCCGATCAGGACCGTGGGTATGCCCTCGAGGATGTACATGAGCTGCCAGCCGTGGAGGCCGAGCCAGCCGTCGAGCGAGAGGATTGCGGTGGACATCGGCGCTCCGGCCGCGACGGCGATGGGCAATCCCACGAGGAAGCCGGACATGATCCGGGCGTGGTGGTAGTGCGGGAACCAGTAGGTGAAGTAAAGGACCAGACCGGGGAAGAAACCGGCTTCGGCAAGGCCGAGGAAAAAGCGGATGACCGCGAAGCTTTGGGAGCCGGTGGCGAAGGCGGTGGCGGCGGAGAGTATGCCCCAGGTGATCATGATCCTCGCGATCCAGAGGCGGGCGCCGACCTTTTCCATGATGATGTTGCTGGGGACCTCGAAGATGAAGTAGCCCCAATAGAAGGTGCCGGTGGCGAAGCCGAAATCGGTTGCGGACATGCCGAGATCGCCGCGCATGGTGAGTGCCGCGAAGCCGACGTTTATTCGGTCAACATAACAGAGGAAATAGGTCAGCAGCGCGATCGGCAGGAGGCGCAGGTAAACCTTGCGGAGTGCCGACTTCTCGGTGGAACCGGGCATGGAATTCTCCCTGAGGCGGCCGTTTTTAGCAGGGCCTTGTAACAACTAGCGTAGCGCAGATTGCCGTTAGGTTTGCAAACGAATTCGAGCGGTTTCCGGCTCATCCACGGCGAACGTTTCGGTGAGGGCCACTTTGTAAAGGTCCCGGGCGTTGGCTGGCGAAACCAGGCCGTCGCGCACGTCGCGGGCGACCAGGATCGGGTCGCGGGCGGCGGGATCGCCCATGCCGGCGCCGCCTGGCAGTTCGAGGATCAGGCGGTCGCCGTCGGGGATGACCTGGAAGCCTTTGGTGCGCAGCCTGGCGCCGGTCTTTTGCGCGACGCGGCCGGGGGCGCCGTTCAGGCCGCCGTCGCGGCCCTTGGGGGCGTTGGCGATGCGGTCGAAGCTTGCGTTGACGGCGAATTCCAGGTCGCCTTTGGTGGCGATTTCCATGATCTGGCCGACGCCGCCTCGGGTGCGTCCGGCGCCGCCGGAATCGGGCTTGAGTTCTTTGCGCCACAGGATGACGGGGGCGACGTTCTCGGTCGCCTCGACCGGCATGGTGCGGACGCCGGAGGGGAAGGCGGTGGCGTTCAACCCGTCCTGCGTCGGGCGGGCGCCGGTGCCGCCGGAGTTGAAGGTGATGATCTCGAAATCGGCGATGACCGGCTTGTTGCTTTTCGACTGGCCGGAGATGGCGCCGCCGCCTCGGAGCGGGGGGTTCCAGAGGGCGGAGGCGCCTTCCGCGGTCACGCGTTGCGGCACGGCCTGGTGCAGGCAACCCATCATGAGGTCCGGGAGGAGGTGGCCGATCACGTGGCGGACCGAGACGGGGTACGGGTGGGGGGCGTTGAGGATGCAGCCTTGCGGGATTTTCATGCGGAAGGGGGCGAGGGAGGCCCAGTTATTGGGGATTTCCGGTGCGACCACGCATTTGATGCCGAAGCAGGAATAGGCTCGGCAATAGGCAGGCGGAACGTTTATGCCGCGTGAGGAGAGGCCGGAGGTGCCGGCGAAGTCGACCTCGATGGCGTCTTCGAGGATTTCCATGGATGCGGCGAGACGGACCGGTTCCTCGTAGCCGTCGGAATAGATTTCGCTGGTGTAGGTGCCGCGCGGGATGCGGGCGATCTCGGCCAAGGTGGCGCGATGGGAACTGTCGAAGATGAAGCCGGCCAGCGGGGCGAGACTGGTCATTTCGAATTCGTTCATCATCTCGATCAGGCGTTTGGCGGCGGCATCGTTGCAGGCGCACAAAGAGTAGATGTCACCTTCGAGTTCGACGGGGAGCCTTGAACCTGCTCGCATGAAGTCGAAGAAGGTTTCGTTGGGTCTGCCCTGGTCGAAGCATTTCGTGATCGGAATATACATGCCTTCTTCGTAGACTGATCTTCCCTCGGGACCCATGCCGAGGCCGCCGACGTCGATGACGTGGGCGGTGTTGGCGAACAGGCCGGTTATTTTGCCGTTGTGGAAGGCTGGGGTGACGACTGTGAGGTCGTGCAGGTGGCCGGTACCGAGCCAGGGGTCGTTGGTGATGTAGTGGTCGCCGGGACGCATGGTGGCGGCGGGGAATTTCTTCAGGAAGTGGCTTACGCTTTCGGCCATGGAGTTGACGTGGCCTGGGGTGCCGGTGACGGCCTGGGCCATCATGCGGCCGTGCAGATCGAAGACGCCGGCGGACAGGTCTCCGGCCTCTCGGACGGTGGTGGAGAAGGCGGTGCGGATCATGATCTGCGCCTGTTCCTCGACGACCGCGATCAGGCGGTTCCACATGATCTGTAGGTGGATTTGCGCGAGCGCGTCGGGAATTTGCGCGAGGGCGTCGGTTTCGTGGGACATTGGGCGAGGCCTGTTGATATGCGTGGGGCCAGTTTGGCATGAGGAAGGGCCGGGGGCGAGGGCCGCCGATGACGAAAGAGTTGCTCGGAAGCGCCGTTTATTTTGCTTGAATCCGACCGGCGGAGGGCTTCAATGTCCGCGCCTGACCTCAAAGGCTTCCGGGCCGAACAAAATGGGGCGGAGGGCGGAGAAGAAACCGCCCCGGTTTGGGAGCATTGCGTAAGACCGGCGGCACTTGGGGGTGCGGCTATTTTGGAACCGCGAACTCTATAATGCGTTGCCGAAATAAATGGCAACCTCGCTGTTCCTGTACTTCGCACCGCCGTCCGGTCAGGATCAGTCCGTGAGGTTGGCATGGCAATATACAGGGACACTGCGGGAACTGTGCTTGGGCGGAAGCTCGACAGTATTCCGTTTTCTGGTTATCATTTTCTACTTATCATCGTCCTCGGCACCGTCGGCTTCGTCGAGGGCTACGATCTTGCGCTTGGCGGCTCGTTGATCGTGCTGGCCAAGGAGCCGTTGGGCCTGACGCCGACGGATGTCAGATGGCTTGTCGCCGGGCCTACGGTGCTGGTGGTCATTGGCGGTTATACTGCGAGCGCGCTGTCCGATCGGCTGAGCCGGAAGACCATTATGCAGATTGGTGTGATCATCAGCACGCTGTTCAC
>JBEKLE010000145.1:0-13527 GCA_050010355.1 Rhodopila sp. | reverse complement strand
GCCCAAGCCGCCGACCACTATCACGTTTCACTTCCGGCAGGAGCCCGGTGCGGGAAAGCCGCACGCCGGGATCTGCGCGGGGGGGCCGGGGCAACCCGGTCCCCTACCGCTACCGCTCTGAGTAACCAGGCTCTCCGAACCGGCCAAGCTAATCCCGGGCCGCCAGCCGGCGAAATTCCGCCTCCAGAATGTCCCGGCCCGGATCGGTCAGCCAGACCGCGGGGTGGTCAACCGCGGCGGCAAGGTACTGTTTGTAGACCTCGCGCGGGATCTCCTCCGCCCCGAACTGTGCGAGGTGTGAGGTCACGAACTGCGTATCCAGCAGCCGGAATCCGCCCAGCCGCAAGCGGGCGACCAGGTGCACCAGCGCGACCTTCGAGGCATCGCGCGCAAAGCTGAACATGCTCTCGCCGAAGAACGCCCCGCCGAGGGCAACGCCGTACAGCCCGCCCACCAGCGTGCCGTCCTCCCAGGTCTCCACGGAATGGGCGTAACCCATGCGGAACAGTTCGGTGAACAGCCGCTCGATCTGCGGGTTGATCCAGGTATCGGAGCGGTCAGGCACCGGCGTCGCGCAGCCGGCGATGGTGCCGGCGAAATTGCGGTCGGCGGTCACGGTGAACATGTTTCCGAGCACCGTGCGCAACAGACGGCGCGACAGGTGGAATCCGTCCAGCGGCAGGACGCCGCGCTTGATCGGATCCAGCCAGAACAGCTTGTCCCCGGCTCGCCCTTCCGCCATCGGAAAAAGGCCATGGCGATAGGCGCGCAGCACAAGGTCGGTCGTGACTTCCACCGAGCGTCGGGACATGGTCGTATTGTGCTGCCTGGGCGGGCGGATTGGAAGGACCAAGCGATGCTGACGATCAAGCACCTCGACCATCTGGTGCTGCGGGTGACAGACCTGCGTGCAATGATGGCCTTTTACACCGATGTGCTGGGCTGCTCGGTGGAGAAGGTGCAGGAGACGCTCGGCCTCTACCAGCTTCGCGCCGGCAGCGCACTGATCGATCTGGTGCCGGTGGATGGTCCGTTGGGCTCGAAAGGCGGCGCGGCGCCCGGAGCCGAGGGCCGCAATCTCGATCATTTCTGCCTGCGCGTCGAGCCGTTCGATGCGGACGCCATCATCGGCCATCTGCGGGCGCATGGTGCCGACCCGGCGCCGGTCGCTTCCCGCTACGGTGCCGAGGGTCAGGGACCCTCGATCTATGTGCCGGACCCGGAGGGCAACGTCGTGGAACTGAAGGGACCACCCGATCGGTAACCGCGCTCAGGGGTTGGCGCTTCCCGCCGGCCGGGCTTGGGTTGCTGACTGGTCAGCCTGTTCTGCCGCGGCTGAAGCCGACGCCGCCGGCTGCGGTTTACCATCCTCCGTTTGCCTGCCGGTGGGTTTGGTTTCAACGGGTGCCGCGGGGGCCGGGTCTGGCGCCGCGGGCGGCCTGGTCGCGGCCGGCTGCGAATCAGCGGGCCTCGGATCGGCCGGTTTTACCTCGGCCGACGCCGTGTCCGCCTTCACCGTCTCCGCCGTTTTGGCCGTCGGCGAGAGCGGGGGCACCGTGTAATCGGGCACCACCCGAGCCTGAGTGCCGGCGATGACCAGCACCTTTTGTCCGAGGGCAAGCGGTGTCTTGTCCTTCTGCGTGACGCTGACGAGGTCGCCGTTTGGTTTGCGAACGATGTACTCGAAGGCAGTTGTGTCGCCGGTCACGTGTTCGACCGCCGAGCCGCCGATGCCTCCCACCAACGCCCCGCCGAGTGCCGTGAATGAACTAACCGGCCCGACGCCAAGCTGGGAGCCGGCGATGCCGCCCGCCGCCGCACCCGTCAAAGTGCCGACCGTGCCCGCGGCACTGACCGCAACGGTCCGCACCCCGACCACCACGCCTTGCTCCACCTTGTTAGCCTGCTGGGCCGCGTTACTTGCATAGGTATCAGGCGAATAGCTCGGTCCGCATCCGGACAGACCCGCCAGGACCAAAGCCAGGAAACGAAATGTCAAACTGCCGCGCTCCTTCGGTTGCCGGCGTGTGGTAGCCGATGAGGCGGCCAGAGTCACAGATGTTTGAGGCCTTGCTGTGGCACATGGGCCGCCCAACCCTGTCCACTGCGTCAGAACTGTGTCGTCCGGCCGATCGGCGGTTCCACCACCCACGGCACCGGCGGCTTTGCATGACGTTACCGGTTGAACTGCTCGTCCTTTGGAACGTCCGCATCCGGCGGCAAATACAGCGCGGCGCATTCCTTCACCATCAGGCCACCCTCCAGCGACAGATCGTTGCGGAAAGCGTCGCGGATGAAATCGACCGTGTCGAGATGGCGGTCCTCGAAGTATTGAGCATGGACGTCGTCTTTTCCCGCGCCGTAGACGATGCGACCGATCTTGGCCCAGACCGAGGCCATCGTGCACATTCCGCAAGGTTGCAACGTCGTGTAGAGGACCGCGCCGCGGAGTTCCGGCGACTCCAACCGGTGTCCGGCTCGGCGCATCGAAACGATCTCGGCGTGTGCGGTGGCGTCGTGGCGGAGTTCGACCTCGTTGCAGCCTTCACCGATCACTTCGCCGTCGCGGACGATGACACAGCCGATGCCGTTCCTGCCGGGTTCGGCATTGCCCGCTCGGCCCACCGCGATCGCACGGCGCATCCATTTCGTGTCTTCATCGTTCCATGCCATAACCACCTCCGCTGGTAGATGAGGGCCTGGGCGCGGGCGGTTCAAGGCTGTCCAACCGTGACGTGACCGAGCGGGTGGGTTAGGCTGCCGGCAACCGAAGGGAGGCGGCGATGGAGATCAGGTGTTTGACCGGACCCACCGTCGCTAAAGCCGTGAGGGGTGCTGAAGCCGTGGGGATCGACCTGACCGGGCCGGTGGCGGCGGAGACGAAGGCCGCGCTCAACCGAGCATTCGTCGAGCATGGCGTGCTGGTGATCCGTGACCAGACCTTGACGCCGGCTGAAATGCTGACCGCGGTGGCATTGTTCGGGCCGGTTTTCCGGCAGCACAACACGCGGTTTGCGATCCCGGACTGTCCGGAGATTCATTACATCTCCAACCAGGACTGCTTTCCCGACGGCTCGCGCTACATCCCTGGCGAGGGCTGGCACACGGATCACTCCAACGACGTACGGCCGCCAAAAGCGACAGTGCTGCATGCCGTGAAGCTGCCGGCCCGAGGCGGCGACACACAATTCGCCAACATGGCGGCGGCCTATGCGGCACTGCCCTTGAGGATGCGGGACCGGATCGCCGGGTTGACGGCCATTCACGTCTATCAGAGCAGCCACAGTGCCAGAAAACTGATGAGCCTGTCAGACGCGAACAAGGAGCGTGTGCCGAATGCGGTGCTGCATCCGATTGTTCGCACTCATCCGGAGAATGGCCGCAAGTCGATCTACATCAACCCAATCCGGATCGAGGGGATCGTTGGCCTCGATCACAAAGAGGCGCTGCCTTTACTGGATGAGTTGCTGGCCCACGCAACGCGGGCGGATTTTCAATATCGGCATGAATGGCGCGCCGGCGATCTGCTGATGTGGGACAACCGCTGTTTTTTACATAAAGCCAACGGTGATTATGACATGGGCCAGACTCGGTATTTGTACCGGGTGATGCTGCAGGGGGATGTGCCTCGGTAAGGCCGATGGTGCCACCAGGTGGTGCTGTTCGACATCGCCGGTCCGGAGACCGGCACGACGGACCACGTGATGACGAGCAGCAAATACCGGGACACGGCGTCGGTTGACGATTTGTGCGGGAGTTCGGGGCGGGACTGTTTGGTCGCGTGAGGGCAACCGCTGACTCGGACGACTGGCGGTGGTGGACGATGTGCTGGACCTGCCGGAGCTTGGGATCGAGGTCCCGTTGGGGGAGATCTACGACGGAGTGGATCTCGGGTGATGCGCGCGCGCCCGGTTTCAGCTAACGACTGGTCGGAGATCATGTATCACTCGGATAGGACCAGGGGGATCTTCAGAGCTCCCTTTCAAAAATGCAATGAGGCCAAGATTAAAGATGTCACAGTGTTCTGGCCACCCGGAAGCCGGTGCCCGTGCCCCGGTTGTCGGTGTCGTTCCAGCCGCGGTTGCCCGCGCGGACGTCCCTCGGATCGTTGTCCCAGGAGCCGCCGCGCACCACACGCCGGCTGCAATCTCCGGTTGGGCGCGCCGAACCATCTGAGGGTGCGTTCTTGTAGTCTTCGTTCCAGCAATCGATGGTCCATTGCCAGACATTGCCCAGCATATCGTAAAGCCCGAACGGATTGCGCTCGAACGCCCCCACGGGTGCTGTGAAGGCAAAACCGTCGTCGCAGGCGAAGAACCGTTCGGGGTCGGGCGACGCCACGTTCAACTGCCTGGCTAACGTCCGGTCCGCAACGTTGGCAAAACGACAGGCCGGATCGCGACTATCGCCCCAAAACCGAGCCGTTGAGGTTCCGGCCCGGGCGGCATATTCCCACTCCGCCTCGCTGGGCAGACGGTACGATTTCGTTTCTGTGTTCGTGTTAAGCCATTCAACGTAGGCCTGCGCATCCGCATAACTGACGCACACGACCGGATCGGGGTCGGTCTGGGGAAATCCAGGATTTTCCCAGGTTCGGTTGAACTTGTTTGTCCAACCATACTTGCCGTCGATGCCCTTTTCGAAGGTGTAGCAGCCACCGGCGAGCGCGGGACTTTTTGCCCGGACGAAGGCTTTGAATTCGCCGACCGTGACGGGGTATTTGGCTATGTAGAAATCGGAGGCGATGGTCACCGTATGGCGTGGCAGTTCCCAACTGCGGTAGGTCTCTGGCACTTTCTCCCTCACCAGTTCTTCGTCGGTTGTGCCCATTTGGAAACTGCCGTGCGGGATCAAAACCATGTCGGGGCAGATAGCGGTGGATGGGCAGGGATCACGAAGTTCACTGGGCCGGGATTCCGGCGGCGGCACGGGTTTGGGAGGAGTGGTGACGGACGATGCCGGTTCAGATTTGGGGGCGCTCATGACACGGTCCGGCGGCGAAGGGGATTTGGTTGGTATGCCAAAATAGAAGATCAGCGGCACGACGATCGCGGCGGCAAGCCACGCGATGTTCTGATTGCGAAAGCGCACCCGATCGTCTCGCGTTGGATGCGATGATGGCACGGGGCCGGGGCTGGGCGGATTTGCCGGCGGCGCAATCTCGGCCGGCAGGGGCCGGGGTTCCGGTTTGGCGGGCGGCGGGGTGACCCGCCACAAGGCTTCCTCGATGCGGCGGGCAAGCTGGCCGAGCCAGATGCGCACCTCCGATGTGTTGGCATCGAGCGGTTCCAGGGACCGGAAGTCCACCCATTGCAGGGACCGGAGGTAATCGAGAACCTCGGGATCGCAACAATCGCCTCGGCGCACGGTGGAGAAGGCGGACACGTCGATGTAGTGCACTGGCAGGATCAGATCGTCGCGTCCGCGCGCCCGCATGTGGTCGCGGAACAGCCGGACCTCTTTGGCGCACCATTCGCTTTGCAGAAAGCCCGGGGTGATGATGGGAATGACAAACGAAGCCTCCGCGAGGGCGCTTTCGATCTGCTGCTGCCACAGCGTGCCGGGTGGGATGGCCGCGACGTCCTGGAACAGATGGACCGGGCGCCCAAGCTGCACGCGCAGCCGGTTCGCCAACTGAGTTCGAAGCCGACTGAGCCGACCGTCCGAGGCCGCGTCATCCGCGCTGGTGTAGCTCCAGAACCCGGTCGGCTTCAGCGGCGTCACGTGCAGTCGTTTCCCCCGCCCACGTCTCGTTGTTTGAAGAGGGAGAAACATAACGTGGCATCAACGCCGAGGGAAAGTCCCGGCGTCGCGTTACTGGTTGAACGATCTTTCGGAACGTCCGCGTCCGGTGGCAGGTATTGATCCATCGGCACTGGCGGGTTCAGGGTGTGAGTCCAGCCTCTCAGTCATGACGGAAAGGCACAGGCTCGCCATCCATGCCTTTGATTACTCGCGGAAAGGCGTGGATGCCGACCTCCTGGGCATGACGGAAAGGCGCCAGAAAACGACCAAGGGACCCGTCATGACGGCTGGGCTGGCCGCCATGACGGGTAGACAACGGTGCGATCTCCCCGGCTTCCCGGCGATTCCGCAACGGCGTCTCAGGCGGGCGTGAAGAACGGCAGCGACGGCCCCTCGCCCTCGGTCTGGATGAACTTCACGGTGACATCCTGGCCGATCTTCAAAGCATTGAAGTCACAGTCGACAAAATTCGTCAGCATGGACGGTCCTTCCGCCAGCGTGACATAGCCGATTGCGTACGGAGGACTGGCCCGCTCCATTATGCTGAGCGTGTAGATCTTCGCTTTTCCGGACGCCTGCTCCCACGCGCAATCACTGAAGCAGAACGGACAGAGTTCGCGGGGATAGTGGTGCACCTTTTTGCAGCTCGTGCAGCGGCGGACCATCAGCTTGCCGGCTGCTGCACCTTCGAAGAAGGGCTTGGTTTCCGGGTTCGTATCGGGTGTGCCGACGAACGGGATTTTTCTTGCCACATAAGCCATGTCGATTACTCCCGTTCCAGGATCACGGTGCTGCCGCAGTGGCGCGTACCGAGCGAACCGCCGGTGCCATGGGCTATGGCGAGGTCGCAGTTGGGGACTTGGACTTTCGGGTGCGCCTCGCCGCGAAGCTGACGCACCGCTTCGATGATCTTGGTGATGCCGCCGCGGTTGGCCGGATGATTGGAGCACAATCCGCCGCCGTCGGTGTTGAACGGCAGCTTGCCGACACCGGATATCAGATTGCCATCAGAAACGAATTTTCCGCCCTCGCCCTTCTTGCAGAAGCCGAGATCCTCGATCTGCATCAGCACGGTGATGGTGAAGCTGTCGTAGATACTGGCGTATTTGATGTCCGACGGCTTGATGCCCGCCATCTCCCATGCCGGCGGACCGGACCAGCGAGCCGCCGTGAAGGTCAGGTCGATCTCGCCGCCGGCCTGATGCTTTGGTGATTCGCCGACGCCGATGACTTTCACCAGCGGGCGCTTCAGGCTTTTGGCGATCTCCGGCCGCGTCAGGATCAGCGCGCCGCCGCCGTCGCTGATGACGCAGCAATCCAGGCGATGCAGCGGGGTAGAAACGATCGGCGAACTCACGACGTCCTCGACCGTGACCACGTCCCGCAGCATCGCGTGCTCGTTGTACTGCGCGTGATGCGAGGCGGCGACCTTGATCCAGGCGAGTTGTTCGCTGGTGGTGCCGTATTCGTACATGTGCCGCTGGGCGCACATCCCGTAGAGGTTTGCGGTGGCGGGACCGTACGGGAACTCGAACTGCATCTCGGGGGCGGTCGGGTTGCCGGGGCGCGGCGCAGTGCCGGTGGCCTGGCCCTCGCTGCGCGGACGACCGGACAAGGTTATCAGTGCGATACTGCAACGGCCGGCGGCGATCGCCTCCATCGCGTGGCCGACGGCCACCTGGTAGGACGAACCGCCAACATCGGTGCTGTCCACGTGACGGCACTTCAGGTTCATGTAATCGACCATGGACAAGGGACCGAGGGCGCCCGGCGCGTCACCGGCACAGAAATAGCCGTCCACGTCGTCCTTGGTCAGTCCTGCGTCTGCCAATGCGCCCTTGGCACATTCCGCGTGCAACAAGGCGATGGACTTGTCCGGCGCCTTGCGGGTGGGATGTTCCCACGCCCCGGCTATATAGGCCGCACCTCGTAAACTCATGCTTCATTCCCCCCTTGCGACCGCCGCCGGGTGGCGGTCGGGTCGTGGCGGGAGGGATTATACTGATCAGTAGAGGTACGGCTACCCCGGCCGGGGAGGGCCTGATCGCCCTGAAATCCGAACGTGTCATTTTGTGTCCGTGCGCAGGTAACACTTGTTTGTGAACAACCCGCGGTGGCAGTGTCCGCAGCGAAAGGTGGGCCATGGATTCATTATCCCGCATCGCAGTTGTCGAAGACGATCCCGAGATCAGTCGGATGATGATAAGCTACATGACCGAAAACGGGTTCGAGGTTGCGGCCGCCCGAAGTGGTCGAGACCTGGATCGGGTCATGTCCTCCGGCGGCAAGATCGACTGCGTGATCCTGGACGTTGGGTTGCCCGGGGAGGACGGCCTGAGCATCTGCCGCCGTCTGCGCGGCAAATCCTCAGTCCCGATCATCATGGTGACCGGCCGGGGCACCGACACGGATCGCATCGTCGGACTGGAACTGGGCGCCGACGACTATTTGCCCAAGCCGTTCAATCCGCGAGAACTGTTGGCCCGGGTTCGCGCCGTGATGCGACGCAGCGGCGCGCAGGCGGAACAGGCAGCGACCGAGATGCCGCAGACCTTGATGTTCGAGGGTTGGCGGCTGGACATGGCGCGCCGGCAACTGTCCGGGCCGGACGGGACCCCACGGTCGCTCACGAGCGGGGAGTTCAACATTCTGTCGATCTTCTGTCAGCACCCGCGAAAGGTGCTGTCGCGGGACGATCTGCTTGATCTGCTGCATGGCCGCGCCGCGGCGGTGTTTGATCGCAGTGTCGACGTGCAGATAAGCCGGCTGCGGCGAAAGATCGAGACGAACCTCAAGGACCCGACTTTTATCAAGACGGTGCGCTATGGAGGGTACTTCTTTACGCCTCAGGTCACTGCGGGGGGCGAGAGTTAGGAAGTCGGGGCGCCGCCCCTGGCCCCGCTAAGGGCCGGCGGCCCTTAGAACCCATTTACGGGATCAAAGGGACCGTCGGCCCTTTTGCAGGTTCGGGCAGAGCCCGATGCTTCTAATGCACCCGTTCGAAGATCGCGGCGATGCCCTGGCCGCCGCCGATGCACATCGTTACCAAGGCGTAGCGGCCGTTGATGCGGGCCAACTCATACAACGCCTTCACCGTCAGGATCACGCCGGTCGCCGCGATCGGATGACCGAGCGAAATGCCGGAGCCGTTCGGGTTGGTCTTCGCATCGTTAAAGCCGAGGTCCTTGGCGACGGCACAGGCCTGCGCGGCGAACGCCTCATTCGCTTCGATCACGTCCATGTCGTCGAGCGACAGGCCTGCCCTTTTGAGCGCCTGGCGTGTGGACGGTACCGGCCCGATTCCCATGATCCTGGGGTCCACGCCGGCATGCCCGTAGGCCAGGAGGCGGCCAAGCGGCTTGGCACCGCGCTTTTCGAGCGTCTGGCCGTCCATCAGCACGACCGCCGCGGCGGCATCGTTGATGCCCGAGGCGTTGCCGGCGGTAACCGTCCCATCTTTCTTGAACACCGGCCGCAGCTTGCTGAAGTCGTCGGCCTTCGCTTCGTGGCGGACATGTTCATCGGTGTCGAAGATCGTGTCGCCTCTGCGGGATTTCAGAGTGATCGGCAGGATCTGGCTCTTGAAGCGGCCCTCCTTGATCGCGGCCGCCGCGCGCTGGTGCGACTGAAGCGCCAGAGCATCCTGCTGGGCGCGGGTGATCTGGTGGCTGTCCGCCAGGTTCTCCGCCGTGATCCCCATGTGAACGGTCTCGAACGGGTCGGTCAACCCGGCGGTCATCATGTCGACCATGGTCGTGTCGCCCATCCGGGCGCCCCAGCGCATGCCGGGCGACAGGTAGGCCGCGCGGCTCATGCTTTCGGCCCCGCCGGCGACGGCGATGTCGGCGTCTCCGAGGGTCACCGACTGGGCGGCGGAGACGATCGCTTGCAGACCGGATCCGCAAAGACGGTTCAAGGTCAGCGCCGGGGCGTCCTTGGTGATGCCGGCGTTCACCGCGGCGACGCGAGCCAGGTACAGGTCCTTGCCCTCGCCATGGATGACGTTGCCGAACACGACGTGCTCGACTTCGCTGCCGGCGACGTTGGCGCGCGACATTGCCTCGCGGGCAACCTGGGCGCCGAGTTCGGTTGGGGGAAGATCCTTCAGGCTACCGCCGAAATCGCCGATGGCGGTGCGGACGCCGGAGACGATGTAAACCTCACGTTGCATGGTCGTGTCCTCTACTGTGTTGTTGGGCGCTGCATCACATGCGGCGTGGGTTGACGCAAGATGTGGTCTTTACTTATTGCCATCGCACTGAAGCCCGCCGCTGCTGGCGCCCCTTCGAGCGAGATGGCCCGATGCACCGTCCTACTCCACCGGCGCGGCCAGCGTCCTACGACAAGAAGATTGGCCTGGTGCTTCAAGGCGGTGGGGCGCTCGGTAGCTACCAGGCGGGCGTCTATGAGGCTCTGGCCGGCACCGAGTATCTGCCGGACTGGGTGGCTCAAGCGCTCGTTCGGCGGAGTGCGCGGATCGAGCGCAGAGGCTGCTTCACCGACCGTCTCGGCCGTGGGCAGAACAAATTTCCCGTTTTGGTTTTTCAGCAACACGGTAATGAGCCCAGCCTTGCTGGCGTCGCCGCTGAAGCTGATCCCGACGTATCCAAGCGAATAGGGTGTGGCGGCTATGGTTTTCACCATGCCGTCATTGCCTGTCGCGCCGACTTCCCCTGGAACGGCGGGCCAACTGATTGTGGTGCCGTAACCGACGGTGTCCTCCCACCGCTGAGTCGAGAAATCCAGGAACTGGGTGAACACGAAGGTGTCACCGGAGGGATCCTCGCGACGGACGGGAACGATCTCATGATCTGGGAGTTTCAGTCCTGGGTTCAGTCCGACGATCGACGGATCATCCCATTGCCGGATCTTGCCCGAATAGATCCCGGCAAGCGTGGGGCCATCAAGCTGCAGTGCGGCGCCATTCAGACCGGGAATATTGCAGTTGACTGTCTGCGCCGAGATCGCCAGAGGGATACTGATGATCTGCCGGTTATGCTCCGCCTCCTCGTCAGGCATGTACGCATCCGAGGTGCCGATCTGGACGGTTCCGGCGATGGCTGACTGGATACCTTCACCGGAGTTCGTGGCGGTAATGTTGATCTTCACGCCCGGCCTGGGGGCGGTGTAGGCCGGGACCCAACGCTCGAACAACGGATACAGCAGCGTCGATCCGGTTTCATTCAATACGATCTCGGTTGAACGGGCGGGCATCGCCGCAAGAGTTGAGGCGACGAGCGCGACCCCTCCATGCAGCGCCAATCGGATCGGACGAAGGTTCATGATGTTGTTCCCGGGTTATTATTCGGTAGATCGATTTGCCGGGTCAGCGGCCGATCTCGTCGAGGTTCACGCCTGTCGTTTCGATCCGGAAGGGCCAGGTCACGATAGCCCCAAGGATCGAGGTGACAACCAACCCATACAGCAGCGTCCGCGTCCCGATGGCGACCAGGAGAATCGGAAACAGGAACGCGGTCGTGACGGCTCCGATTTTGGCAAAGGCGGCGGCGAAACCGGCGCCCATCCCGCGGACGGCGGTTGGGAAAACTTCGCCCGCAAGCAGGTAGGTTTGCGCGTTCGGTCCGATGTTGGTCATGAAATTGAACAGCATAAAGCCGGCGAAGATCAGTTCGATCTTTGCCGCCCCCTCGAAGTCGATCGAGAAAGAGGCCAGCAGCAGGCCAACCGCACAGCCGATGAAGCCGCCGATCTGCAGCGCGATCCGTCCCAGCTTGTCGGCGAGCACGACCGCAAACGCGATGCCAACGATCAGCAGAGCGGTGATGAGTGCCGACCCCTCGGCGGCCAGGATACCATCCGAGATCAGATCGCTGACGCTACGGATATGATCCGAGCCGCCACCGAGAGCCGCTGCAAGAATCGTCGGCGTAAAGATACCAATACCGTAGGTGCCGAGATCCTGAAGGAACCACGGGACGGATGCAAAGATCGTGGCCCGCCGGTTGCGGCCTTCAAACAATGACCAGAACGACTGTTTCGGTTGGACGACGTCGGAGGTGTGCCTCCGCAGGTTGATGGCCTGGGGGTATTGGGGCGTGCGGATCAGCAGCTTCGTCACGGCAAGTTCGGCTTTCTCGTGTGCGCCCTTGGCGGCGAGCCAGTTCGGGCTTTCGGTAATGAAGAACCGTCCGATGGTCACCAGGATGGCGGGGATAAAAGCTGTCGCGAACATCCAGCGCCATGCGTCGAGTTCCGGGTCCAGGGACAGGACGAGACAGCCGACGCCGGTGCCGGCGAGCGCGCCCACCGCCTGGAAGGCAAAGGCGCCCAGGACGAGTTTACCGCGGGCCAGGCTCGGGATGCTTTCCGAAATGATCACGTGGGCGGTGGGATAGTCGCACCCGAGCGCCATGCCGAGGCCGAACAGGCAGATGGCGAGTGAGAGGAAATTTTCGCACAGGATCAGCAGCGCCAGAAAGGCGCAGAAGATGAACATCTCGGCGATGAACATCCGCTTGCGGCCGAAGATGTCTGACAATCCGCCGAGGAGAACGGCGCCAACCAGGATGCCGAACAGGCTGGCGGCGCTGACAATGCCCTTTTCGGCAGCGCCAATGTGGAATTCACGGACGATCAGGGGCAGTGCCACGCCAGTCATGAAGACGACGAAGCCCTCGAAGAATCTTCCCGCGGCGGCGAGGGACCAGATGCGCCATTGCATCCCGGTCATGGGTGTTGACTTGAGGCCGGTGCCGTCGGACCAAACGGGGGTCTCGTCGATGTAGTCCTGAACGGATTTGGGCGCCACGGTGCCAGGCCGAGCGGTTTCCGCCAGAAGGCTCATGGTGGGTCTCTTTTCGCTCGTTTCCATCTGGATCCGCGCGGAATCACTCAAACCGCGAGTTCCGGGCTAAAGGCTGGCATGAGTGCCTTGGTGGCGCCAGTCGCGGGCGTGTGAAGATTTGATGGCGGGTCCGTTTTGGGATTCTTACGATGTGGTTTGCTTGGAGGGTCAGGAAACATAGAGCTGTGTCGTGGCCGCCCGATGGGGGGTTCGGACATCGGTGAGAGGTCGTCACGCGCCTATACTTCTACTTCCGTGCGAATCAACTGGATTGGGATTGTGCCGCATGGCGCATAGGGTAAGCGGCGATCGGGCACGTCAAAATTGCGGGCGGTCGGAAAGGCTGGGAGACTAGCGGAGAGGACGATGCCCTTTGGTCGGACGCCGAAATCTGTGGCGGGCCTGGCCGAGCATCCTGTTGACGAGCCAGAACCGCCGGAGGGTCGCCGGTTCAGACACGCCTGTCGACTTGCATTAGCGCGCGGAAGCCGCAGCCTCCGAAGAGCGGACTACGCTCCTGCCCTTTCGCGCCGGCTGTCCGTGCGCAGCTGCCCGCAAGCAGCCAGAATATCCTGCCCGCGCGGCGTGCGGATCGGGGCGGCGAAACCGGCCGCGTTTACGATCCCGGCGAACCGGTCCAGAGCCGCCTTCCCGCTCGGTTCGAACTTCGAGCCCGGCCAGGGATTGAACGGGATCAGGTTCACCTTCGCCGGCATCCCGGCGATCAGGCGCACCAGTTCCCGCGCCTCGGCGGCGGAGTCGTTGACGCCCTTCAACATAATGTATTCGAAGGTGATCCGCCGCGCGTTGGAGGAACCCGGATAGCGCCGGCAGGCGGCCAGGACCTCGGCGATCGGATATTTCCGGTTCAGCGGCACCAGTTCATCCCGCAGGTCGTCGCGCACGGCGTGCAGCGAGACCGCGAGGTTGACGCCGAGTTCCGCGCCGGCCCGGTCCATCATCGGCACCACGCCGGA
>JBEKLE010000144.1:0-13559 GCA_050010355.1 Rhodopila sp. | reverse complement strand
TCGCTTGCCGATCTGCCGCGGGGATTTGGACGGGACTGATGTTCCACCCAAAATGCCTCGGTGCAGGTCGATCCCACCCACCCCTTGATTCTTGAGAGTCGCCATGCCTGGTCGATATCGATCTGCCACCTCAGGCGGTAGACGGCGCAAATCTCATTGGCTGGAATATCCGGCGGCAACGACGTTGCCAGCATCAAGAATCCGGCGGCCAGTTCGCTGCGCGGGTCGATCTTGTGCTGGCGTTTGTTGCCACCACGGCGAACCTTCGTGCGGGCGATTTCGGCCTTCTCCGGCGGCAGCGGCAGGATCATCAGCCGGATCGGCAGTCGTTTGATGTTCTTGCCACGCCCGTACCGGGCCTGGACGGTCCATTCCCGCGGTTCGTTCAGCGGGTCTGGCCCGGGCGCTTGCTCCATCTGGCGCAGCGCGCTGGTCAGCTCGAACGGCGTGCCGTCCTGGCTCTCGAGGCGAAGCATGTTCCAACCGGTGCGAACGATGAAGTCCCGCGGCCGGCCGCCGGACCCAAGATGGAATGTCGCCATCTCGCCGGTCTTGGCATAACCGCGGTCAGCGATCATCACGCCCCCGTCGTCGCACACCGCCCGGCCGAGGGCTTCAGCGCCCTTCGCATCGGTCAACTCCAGACAGCCGAACCTGCCGCTGCCAAGGTCGTAGTCGCGTGAATACGCCAGTCGGTTCCCTTGCTGCCACGTCGGCTCAGGGTGCTGGCGTCGCACAGGTGCAGGCAGCGTCCGCGCCAGAGGGCGGGTTTGATCGGGCGGTCGGCGGCGAGCAGCCGGCTGGTCAGGGCGGCGAAGAAGGCCACGGACTGGTGCAGCCGGTCGGAAAGCGCTGGTGCGGAGAGTTCGGCGATCCCGCTGATGTATGCCCACGCGACGGTCTGTTTGAGGGACTTGCCACCGGGGCCGCGTGCCAACCCCAGGCGTAACAAATCGGCCGCGTCGGTGATCCCGCGTTGGATGGCGAGAGTTTCACGGGCCAACTGGTTGAGGTCCAGGTCGGGCGCAGGCGCGAAAGGAGGTCGAGCCAGAAGGGGTCGGGCGGGTACAGTCGCGGTAGGTACAGTGTTGCGTGTCCAGTGCTAAAACAGCCTCCCTCAGCATGTCAGCGTGCTCGCTACCGTCAAGGACAAGGCGCGCTATGGCGCGCGGTCCTGCGGCCCTCCTTGACGTCCGCTGCGCGCGCCGACTTCGCAGTATCAGATCGGGACGGCGGAATGATCGGTTGCCAATCGAACAACGGAATAGGGATGCCATGCAGGCTCAGGCTGGCATCGTGATCGCCGGATCGAACGGCTCGCCCGTCTTCAGCACACCGAAGCAGAGGACCAGGAGCTTGCGCATCGCCGCCACAACGATCTGCTTGGGTATTAGGCGACCCGCGCTTTTCAGCCGCGCCACAAGGGCTGCGACGGCGGGATAGAAGCGCATCGCGGACAGCGCCGGCATATAGAGCGAGGACCGCAGCGTGGCATTGCCGATTTTGGAGATCCGTGTCGGTCGGTCAATCGAGGAGCCGGAGCGGTGGTGGCTTGGGTTGAGCCCGGCATAGGCAACCAACGCACCACTCTGACGTAGCACCTCTGGCTCCGGCATCTCCGCCAGCAGCAGGGCGGCCAGCGTCTCGCCGACGCCAGTGACGCTGAGCAGCAGCTCGCGTTTGCGACGCAATTCAGCATCCTGGTCGATCGTCTCACCGATGGCCTGGTCGATCGCCGCGAGTTGGCGGGTGAAATATTCGATCGTCTCCGCGGCCAAGCCGGTAGCGGTGCTATCGCTGAGACCGCTGCTGATGCGATCCTTCCACTCCGTGCGGTTACTGACGATGCCGGCGCGCACGGTCTGCAGCTCGCACAGTCGCCGCATCGCAGGAGATGGCGGCGTCCATAGTGCCGGGTTAAATAACGCGGGAACAGCGGAGCTCGGAGAAGTGGGGCCATATCTACCGCACAGGTTCGTTGACCCAAGGGGCGCATGAGGGCTCATCGCTTTCCTTGCTGCTTCAGCGAGATATTGTGGCTCGCCGAGCAAGCCGCAACGTTCGAGGGACGTGGGTCACCCCGCGCCCCCCGCACAGATCCGAGCGTGCGCTGCTAACGCACTCGGCTCCAGCCTTCGGGGGTTTGACGTCGAAGCGTTGGCTCGGCCAGGGATGGCGGATGACGGCGGGCGGTATCCACCCGTAGATGACCCGGTTCATGCGGTCCCATGGCAGATTGTGCCGTTGGCTGCGCCGCGGTAGCGACCGCAGCCAAATCTGGACGACATGATAGCGGAACGCCGACAGACTGCGCCCGTTCGTCGGCACGGCGTGATAGGCGAAAGCCGCTTGCGCATACTCTGCCTCCGAAGTTGGAACCTACCGCCCCGGCTCTCTGGAGAGATGTGTTGGGATGGACGGCCCCACGGCATCGAGTGCCAGTATTGGGTTGTCAACAACCAAGACCGGAGCCGTCCATGTCCCAAATGAAGCCCATTGGCATCGATGCGTCCAAAGCCGTTTTCACCCTGCATGCCGTCGACGAGGCTGGCCAGGCGGTGTTGCGGGTCAATCTCCGCCGTGCCCAAATGATCCCCTTCTTCCGCAAGCGTCCCGCCACCGAGATTGCTCTGGAGGCATGTGGCAGCTCACATGACTGGGCTCGGAAGCTGATCGCGCTCGGCCATGACGTGCGCCTGATCCCGCCGCAATATGTGAAACCCTTTGTCAAACGCGCCAAGAACGATCGCAACGACGCCGAGGCGATCTGCGAGCCCGCCGGCCGGCCGGGTATGCGCTTTGTGCTGACCAAGTCCGCCGAGCAGCAAGCCCAGGGAATGGTGCTGAAGGTTCGCGAGACCCTGGTCGACCAGCGCACCCAACTGGCCAACACGCGGCGTGGTCATGCCGCTGAGTTCGGTGTGCTGCTTCGCTCCCTGGACCTGGCGCGGCAGCAATCGGCCCTGCCGTGGGAGTTGCGGGCGGCAACGAGCCTGGGTCGGCTGCGGCACCGGAGCAGACGCGTGACCGAAGCCCGCGACCTGCTGGCGGCAACCTATGACCGCTTCACCGAGGGGTTCGATACCGCCGATGTCGCGGCGGCGCGACGGCTCATCGCTGACCGGTCCTGACCGGCTGGCTGCATCCGGCGGGAACGGTGGTCTCATAAGATATCACTATCGCTCACGCGACCGGCGCCCGCCGGTCTGCGAAGATTTGCGCTCGAACCGGCATGGGGAGAGAACAATGCAGTCGATCCAGGTTGAGGAAGATGTTGCCAGGCAGTTCGGCCTGACCCAGGCACCGACGCTGCTGGCGCAGCGGCAGTTGCCCCGGCCGATCGCTTTCACCAGACTCCGCGCCACCGCGACAGCCGGCGAGCCCACGCAGAACGCACCGCCGGCCGCGGCTTTTGTGCTTCTGGTGGCGCTCGCGCCGATGGCCGCGGGCGAAATCCGGATCGAAGGGACGGACGATGCGCTGCCGCCGGCCTGTCCCGGCGATACGTTCGTCTTCGATCTGGCAACGGGTCCGGTTGCCAGTTTTGCCGGACCTTATGATTTCGTGCGGTTCTATCTTCCTGCGGCGACGCTCGATCGGCTGGCCGACGATCAGGGCCTGCCGCGCGTGCGGGGGCTGCGCACGACGCCGCCACAGGTTCGGGACCCGGTGATGCAGGGGTTGGCGCTGTCGCTTCTGCCTGTCCTGGAGGCGCCGCATGCAGGAGCGGCCCGGTTCCTCGATTGCGTGGCACTCGCCTTCCATGCGCATGTCATGCGCAGCTATGGCGGCACGCCGGCGAGCGGACGCTACGCCGGCCCGGGGCTCGCGCCGGCGCAGCTTCGGCGGGTTCGCGCCTTCGTCGACGCCGCTCTCGACGCCGGTCCTTCGATCGCTGATCTCGCCGCGGAATGCCGCCTCTCGCCCAGTCATTTTGCGCGGGCTTTTTCCGCATCGACGGGGACTTCGCCCCTCAAATGGCTGGTCAATCGACGGATAGAGCGGGCAAAGGCGTTGCTGAGGCGGCGATGATGAACTATCGCAGATCGCGCTTGCTTGCGGCTTCGTGGACCAAAGCCACTTCACCCGGGTCTTCGCGCGGTCCGAAGGGCAGAGCCCAGGTCGGTGGAGTCGGCGGCACTGCAACAAGATTCTGTCGGCCGCCGCGATGGACGGGCCGCCGTTCGTGCAGCGCCTCCACTAAAGCTGGAGATTGGGTTAAAGGTGCGGCAAGTTCCCGACCCCTGTAACTATTGCAACGCCGCCGCGTCCCGGCGCAGCAGCCACTGATCAACTCTTCGCAGGTCGAATCCGCATGCGCCCCACAGTCTCGCCACCCGCCGACGCCGAGGACCGCCGCCGTCGTAAGCCAGTCCTATGCTACCCGGTCGACACCCTGCCACGGCCCGACCTCGCCACCCTCGGCGTAGCGCGGCAAGGCCTGACCAGGATCGCCGGACTCCTGGTCCCCCCGCGCGACGGCCGCGCTTTCGAGGTGCCACGAGGGCATTTCTTCCGTATCCTCAGTATTGATGGCCCACAGGTCGGTGACCTCAACCTCTTCAATGCCATCAACCTCTCGGAGCGCTTTTTCAGCGCCAAGACCCGCGCACTGCATGCCACCCACCTCACGACGGGCGATCGCCTCTGGAGCACGCTGCCTTACTTGCGCCCGATGGCCTCCATCACTCATGACACACTCGCCTGGTACGGCTGGGATGCCGATGGCGGCGGGGTTCACGACGTCATCGGCACCCGTTGCGATCCTTACACGAACCGCCTGCTCAGCGGCCTGGATTACCACTCTTGCTGCCACTCCAACCTCACCCGCGCACTTGCCGCCGCGCGCCGTCTTGATGTCCGCGAGGCCGAGCTCGCCGTGCATGACGTGATGAATGTCTTCATGTGCACCGGCTTCACCCGCGATACGCACCAGTATTTCATGAAAGCCAGTCCTGTTCGACCGGGTGACTTCATAGAATTTTTTGCCGAGATCGATCTGCTCGCTGTCCTCTCCGCCTGCCCCGGCGGTGATTGCAGCGCGGAACATTCGTCCGATGTTGCCAAATGCTATCCCCTCAAGGTCGAAATCTACCGCCCTGACTCCGCCTTCCTGGCAAGCTGGCGGGCTCCCGCCGCAAGCGCATATGACCGGACACACGGGCTCGCACAGCAATTCTGAACCGCGGATATTGAGAGTCTGGACGCGGATTGATCCGCCGCGGCCGACCAGTATGAGATCTGCGCTTTTTTACGAGGTGGCGGGACGATAGGGAAATTGTTGATCACCACCAAGCTGGCTGAAAAGACCGGCCCTGCGGCATGGTGGACGGCGTTGTTGCAGGAGCCTACCCAGTGACCGGCCAAGTGAGTCTACGACCTTTGCCAGGATGGCAAGCCGCTCGCTGGGTGACCTGCGGGGGGTGACGGTGGCTATTCTCGGCATCGCCGAAGCGTCGCCTTACAAATCCGGTGAGGCAAGCCACTCCGCCCGGGCGCCCGCTGCGCTGCGGGGTGCCTCACAGGCGTTTCTTGGCCAGCTTAATCAATTCGATTTCGACATTGGCGGCACGCTGCTCGCCACCCTCGACGACACGCGCGGCATTGTCGATCTTGGCGACCTGCCCACGGATGCCAGCGATGCCGAAGGCAATTGCGCTCGGATCACTCAGGCGATTGCCGCCATCCTCCAAGCCGGCGCCGTGCCGGTCGTGCTGGGCGGCGATGATTCCGTGCCGATCCCCGTTCTGCGCGCCTATGAGGGTCGCGGCCCGCTGACCGTTGTCCAGGTGGATGGGCATGTCGACTGGGGCGACGTCATCAAGGGCAACCCGAACGGCTATGGCAGTACGATGCGTCGCGCTGCGGAAATGCCCTGGGTGACCAACATGGTGCAGGTTGGCATCGGCGGCCTTGGCAGCGGGACAGCCGATCAGATCGTTGATGCGCGTGGCTGGGGATCGCACATCTTCACCGCCCGCGACATCCGCCGGGCCGGAATCCAGCAGGCGGTCGATGCCATTCCCAACGGCGCGGACTGCATTGTCACCATTGACTGCGATGGGTTGGATCCCTCGTTGATGCCCGCGGTAGGCATGCCCACCCCGGGCGGGATCGACTATCTCGACCTGCTGCACGGCGTGGCGAAGAAGGGGCGTATCGCGGGTTTCTTTCTCATGGAGTTCGTCCCGAATAAGGATCATCCGCAAGGCCTCGCCGCGCTGATCGCCGCACGAATCGTGCTGACCGGCATTGGACTTATTCGTGGCGTGACGTAGCATCAGGCGGACTTGAAACGTGTTACGGATACCAGCCGACAGCACCGCTGCGGCTGCAACCGGGCTGCGACCAGCCTCCCTCTCGGCCGGCGCTTCAAAGCGGCAACTCTGCAACTGCAGCGCCTTTGCCTTCGCGGCTCTGATCGCGCGGCTCATGCAGATTGACTGATGTCCGGCCACGCGCGATGCCGATCCGTTGCATCAGTGTGTAGAATGCGGGCGTGAAGATGAGACCGAAGCCGGTGACGCCGAGCATGCCCGCGAAGACGGCGGTGCCCAGGGAGTGGCGCATCTCGGCCCCCGCGCCGGTCGCAACCACCAGCGGCGCGACGCCGAGAATGAAGGCGAGCGACGTCATCAGGATCGGACGCAGCCGCCGCCGCGCGGCACTGACCGCCGCCGCCGCAGGGGTGCTGCCCGCTTCCTGCGCCTGACGCGCAAACTCAACGATCATGATTGCATTTTTCGCCGCCAGCCCAACCAGGACCACGAAACCGATCTGGGCGAGGATGTCGATGGGCAGGCCGCGCAACCCCAGCCCGGTGACGGAGGCGAGCAGGCACATCAGCACGATCAGCACCACCGAAAGCGGCAGCTTCCAGCTCTCGTAGTTGGCCGCCAGCACGAGGAAGACAAAGAGCGCGGCGGCGCCGAACACCAGCATTGTCGGCGTGCCTTTCTGCTCCTGCTGAAAGGCGATCTCGGTCCATTCGAAGCCGATGCCCGGCGGCAGCACCTGCGCCGCCAGCGTCTCCATGTGCTGCAGCGCCGTGCCGGTCGCCATACCCGGCGCCGCCACGCCCTGCACCTCGGCCGCCGGGAACAGATTGTAGCGCGGCACACGGTACGGGATCGTCGTATCCCGCAGGCGGGCAACCGTTCCGATCGGCACCATCTCGCCGCTGGCGTTGCGCGCCTTCAGGCCCATCAGGTCCTGCTGGTCGCGCCGGAACCGGCTGTCGGCCTGGGCGATCACCTCGTATGTTCGCCCAAGGAAATTGAAGTCGTTGACGTATTGCGAGCCGAGATAGACCTGCAGCGTATCGAACACGTCGGTCGGCGTCAGGCCGACCTTCTCGGCCTTCAGGCGGTCGATGTCGGCATAGACCGACGGTGACCCGGCATTCAGCAACGTGAACACGCCGGCGAAGCTTGGGTCCTTGTTCGCCGCCGCAACGAGCGTGTTCGTGGCGTTCACAAGGGCCTGGGTGCCGAGCCCCGCGCGGTCCTCCAGCATCGCCGCCGGAATTGCCGATCCCCTGCACCGGCGGCGGCGGGATCGTCAGCACATAGGCACCCTGGATCACCGAGAGCCGCTTGCGCAGATCGGCCAGCACCGAGTTGGCCGTGATCCCGGGGATGGAATGGTTGTACAGTGACGGCAGGCCGGAAAAGATCGTCCCTGCATTGGACGCAACCGTGAACGTCGTCGCATCGAGGCCGGCGAACGGCGCGACGTGCTCGACACCCGGCGTCTTCAGGATAATGTCGATCGCCTGCTTCACCACCTGCTCGGTCCGCCCCAGGCTGGCGCCGGGTGGAAGTTGCAGGACGGTAATGAGGTATCCTTGGTCCTGCTCGGGGATGAACCCGGTTGGCGTGCGGGCGAATTCCACGCCGGCGACACCGATCAACCCGATGTAGACCACCACCACGACCACAAGGCCGCGCGCCAGGCGCTGCGTCAGCGCGCCATAGGCGTTCGAAAGTTTTTCGAACCCGCGATTGAAGCGCGCAAAGCCGCCGCCCAACAGCCGTCCGGCCAGTGTCCCTCCAGCGGCCTGATGCGGATCGTGCGGGCTCAGCAGCAGCGCACAGAGCGCCGGGCTGAGGGTGAGCGAGACAAACAGCGAGATCACCGTCGAGGCTGCGATGGTCACGGCAAACTGGCGGAAGAACTGCCCCGAAATGCCGGACAGGAAGGCGGAGGGGAGAAACACCGCGCACAGCGTCAGCGCGATGGATACAAGCGCGCCGCCGACTTCGTCCATCGTTCGATGGGCGGCCTCCTTGGGATTCATGCCGGCGGCGATGTTGCGCTCGACGTTCTCCACGACGACGATTGCGTCGTCGACGACGATACCGACTGCCAGAACCAGGCCGAACAGCGACAGGTTGTTCAGCGATATTCCGCAAACCAGCAGGATGGTGAACGTGCCGATGAGCGAAACCGGGATGGCGATCACCGGGATGAGCGAGGCGCGCCAGGTTTGCAGGAACAGGAAAACCACGCCGACAACGAGCAAGATCGCCACGAAAATCGTGGTCACCACCTCATGAACGGACTTTGCCACGAAGATCGTCGGATCGTAGATGACGATGGATGCGACGCCTGATGGAAAATCCTTCTTCAGGTTCTGTATGGTGTCCAGCACTTCGTGCTCCACCTTCAGCGAGTTCGCGCCGGGCAGCGCGAAGATCAGCAACGGCAGGCCTTCGCTGCGGTCCATGTAGGCGGTGGAACCGTAGTCGGCCGCGCCGATCTCCACACGGCCGACGTCGCGGATGCGAGTCGCGCGCCCCTGTGCATCGGTTTTGAGGATGATGTCGGCAAACTGCTCAGGCGTGCTCAGGCGGCCAAGCGTCTGGACGTTGAGCTGATATGCCGCGTCGCCGGAGATCGGCGGCTGGTTCAGGATGCCGGCGGAGACCTGCACGTTCTGGGCCCGCAGTGCGGCGAGCACCTCGCCCGCGTTGAGGTCGTAGGCGGCCACCTTGTCGGGATCGAGCCAGATGCGCATCGCGTAGTCGCGGGCGCCGAACAGCTGCACGTCGCCCACACCCGGCAGACGCGCCAGCGCGTCCTTCACGTGCAGGGTCGCGTAGTTCGAGAGATACAGGTTGTCGCGCGATCCGTCAGGCGAGAACAGATGCACCGCGACCAGGATGTTTGGCGTCGCCTTGCGCACCTGCACACCCAGCCGCTGGACGTCCTCCGGCAGCCGCGGCAGCGCGTCCTGCACCCGGTTCTGGGTCAGCATCTGCGCGACATTGAGGTCCGTGCCAATGCGGAAGGTGACGGTGATGGTGAGGTTGCCGTCCCCCGTGGACTGGCTGGTCATGTAGATCATGTCCTCGACACCGTTGATCGACTACTCGAGCGGCGTCGCGACTGTCTGACTGACCACCTGGGCGGAGGCGCCTGGGTAGCTTGTGGTGATCTGCACCGTCGGCGGCACGATCTGTGGATATTGCGCGACCGGCAGAACCACCAGCGCGCCGAGGCCGATGAGGGTGAGGAAGACGCTGAGCACCGTCGCCAGGATGGGGCGATCGATGAAGAGGTGGGTGAAACGCATCGTGATGTCCTTTCTCCGGCGTCGCCGGCGGGCCTTATCCTGCGTCGCTATTGGGATCGGAGGTGATCGTGCCGGCGACCGGCGCAACCTTGATCCCGGGGCGGACGCGCACCACGCCATCGATGACGACCCGGTCGTCCGCCGTCAGGCCGTCGCGAATGACGCGCAGCCCGTTGAACAGGCCGCCGATCTCAAGCAGCTTCGGAACGATCGTTCCATCCGCCGCCACGGTCATCACGATCTGCCGCGACTGGTCGGGGACCACGGCGGCCGCGGGCACCAGCAGGGCCGGCGCGGGCTGACCGAGGCGAGACGCGAAGGCGCGCGAACTGTCCAGGCGTGATGCTAAGGTCCGGATTGGGCACCGTCGCGCGTGCGTGGATCGTCCCGCTGCTGCGGTTCACGGCGTTGTCGATGAAGTCGAGCGTGCCGTGGCGGTCGAAATTTCCGTCGCCGTCAAGACTGATGGCAACGTCGGGACGCACCGAGGTGCCACGAATGGCTTCCTGGTAGGCCAGGTAATCGGCTTCGCTCATGTCGAAATCGATGTGGATAGGGTCGAGGGAGACGATCGTTGCCAGCAGTGTTGTCGGGCTCGTGCCTCCTCGGCTGCCGCTCACGAGGTTACCGATCGAGACCAGATGCGCGCCGATCCGTCCGGTGAACGGGGCGACCCCGCGGGAGAATTCAAGGTCGAGTTGCGCATCGCTGATCGCCGCCCTGGCGGTGTCGATGGCGGCCTGCGTGCTACGTTGATCGGCGGCGCGCGCGTCGACGTTTTCCGCGCTGCCGAAGTCGGCCCGCTTGAGCTGCTGCGCCCGCCAGAGCTCCGCCTCGCTCAGCGCCTCCTTTGCCTGCGCGGTCTGAAATTGCGCGACGGCCTGATCGAGTCTGATCTGAAACGGCCGCGGGTCAATGACAAAGAGCGGATCACCCTTGTGCACGATCTGCCCGTCCTGGAATTCGATCATGCTCAGGGTGCCTCCGACCTGGGCCCGCAGCTCCACGCGGTCCACCGCCGAGAACTGGCCCAGGAAGCGGGTGGTGGCCTGCACCTTCTGCTGCAGCGGCCGGCTTACGGTGACCTGGGGTGGCGGCGGCGGCAGGGCAGGCGGCACTTGGCGGGCGCGCCAGACCTGCTCCCCGCCCACGGCCGCAATGATCGCCAGGACAGCGAAGACCGCAAGTGCGCGCCACCGTCTGCGTGGGCGCATGGGAGGCGGGCGCATGGAAGGGTGGGCGTCATCGGCGGGGCTGGTGCGTTCGGCGACGTCCTGGGCGCTCAGGGAAATGCTGTCCATGTGCTGACCCTCAATGGTGACGTGACTTGTGTTGCGATGGGCTCATGCCGCGATCGCCCGGACGCGTAATGGGCAGGGAGACGCCGGGGGGCACGCGGCGGTGGCTTGTGCAGCCACCTGGTGTCCCGTGTGTCTTGCCGGCCTCGTCCGGTCGGGGCGAACGCTCGTGGGCGGGGAGAGGAAGCGGTTACATCCCGCTGCCGCCGGCGACGCGCAGTGACTCGCCGGTGATCCAGCTCGCGTCGTCAGAAGCAAGAAACGCGACCGCTGCTGCGATGTCCTCCGGCCGGCCGACGCGCCCGAGCGGGGTATTGGCGACCGCCCAGGCCTCGAATTCGCTGCCAGCGATGCCGGCGGTTTTCGTCCCTTCGGTGATAACGAGACCAGGATTGACGCTGTTGACCCGTACCTTCCGCGCGGCGAATTCCTTCGCCAGGGACTTGGTGATCGAGTCGACGGCGCCCTTCGTGCCGGCATAAATTGCGCCATCGGGCGGGGCGAGCGTACTGACCACGGAGCTGATGTTGACAATGCTGCCCCCGGTGGAGGGAAACAGCGGCAGCGCAGCCTTTGTCACCAGCAGCAGGCCCAGCACGTTGGTGTCGAATTGCCGGCTGAAGTCCGCGACCGATACGCCCTCGATCGGCGCCAAAACATAGATTCCGGCATTGTTGACAAGCACATCGACGCGGCCGAATTTTTGCCGAACCCGATCGAACAGGCCCGTCACATCATCTCCGTTCGCCACGCTGGCGCCGATCGCGACCGCTTGGCCGCCGGCCCTCACGATGTCATCGACGATGCGGTTCGCACCGTCCGCGCTCGACGCGTAGTTGACGACAACGGACGCGCCTTCCGCCGCAAGCCGCTTCGCGATACCCGCGCCGATGCCTTTCGAGGCCCCGGTTACGACAGCGACCTTACCTGTTAATCTTTCCATGCCCGCTCTCTCCTGCCCTTCGATGAATTGGAGGAAACGCTCCAATAACGTCCAGGTAGAGCCGCGCGTATCGGCATTCAAGAGGTTCTGGAGCGATCGCTCCAATTATTCGGTGGCGCTTACGGTGTCGCTGCGGGCCAGGCTCGCATGCCGACCTCGACGATCGTTTGGAGTCGTTCGCGGGATGCTCCATCGCGGGCCTGGGCCGCCAGCCCGCGCGACAATGCGCTGTAGAACGCGGCCAGCGCCTCGACATCGGTGTCCTTCGGGACGTCGCCCTCGTCGATGCCGCGTTGAATGCGGGCCGCCATGGCCGACTGCGCCGTCCCACGATACCCTACCATGGTGTCGCGCAAGCACGTCAGCGCGGGGGGAACCTGGGTGCAGGCAAGCGAGATCATGCAGCCAGTGGGCAGATCTTTTCGCGTAAACTCGCGTGCGGCCGCGGTCAGCAGGCGGTGGAAGGCAGTCTTCGTGTCCGTGTCGGCATTGAGTTCGCCGGCGAACCATTTGCCCGCAGCGGCCATGTAGGCCTCCGCAGCCTCCTGATACAGACGCTCCTTGCTGCCGAACGAGTTGTAGAAGCTGGACGCGCTGATGCCCATCGCGGCGGTCAGATCATCGAACGAGGCGCCTTCATAGCCGCGCTCCCAGAACAGTTTCATCGCCTTTTCAAGGGCAACCGAGCGGTCGAAGTTCCTGGGCCGGCCACGGACGAGTCTGACGGTCTCGGTTACTTGTGTTGTCATCGCTCCCAACCTCGCACGCCCGCGCATCGGACGCCGCAACTAATATGGGAGCTAACGCTCCAGATTGAAAGCGCACCGGTCCGGCTGCGTTTACGAAGGTCCTTTAGCTGCCATTCGTGAGCCAGCCGGCCCACCTGTCCGGGGCCGAACAGGGTGCCGGCCCCCCGTCATGGCCGACCCCGGGCCAGCGCCGCGCGGATGTCCGCAACCACGGGCGCGACCGCCGGCACCAGGGTCCTCTTCGTGCGTCGAGGTCAGAGAGCGGCAACCTCCGCCAGCGTCTCATGCGCGGCGCGCACCACGGCCACGGCGTTGATGTCGAACTTCTTGTAAACGTCACCGATCTTGCCGGAGGCGCCGAAGCCGTGCATGCCGATAAAGCGGCCTTCCAGCCCGATGTAGCGCTCCCAGCCCATCTCGACCGCCGCTTCCACCGCGACGCGCGCACGGGTCGTGCCGAGGACGGCCTTCTTGTAGGCTGCGTCCTGCGCCTCGAAGAGCAGGCGGCACGGCAAGGAGACAACCGCCGTCGGGATGCCTTCTTTCTGGAGAAGGTCGCGTGCCTCGACCGCGAGATACAGTTCCGACCCGGTGCTCAGGATGGTGAGTTTGCGCTCACCGCCCTCCGCCTCCAGCAGGACATAGCCGCCCTTGGCCGACTTGTTCTCGATGCCGGGTTCGCGACGGAGCAGCGGCATCGGCTGGCGGGACAGGGCGATCAGGGCGGCCTGGCGCGGCGTGTCCAGGATCAGCTCCCAGCATTCGGCGGTCTCGACCGGATCGCCCGGACGATAGACCGCGAGGTGCGGGATGGCCCGCAGCGCCGCGAGCTGCTCGACCGGCTGATGGGTCGGGCCGTCCTCGCCGAGGCCGATCGAATCATGCGTCATGACGAAGATCGTGCGGACCTGCATGAGGGCCGCGAGGCGGATGGACGGGCGGCAGTAATCCGAGAAGCACAGGAAGGTGCCGCCGTAGGGGATCAGGCCGCC
>JBEKLE010000143.1:0-13578 GCA_050010355.1 Rhodopila sp. | reverse complement strand
TATCTGGGCAGCAGGCTCAAGGTGGCGGGGCACATCGTGATCGAGCCGCTCGACCGTCATGTCAGAGGCCGGTTCCGGCCCGCCTGACTGGCGGCAGTGCCCACGGTTTTGCCCCTATTACTCGCAACTGGGTCAAGCCCCGGAAAAGCCAGGAGGAAAAGGAACAACAGGAAAAGGAACAAGAGGCAAAGGCGCTGCAAGCCGCCGCCGCCGAGGGTAAGGCCGATTCGGCTACCGCTGGCACCGCTGGCGCCAACCAGATCGACGCCTTGATGAAGGAAACGGCCGCGCTCCGAGAGGAACTGGCGATCCTCAAACAGCAAAAGAAGGAAATCCAAATCCGTGCCGCGGAAATGGAGGAACTGTTGCAAACAGGCAATGAGGATCGGCAGACATTGGAAGCTGAGATCGCAGAGCTTCGGGCGAAGTTGGCGGCCAACGGTGCTCATCCCGATCCAGAGCCCGAGCCCGAGCCCGTGCCCGAGATCGATCCCGATCCCGATCCCGATCCTGATCCTGATCCTGATCCTGAGATCGATCCTGATCCTGATCCCGAGCAATCGTTAGAAGCAATCGCTGCTGCGCTGACCGATGAGCAAGTCGCGGCGATCACTAAAACTTGGAAATTACCCGGATACCGTGGCGTCACGGCGCCCGATCAGCAGCAAATCTATCGCTTGAGGGCGGCGTTTTTTTCCGATCGGGCCGCTCCGGCAATCAACGGGGCGTTCGCTACCGACGAACTGACCGAATTAGCCCGGCAACCGAAGCAGTTTTGGCGGGAGCGCCGCACCTTAACCCGAACGGCGCTGCTTCATCATCTCCGGCGAAACTCCTGAATCCTCAACGGCGCGTGACCCCTTGGGCGATCGAGTTCCTGTCTCCTGACAAGTCGATCGTCCAGCCACCTTCGGCGATCACCTGGAACGCCCCATCTGGCTTGAAACGTATTGCGGACAGGAAGCCCGGTAATGCCCGTGCGCATCTGCCCCCTGGCCACAACAGGTCATCACACTCAATCCGCCCAGCCGTCCTGCCAGGGCCTTTACGGCGGCGATCTGTTCGTCCTCCGGCTTGGCGGTCAACGCCGCCACCGCGAGTTGCCATTCGAGCAGCTTGAATCTCGGTTCGCTTGTCCGCATAGGAGTGCTTCCAGTTTGCGGGCGGTTTTCGCTGACAGTTCGTCGCCTCGGCCTGGGCCGTGGCGATCTCAGCGATCCGTGGCGTCGGATTTGAGATCGAGGTCATACCGGGCTGGGTCAACGGAATCGAATACCGCTCAATTCCAAATTGTGCAGTCTGACGCGGCATCGCGAAGGATCACCAAACGCACACGCTGAATGATCCGGCATAACAGTCGGGATACGCAGATGTGGCTTGGCGACCTGCAAATTACATATCGTACTCCCGCAACTAACGGACAGAGCCGAATTGCCCTGCCCGTTTACGCTATGCAGTTGTCAAAGAACTCGCCCAGCGATCAGTCAGCAGCTTCCGAGTGGGGCGCGACACGATCACGGGGAACGGCGTTAATCCGTCGCTGACGGGGGATGCTTTCCCCGCCGGCCACAGTGGGTAAATGGCCCAACTGACCCTAGCGTCGGAATATAACGTATCGACTGGTAGACGTTGGCCGGCGTACGTGAACGTTGGCATCACGCGGCCCCTCGTAGGGGCTTGGGTTTCCAGCCGGCAACCAGTCTGTCCATCAGCATGATTTCATCCCTGACCTGCTCGATCTGCCGCGACCAGTATGCGATTTCGCGCTTGTGCAGTTTAGGGAACTCGTTGTCCGTGCGGGTAAAGGTCTTGCTTTCGCCAAGATGATTGGCTTCGGTCAGCGAATCGACCTTGTCGTTTTTCAGGTCGGCAAGACGTTTACGGGCGTCCCGCTGATACGGCAGCAAGACCTCCGTTTTGTATTCGGAGCACGGCTCGCAAGACAGATTATATGCTTGCTTACGCGTGCCATAGCACCCGCCCACGATCCAGCCATATCCCGGTCGCTGATAGCCGTGCAAGACCTTTTCGCCGTCGTGTGTGACCTGTTCCCGTCCGCAGACGCAACAAATGCCCATCAGTTGATCGCCGACCGGCTCGCGCGGGCGATCTGGATTGGCCGTCGGGCGAGGTGATGTGATGGCCGACAAGGCCGACCCACCGCTGGTAGCTGACCTCGTACCAGCCAGATTGAGTTTCTTTCGGTTCGCCTTTGACATGGTGGGCACAACCGATCGCCTCGGGCACAGCGCCACCGGGCCGAATAAGTTTTTGACCTGGGCGTTCGAGAACACGACCATCGAGGATCAAATCTGCGAAAAACTTGGCCTGCCGCGCCATCTGGCTGCGGAAGTGGGCCGGAAAACGTCTTGAACGAGTGTCGCGATATACTCCGAAACTGTTGGTTCCTGGCCAATCTCTAACGGGCCGCCGCCGAAATTTCGAGTCATATGATAGGGTGGGGAAGTCATGCAGGCTTGGATGCTTTGATCGGCCAGACCATGCAGCAAGGTGCGACAATCACCGACCAGGATGTCTAGACACGATCCGTCCTCTGATTCCGTAAACGGTTTACGTGTTGTTGCATCATCGACAATATTTTTGCGTCTCGATTTCCAGAACCAAGTCAATAGGTTATTCGACCTCTGCGGCTCATGCGTGCAGAGGTTCTCCCATTCGGTTGCCGCCTCCCATGCCCGAGCCTCGGGCAGGTCATCTTGATAGATGAAAAGGCGAACGAAACGGCGCAGATACTCGGCGTCGTGTTCGAAAAATGCTTTTGCGTACCGTTGAACGTCGCCCCTGTTCAACGCCTTGCGTTCCAGATGGTGATGAATGTGCTCGCCGATTGCGACGCATTCGACGACCGAGCGAGCGTGGTGCTCGGACAGCATCCGCTTGATGTTGGCTACCTCGTTGCGGTCGCGCTTTGAAACGAGTGAGGCGGCGATTGTTTTGTTGGTCATCCCGCGCTCATATCATTTTCAACGGCCGCTAGTCACGCTCCCGTGACTGAACGATATACGCGGACCACGGTACGGCCTGAACCGCCTTCCGCATCCCACTTTCGGTCGGAACCGATCCGCTGACTCGCTTGGATCAACAGGGGTGAACCGTCCTGCTGCCACCATTTGAGCATCGAAACCTCGGTTCGGTGACCGGCACAGGTCCATCACCCGGCAGGCGACTGCGGCTCTCCGGCGCTTCCACCTCGATTCTCGGCACGATGATTGCGCTGCATGCTCGTCGATCGCCAGATCGAACACGCAACGCCGGATGTCTGTAACCGGGTGCCATGGGCCGGAAAATCATATGGAAGTCGAAGCGTGTTTGGGTCCGTGCCGCCTCATCGTCCGTCCGGTCGAGCGCATCGGCGGTCTGACTGTCATCGCCGTACTTCGGGTTCCGCTTGAGCCATTCGCGCAGCCGCCGTAAACATCCCGTTCCTGTTTGATCAAAATCACATCGAAACCGAGACTCATCGCACCCTCGCCTGCCGTTCCCGACCCCGCAAATGGTTCGAGGACGGTTCCGCCCCCCCCCGGCGTAATCAGCATTCGCGTCAATCTCCCCGCCGCCGTCGTTCGCGGCGTGTACCTGAAGTGACGTGACGAGCGCCTTGCAGCCGGTGCGCGAGGTGCTGCCCGACTCAGCGGTGAAAATCAAATACCGGGGCCAGTCCGTATCATGGCGCTGCCGTCCTTCCGCTGCACAATCCGCACCAGCCCCGCTCCAGAATTGGTCTTTTTATCTACCCCGGCGCCAGTCGGCTGGTCTTGGATCGCCGCCGATCCAACAGCCCGGTTCGTCAGCGTCTACGATCCCGGCGGAACGTTTGATGCCGGGAGGGAACGCTGTGGGAGAGCCACCTTCGGCTCCGAATCACTTATTGCTAGATGGGCCTGGATGTCGGCAATCGTTTTGGCGTCAAGCGGTCTCAGTCCAGCAACCATGATCGGTGGCGCCTCGGTGATGCGAACCGCCCCGTTATCAATCACCAGCAGTTTGCCGTCTGGGGACAGCATCTCCAAGTACCGTCCGGGTAGGGGCGGACGAACGTTGATCATGAGCAATAGGCCAGCGTTGCTGACGATTGCGACCTCGTGGTTCTCGCCAAAGTATACGCCCTTGATCAATCGCTGAAGGGCGGTGTGCAGTCTTGGTCGGTCGCTGATATCGCCAATCCTTACAGGCGCAGCGGCGACTGCGATTGCCCGCTGGACTGCGGCCACCTGCGTGCTGGCGTCGTTGATCTTGGCGCGCAATTCGCGTAGTTGCCTCTCGATCTCCTCGTACATCTCATCGTCGTCAAGTTCTTGAAGCTTCGATGCCAGCCGCTTGTAGCGGGCCTTGTAGGTGGTAACCTGTTCGGTGAGTACCGCCAGATCGGCCGGTGTCTGCCGCTCGGATGAGGGGATTGTCAGCCATCCAAGGTCTTGCAGGAGGACTTCCTCAACCATATCGACGCGATACCGGTGTCGGTTGGGACATATGCGCAGAACCGCATGGTTTGTACATTCGTAGTAGCGATGTCCCGTTCTACCATGCCGATTGATCCGCATGTTGCCCTCGCAATCAGCGCAGCGGCCGATGCCGGCGAACAGGTTAACGGCGGCATTCAGCTTGTGACCACCTTTACCCGTCCTCGCCTTACAGGCCGCTTGAACAAGGAGCCATAGGTCATCATCAACGATCCGAGGGAAGGTGTCCTCGATCAATCCGTGTTTGGTGTCCAAATGGCCGAGCGGTGCGCGTGACTTCAAAATATCCTTGACGTAACGGATGTTCCACGAACCGGACCGCCCGAACGGCTCAATGGTCGATCTGCCATCGGGTGATATAAGCGGCGCCATGATGCAACGCCATTTGAAACATGGCGAGCACGGTGGAGGCGTGGCGATCGATCTTCTCATATTTGCGGGTAGCGCGATTGGTAGTGCTGATCGCCTCGGCGACGTACAGCCAACCAGGGACGTTCTTGTGTATGACGTGCTTTGTGGTCTGAGCCTCGATCGCGTGCATTTGCTTGGTGGCGCGGACACGTTCGGATTTCGTTTCAGACTCCTCGTGGGCGGCAGACATATAGACCACCGATAGGATGAGATCGCCAATACCGCTGTCCAAGCTGTATATCTTATCGTCCCTCGTGGTGGCCACGAGGATGCCGCGCGTCACCAATCCGGCAAGTCGTTCCTGTGCCGTCCAGGGATTCTCACGGGATAGCCGATCCAGCGCCTCCACTATAATCATCAGCGGCGGACGCAATTCATCGAGCTTGACCATTTCGAGCAGCTTGCCGAGAGCGGCGTCCTTCTTCGCCACATGATCGCCTTTCCAGGCTGATCGGGCTTCATCGGTCTTCGCGTCGTCTAGCCTGATGTTCAACTCCGGGTGCTTGACGATCCAGGCGAGGGTGGCTTTGTGCTGGCGTTTGAGCCCCTCGCCACGCAACTGCTTTTCGGAGGAAACACGTCCGTAGCTGATCGCCGGAATGACGGCACCGGACGCTTTCAACTCGGCCAAGGTGAGAAAGTGGGCGATGGATTGTTGTCCTTTCCCGGTTCACTAGCATCGCTTCATTTGGGTGTGCAACAGGGAGGTAATTCTCGAAGTATTTTTCGATGACCGGCTGGCGGATCGGCTGGCTGGTGCTGCCGCCGGATCTGGCGCGGCCGGTGGAGTGCCTGGCGCAGAACCTGTTCATCAGCGCGCCGTATATCTCGCAGGTGGCGGCCGAGGCGGCGTTTGACTGCGAGGCGGAACTGCGGGCGAATGTTGCGCGGTACCGGCGGTCCCGGGATCATCTGCTGGCGGCGCTGCCGGCGGCCGGGTTCGGCCGGCTTTCGCCGGCCGAGGGGGCGTTCTACCTGTTTGCCGATATCAGCGACCGGTCCAACGACAGCGCCGCGTTTTGCGCGCGGATGTTGCGGGAGGTGGGGGTCGCGGTCAGTCCCGGGGTCGATTTCGACCGGACACGCGGTGGGCGGTTTGTCCGGTTCAGCTATTGCGGTGTTGAGGCGGACATGGCGGCGGCGGCGGAGCGGCTGAAGGGGTGGCGATAGTGTCCCCCGCGGAAACCTCGATCTCCCGACCGTACTTCTTCCATGAATACGCCGTCCGAGAGCTTCGCCGTGACTGGGCCAGTGTTCGATGTTGATGCCGATAGCCGACTTAGCTAGAATTGTGGCTAAGGAGCGTGCCGTATGGACAATGTCGTAAATATGCACGAGGCCAAAAGCCAGTTGTCGAGGTTGGTCTCGCTGGCCCAGCAAGGCGAATCCGTGACGATCGCAATACACGGCAGGCCGGTGGCCAAACTCGTGCCGATCAAACCGCAACCGGTGTTTGGGTTGGGGAAAGATCAGTGTCCTCCCGTCCCATGGAGCGCCTTCGCCCCGATGTCGGATGAGGAAGCTTCGGAATGGGGACTTTAAGGCTTCTGCTCGATACTCACACGCTCTACTGGTGGCATCTTGGTGACCCGGCATTGTCGGCGACGGCGCAGGCCGCTATCGCGGACAGCCGGAACGAAAAATACGTCAGCGCAATTACGGCTTGGGAGTTCATCGCCAAGTTCCGTTCCGGCAGGCAACCGGAGTTTGCCGCGATCGCGTCGGACGTTGCGGCGGTGGTTGCTTCGCATGGATTCATCCAGATCCCGATCGCCATGCGTCATGCGCAGGCCGCTTCTGATCTGCCGTTCCATCACAAGGACCCGATGGTTCGGTTTCTGATCGGTCAGGCAATCGTCGAGGACATGACCATCGTCACGATTGATGGTGCGTTCGCCAGCTACACAGCTCGATTGTTGTGGTAGAGGGGGTCTGTCACGGGGTCGATGCTCTCGCTCAGCCAGGCGGATGTTCGTTGATTTCATCTTCGATCGTTTCTTGTAAGAGTACGTCGGTCGTGACGGGCTATGCCGAGACGGCGCGTTGGGCGGAGCTGCGGCCTTCCGATTGCTGTCCGCCAATTCCAGGCGGTATCGTTCAAGCAGTGCCCGCCATTTTCGGCCCGACCGTTTTTGAGGGGTGGTGCCCATCGGTTGGGACGGCGTTGCTCATGGGTCGATCTCTCGACAGGTTCGTCCGGTTCGGTTACTCCGGTCCGGAGGCGGACATGCGGGACGCGGTGGAGCTGTTAGGGGGATCTTGCTTGTCACGCCTTTTTCGTGGGTAATTAGATTAGGCGACGCTCAAGAAGTACTATCATGGACCTCGCGATACTCGGCGCCTGCAAGTCGTGGGTGGCCGGGCCAAGCCCGGACATGACACGTGGGGCACGTTGCGGCGGGCGATTTCAGCTCCGTCCTGGCTGACGCTTGAACGAGGCTCGGGAACGTTGAGGGGGAGGTTGATATGGGTGAGGCGATTGAGAATCATGGCGTTATAGGTGACCTCCGTACCGTGGCGCTGGTGGCTCTCGACGGGGCGATAGACTTCTTGTGCTGGCCGCGTTTCGACAGCCCGAGCGTGTTCGCCTCGATCCTTGATGATGACCGGGGAGGGCGGTTCGAGCTGGCGCCTGAGCTTGAGGATGCGCGGCGGCGGCAACTTTACCTGCCGGACACGAACGTGCTGCTCACCCGCTTCCTGTCGCGCAATGGTGTCGCGGAGATTTCGGATTTCTTCTCGCTCAGCGATGCGGACAAGGGGCAGCGGCTGATCCGGCGGGCGAAGGCGGTGCGTGGCAACCTGCGGTTCCGGATGCGGTGCGCCCCCCGGTTCGACTATGCGCGGGCGCAGCACGACCTGGATGTGGAGGACGATACGGTAGTGTTTCGTTCGCGCGGCGCCGATGGTCTGGCACTGCGACTGCGAGCGACCGTGCCGATTGGGGTTGCGGCTGGTGAGGCGTTTGCCACGTTCGAGCTTGCGCCCGGGGAGTCGGCCGCTTTCGTCCTGGAGGATGCGGGTCATGGCGTGGGGAGTGTGGCGGCTGCTTCTGACTACGTGACCACCACTTTCAAGGAGGTCTCGGATTACTGGCGGCAATGGATCGCGCGCTCGACCTACCGCGGCCGTTGGCGCGACATCGTCAATCGTTCGTCACTGGCGCTCAAGCTGCTGACTTCGGCGGAGCACGGCGCCATGGTCGCGGCGGCGACCTTCGGCCTGCCCGAGGACATCGGCGGTGTCCGCAACTGGGATTATCGTTACACCTGGATTCGCGATGCCGCCTTCACCGTCTACGCATTCCTGCGGCTCGGGCACACCGAGGAAGCCAACAGCTTCATGCGCTGGCTGAGCGACCGGGAAACCGAGTGCGGACCAGACGGTTCATTGCGCCTGATGTACGGGATCGACGGCCACGAGGAGCTGGTGGAAACCGAGTTGCCGCATCTGCGCGGCTATCGTAATTCGACGCCGATCCGTGTCGGCAACGCGGCTCTTGAGCAACTGCAGCTTGATATCTACGGCGAGCTGATGGACGCCATCTATCTGTCCGACAAGCACGGCGAGCAGGTATCGTTTCGGGCCTGGCAAGGCATCGTTCGCTCGACCGATTGGCTGACCCGGAACTGGCAGCGACCGGATGAAAGTATCTGGGAAGTGCGCGGCGGCCGCCGGGAATTTCTGCATTCGCGGCTGATGTGCTGGGTGGCTTTGGACCGGGCGATCCGTCTGTCGCGTAAGCGGTCGCTGCCGGCGCCGCTGGTGCACTGGCTGGACGTGCGGGATGCCATCTATCACTCGATCCACACGGACTTCTGGGATCCTGATCAGCAATCCTTCGTGCAGAGCAAGGGCAGCACGGCGCTTGACGCGTCCTGTCTGCTGATGCCGCTGGTGCGGTTTATCAGTCCGACGGACCCTCGGTGGCTGTCGACCCTGAAGGCGGTCGGTGAGCACCTCGTGGATGACAGCCTGGTGTTTCGTTACTCTACCGAGCATGGTACGGATGGCCTGTCGGGGGGTGAAGGCACGTTCAATATGTGCAGTTTCTGGTATGTGGAATGCCTGGCGCGTTCCGGCGATGTCGCGCAGGCTCGTTTCTTGTTCGAAAAGATGCTGGGCTATGCAAATCATCTCGGGCTGTTTGCCGAGGAGCTTGGCCCGGCCGGTGAGCATCTGGGAAACTTCCCGCAGGCGTTCACGCATCTGGCTTTGATCAGTGCCGCGCATTATCTCGACCGGGCGCTGTCCGGCCACGACTGAGCGGGTCCTTTTCCGGCCGTTGCAGGCGAGGGCGCCGGATGGCAGAGAGAGCCTGAATGCTAATTCATTGGCGACCTCTGCTTGCGAAGTCCTGGCATCTGTCGCGATGGCACTACCGGCGGCATGGTCTGGTTCTGGACGGTCGACCGTCGGACCAGGTCTGGTACTTCGCCTATGGTTCCAACATGGATGAAGGCACGTTTGTGAGGCGACGGCGGATCAGACCGCTCGAATCCCGCGTGGGCCGTATCGCCGGCTACCGGCTGCGCTTCAATCTGGAAGGCCGGCCAAAGGGCAAGGCCGCGCCTGCCAATATCTGTCCCGATGCGGATCAGGAGGTGTGGGGGGTGCTGTACAGGATCACCCGTCGGGACATGCTGCGCCTGGATTCGACGGAAGGGGTACCGGGTCGCGGCTACCGGCCGACGTTGCTGCAGGCGGAAGACACGGATGGACATTCGGTGACGGCGATTGCCTACGTGGCCGCTGGGAAGGACACCGATGGAACTCCGTCGCACCGCTACATTTCGCTGCTTCGGGAAGGCGCGCGGCGCCACGGGCTGCCGGCGCACTGGGTGCGGTTCCTGGAAAATGTGATGCACCACACTGAATGAAGGCGTCAGGGAATGAAGGCGTCAGGGGATGAAGGCGTGAGGCGACGGCCGTGGACGGGGTTGCAACATCGCCGCGTGAACGGGCATTCTGGTGCCATGCCAGACCGCCGTTACCAAACCGTGGATGCGTTGATCCGCCGGGTGCAGCGCGCTGCGGCCGACCGGCCCGACCCGGTGCATGTCCTCGCGCAGATGATCAGCATGATCGGCGAGGCCGATGTGGACCCGTACGCTGTTCTGGGCGTGCTGATTGAGGGCGCGGTCCATACGCTTGTTCAACACATTCCGCCCGAGCGGCAGATTGATACCGCTATTACGATAGTGGAATTGCTGGCGGACCGGCTCCGGGCGCACGGGCTGACGGGCGACGACGGGTAGCGTTCGGGGCGTGGATGATTCGCACGAAAGCGGCTGCTGAGCAGCGGGCTGCTGAGCCGCTGACGAGCGGTGCCTGCGACCATTCCGATGATGTATCGGCAAGATCACGAAACTATGAGGTCCGGCTTGACCTGTGGTGTGGCATCGATGGCTGGTCGAGGCTTCAGCGATGCCAGGATTTGAATGATGCGGTTACGACGAATAGTGTGGGGATTTGGTTTGTGTATTGTCGCGTTACCGGCGATGGCTCGGGAAATTGGTGCCGACTTATCGACGAGTGCTGCGCTGGATAATCTGCGGCGGCTTCCGGCAGGAACGATCATCCAGGAGATTCGGCAGGAAGGGTTGCTGAAGCACGACCAAATCCTGTGTCTTGCGCTGGCGATGTATCACGAGGCGCGCGGTGAAACCGAGGCTGAGCGTCTGGCGGTCGCACAGGTGATCTACAACCGGGCCGTGCATACTGACTCGACTATTTGTGCGACGGTTTGGGCCGACAACGGCAGCCAGTTTCAGTGGGTCAAGTCTTCCGCCTCGATCGTACCGCGCGAGCTGCCGGTCTGGGAGGCGGTTCAGGCGACCGCGGTTCGATTTGCGCGTCACCGTCCGCGCGACATCACGCATGGCGCAACGAATTTCTACAATCCCATGCTCTGTTCTCCGGACTGGGCGAACGATGGTCATGTGACAGTCTCGTTGCGCCAGGTGTTCCTGCGGATCGATGGAAAGGGGAGCCGGTTCGCGGGCAAGGCATCGGCGACTGATCCCATCTCGCAAGTCGATCAGATGGGCCGATTGCATCCCACACGAACGTATGCTGGTGGGGGATCGTAGGTCGCAAGTTCTTGTTCCGTAGCGGGGCGATGGCCGCGGCCGAATTGCACAAGCCTTTGATCATACGGGTTTCAGCTATTTAATCCATCCGCTCTTGTAATCATAACGTGACCCGCAATCTTTGACGCGAGTGCGTGCAGTGGAGGGTCCCGTTCAACTCCGTGGTGAATGGCATTGAGTGGGGGCGTTATCCGTGTCGGCATCGCCGGCTGGACCTACGCGCCGTGGCGCGGCGTTTTCTACCCGAAGGAGGTCAAGCGCGAGCAGGAGCTTGCCTATGCCGCGAGCCAGCTTCGTGCGATTGAGATCAACGGCACCTTCTACGGCATGCAGCGACCGGACGCGTTCGGAAGCTGGGCCGAGCAGGTGCCGGCGGACTTCGTGTTCGCGGTCAAGGCGCCGCGCTATATCACTCACATCCTGCGGCTGCGCGATCCGCAGGTGCCGCTGGCGAACTTCATCGCCTCCGGTCTGCTGCGGCTTGGCGTCCATCTGGGGCCCATTCTGTGGCAGTTCCCGCCGAACTTCCGCTTCGACCCGGCCCGGATCGCGCCGTTCCTGAAGATGCTGCCGCACGATACGGGCCACGCGGCTGACTTGGGCCGGAAGCATGATGGCAAGCTGCGCGCGCCGGCGTGGCTGGAGGTGGACATCCGGCGCGCGATGCGGCACGCGTTCGAGATCCGCCACGAGAGCTTCCGCTGTCAGGAGTTCATCGACCTGCTGCGCGCTCACGACGTCGCCCTTGTGTGTGCCGACTCGGTGGAATGGCCGCGGCTGATGGATGTGACGTCGGACTTTGTTTACTGCCGGCTGCACGGGTCCGAGGAACTGTATGCCAGCGGCTATGACAACGCCGCGCTGGATGTGTGGGGGGGCCGGATCAAGGCCTGGGCCCGCGGCGAGGAACCGGAGGACGCTGAACGGGTTGGCGGGAAAGCGAGGCCGCGCAAGCGGGACGTGTTCGTGTTTTTCGACAATGACAAGAAGGTGCGCGCGCCGGCCAACGCGATGGAACTGATCCGCCGCCTGCGCGGCTGACTGCTGACCGATGTGCGTGACCCGCTTGCCGCAGTGGGCTAACCTGTTGCGGTCGACTCGACAGGAAAAAGTCATGGAAGCCACTGCCAGACCCGCTGCCACGATCATGCTGCTGCGAGACGGTGCGGCGGGGATCGAGGTCTTCATGGTGGTCCGCCACCACGCCATCGACTTTGCGGCCGGCGCGCTGGTGTTCCCCGGCGGCCGGGTGGAGGAAGCCGACCATGACCTGGCGGCGGGGGACTGCCCGAACCCGGAGGGGCTGGATACTGACGCGCTGGCCTTCCGTGTTGCCGCGATCCGGGAGACGTTTGAGGAATGCGGTGTGCTGCTCGCCCGGACCCGGGGATCGGACCGGCTGATCGACGCCGCGACCCTGAAACGGCTGGAGGACCAGCATCGCGGCGCCCTGAACGCGGGGTCAATCGGCTTCGACTCGGTGCTGGAGTCCGAGGGCCTGGTGCCCGCGCCTGATCTGCTGGTGCATTTCGCGCACTGGATCACGCCGTCCAATCAACCGAAACGTTACGACACGCACTTCTTCCTGGCTGAGGCGCCGTCCGAACATCTGGCGGTTCACGATGGCTGGGAGGCGGTGGAATCGATCTGGATCACGCCGGCGCAAGCGCTGGCGGACACCGACGCGGGTCGTTTCAAGCTGGTATTTGCCACCGCGAAGAACCTGGAAAAGCTCGGGCGTGCGAGCAGCGTGCGGGAGGCGATGGAGCGGGCACGGGCGGCGACCGTGGTGACGGTGCAGCCGAAGGGGACGAAACTGGAAGGGTCCAAACGGCTGTTGCGGATTCCGGAAGAGGCGGGCTACGGCGGCAGCGAATTCATCGTCGACTTCATGCCGGCGTCTTAACTCGGCCGGGGCTTGCCGCGCGGGGGCGTGGCTGCGATCCTTCGGTGCAAGAGGAAACCGCTGATGAGCGACACGTTGCCGACCGCCGCGCGGGTGTCGGATCCCGGCATCCGGGCGCTGTACCGCCTGGAAAATCGTTGGCAGGCATGGCTGGATGTCGAGGCTGCGCTGGCTCGGGCGCAGGCTGAACTGGGCATCATCCCTGTTGCGGCTGCCGAGGCGATCGCGGGCGCGGCCCGGCTGGAGAAGATGGACCCCGGCCGGATCGATGAAGGTCTTGCGCGCACCGGGCACACCATTGTTCCGCTGGTCTGGGAGCTTGGCCGCATTGCCGGCGATCCGCATGGCGGCTGGGTGCACTGGGGTGCGACGACGCAGAACATTACTCAGACGGGCGACCTGCTGGTGTTGCAGCGGGCGCATGGCGTGTTCCTGCGGCAGATCGGTGAAATCCTTTTGGCGATGGCTGAACTGGCGGACCGCGGGTCAGAGATGCCGATCGCCGGGCGCACCCACGGGCAACACGCTGTCCCGGCCACGTTCGGCTACAAGGTTGCGGTCTGGATCGACGAACTGCTGCGTCACACCGAGCGGTTTCGGCAGGCCGCGCCTCGGCTGTTTGTGGCGATGCTGGGCGGCGGTGCGGGGACGTATGCGTCGCTTGGGACGAACGGACCGCTTGTGCAAC
>JBEKLE010000142.1:0-16923 GCA_050010355.1 Rhodopila sp. | reverse complement strand
CAAACCAACGCTCCACCTTCCCCATGACACCCTCGAATCCACCAGCACTCAACATGCTGTAGGGAATCGCGCCGTATTCACGCTAGATCTGGGCTAAAAGAAATGAGGGGATTCGTGAGGTCGTTGGCATTTTTCTGACATTTCTTCTGACGTTTCGTGGCAGGCGTCAGAAACGTCAGAAGACCGTCAGAAAGTGTCAGAACCTATTTTTCTTGCCCGCGGAACACGTTTCTTGCATCGCCAACCTTGACCTGAAGGCCTTGGGTATTCGATAATATGGGAGTGTCGAACAAGGGTGTTTCCGGAGGGGTCCGCTTCCTCCAGCCGGAATGTTCCGTCCTTCTCGGTGCCGTGGGTAGGGGTATCCATAGGGGCGGTCCGCCTCGAGCTTCACGCTCGGCGGGCCGTTTCTCGTTTCAGCCCTGAAATCCCTCTGACAACCTTCGTGACTTGCTTGCTGTCAACATACCCTGGGTCCACTCATTCCGCTATCGCCGCTGCCGTGGACCGCGCAATGCGCCAGGCCAGCATAATCCGCGCCGACCTGGAGACCATCGACTCTGAGCCGCAAACCTGGTTCCGACGTCTGCCGCCCGAGACCCCGCCAAGCCACCGGACAGAAGTGTCCGCTTACGACACGCGGCACGCTGTAGGACATTAATGTCTGCTCGATAGCTGGTATCACTTGCAAGGCGGCATGGGAGGATTTTCCGGTCACCCGCCGGGAGTTTCCGCCGTCATGGATAAATACCACTTCCCATACATCATCAACGCGCTCGCTAACGGCCGAAAGGTCGCCATCATATTCCCGACCGCGGCCATCGCGTATCAAGCATTCTTCGGCGCTGGCCACGACAGCCTGGAGTTCACGCTGGTCGCGAACAAGCCCGGCCGCCTCGGTGTCGCCTAGAACAAGTCGGCCTGCACGCTCAGCGCGGGCCGGGTCACCGGCTACTCCATGGACCATCCCGAGCACCCTGTCGGCATTTATGCTGACCACACCATCGATTTGAGGGCACCAGTCTACGCATACGTTACTGATTTCCTCGAGTTGGCGAACGAGGACAACCAGGCCGCCGACAAGCTGCGCCGCTGCGACCTGGCAATTCTTCGTCTGCACGTTCGCATCATGCCGGACACGCTGGCGTACCCCGGCGACCACCTGCCGATGATGCGGGACAGCATCAAGCGCCTGCTGGCGGCTGGGTTGCTCGACGAGCACTGGGAGGTTCCGGAGACCTACATCACCGACGACGGCAGGCAGGTAGTGAGGGCAAATTCATCGTGCCTCGACGGAACCGAGAATTTGCCGACGGCTCCCGGCCGGGTCCGCGATTTCCTGGAAATGTCGTTTCCGCCGCAAACCCAGTTTTTGCTCGCCGCGCCGGTAAAACGTGCGCCGACCAAAACGGAATATGCAGCCGCGCTGGTTGCTGCGCTGGCGGATACGCTGCCATCGCCAGCCGTGGACCTCCGCTCGCCGCTGTACTTGAGGCGCCCGTTGGGGCGGCGGTTGTTCCGTGGGTGCAGCGGCAGGCAGTGTTCGTGCGGCTGTTGTGGGCTGTGGTGGTTGGCACTTTAACGATTGCGAGAAAGAAACATCGTGCGCCGCAATGACATCGTAATACCCAAGAAGACAGATGGCCCTTGGTGGCAATACGGCCGCATCGTCCGGCGCGTGGATAGCGAGCATGTAGAGGTCTTCGAATGCGGTCGTTACGTGGCCGTCATCCGGGACGACGACCTCAAGGTGTGCAACGACGCTTCGCAAGCTTAAACGGATTGCCGGGCTCTATTGGTGACTGAGGGAACGAACATGAAGTGGTCCATCACCCACGAATACCGCTACCAATGGTCCGCCAAACTTCCGGCCACAGATTGCGCGGATCGTGGGAGGTACGGCCAAAGACCGAGGCATCATCACCGAAAAACTAAACGCTGCCCCCTCAGAAGGATGACAGTGCCGAAGAATTCAGCCTGGCAAACGCCAGCGCGACGAAGCTCGCGGGCGCATCCGGACTATGCTGGTAAAGGAATCGCCCGCTGAAACCAAAGCACGGGCCGCCCGGCAAGGGTGCCCCGACGCTGTTGCAAACGTGTCTGGTGTTGGTCCGCTCTCGAGGTCCAGCGTGGCAAACCTTCCCGACCGGAACGGCAAAGTCTACCCATGGTTGGAACCGGCGCATCCGACGAACCGCTGACGACGAATGCCGGGGCGGCGCGCCCGCGGGTTGTGCTCCTGGCACAGATCTGTTTCGCGCTGACCAGTGCGGGGGGGCTGGCCCTGGTGGCCTGGCTGCTGGCGCTCGTGTTCCCGGAGGCATCCGCCAGGCTCGTCGGCTGGATGATCGGCCTGGCCAACATCAACGCCGGGCTGGACAAGGCGCTCGGCGACGGCTCGGGCGCGCGGCTGGCGGTCCGGCTGCCATGGGTCTGCGCGGGCCTCGCCGGAGCGGTGCTCGCTTGGCGAAACCGCGGACTGGTCCGCCGCGCCGCCGACCGATGGTTCCCGGCAGTTGACTCCGATTTGCTGCGCGCGGTTCAGGGCCCCGGGGCGCTCGACCCGCTCTGGGCTCCGGCGGACCCAAAAACGGGCATCGGCATGCAAGCGTTTGCCTGGGTCGAGCCGCCCCCGCCGTCGTCCAGCGGCAAGGAATTGCCAACCGCACGGCGGCGTGTCTGGGAAGGATTGCTGGCGTTCCTCTCGGACGATGTCGGGGACGGGCGCCTCGACCTGTGGGGGCGTCCGCGCGCGCCTTTGGTGCGGTTCCGCTGGATCGTGCTGACCGGTCAGCCCGGCGCGGGCAAGACCCGCATGGCGATGGAACTGGCCCGAGCGCGGGCACGCCGGGATGTGCTGGAAGATCCGTTGGAGCCCTTGGGTCCCGAGCAGAGACGGGAGCGTCGGCTCGCAGCGCGCGCGCTGTGGCTTGGCGCCTGGTGGAGGAACGCGGTTCCCTGGGTGGCCCGGCGAGAGCGGGACGCGTCTGCACCATCCTATGGTGTGCCATGGCAGGGCTGCGATCCTTGGGATGCTTGGTGGCTGGTCGCCACCGTTGCGACCGACCGTCCCAGTCGCGTGCAGCGCGGCCGCTTCGATCCGGGACTGCTGAAGCGCCTGGGCGCGTGGCGGCCGCGCCAGAGATCGCAATGGGGAGTTCCGCCACGCGAAAGAAGGCGAACCGGGGTTCGGAGGCATGGAAGCGACCGTTCCCCGCAAAATGGTGGCCTAAACCGAAACGTATCCGTTGCCTTGAAACACTGATTGGCGGCGGTAACCAACAAGGCAAGCACGAAATCGTTGGCGGAACCATTCAGTAACGTAATACACCCATGCCCCATGCCGCCGCCAAAAACCCTCAACTTCTGCCCGCCATTCAAAAATCGATTTTGGATATGAAATTCGAGACAAAATTACCCAGGACTCGCGTGGCAAAGATTCGCGCGCAAAACCCGCCAGCAAAAATCAGTAAAGGCGCGCATTTGCCATGCCTCGGCCGGGCCATTCGGCAGGCTCGGCGGGACGCCAGAAAAAATCAGACCGAGCTCGCCTCCTCCGCCAGCCTGTGCCGCAACGCGGTGGTCGCGGTCGAGGGCGGGCGGGGCCATATCGCGACCCTGACTGCGCTCGCCGACGCCCTGAACCTTGAGGTCGCCGGACGAGGACTGGCGGGTGACGGGGCGCTCGGACAGCGCATGTTGGCGTTGCGCAAACGGCGTCGGCTGAGCCGCAGAACGGCAGCCATGATGGCTGGCATCAGCATTCCCGCAGTTGAGGGCTTCGAGCGGACCGGAAACTGTCATGTTGAGGTCCTAGAAGCCCTGGGAAGAGCGGTCGGGGCCGGACTTTGTCTCGTCCGCAAGGGGACCAGTCCGGATTTCTGGGCGGCTGCTGCAAACTCGACCGGCGAAACAGAGTGGTACACGCCTGCCTGGCTGCTTGACCTCGTCGTCGGCGTTGTCGGGCCGATAGATACCGATCCGTGCAGTCCAGGGCGAGGGAAGTCTTCAGTTCAAGCGCGGCTGCATCTTACGGCTTTAGACGACGGCCTTGCTCACGGTTGGCCTGGGGTCGTGTGGATGAATCCACCATACGGCCGTACTCTTTCCCTTTGGCTCGAGAAAGCGCGCAGAGAAGTCGAAGTCGGTAACGCTCGCTGCGTTACTGCATTAGTTCCTGCCCGTACTGATACTACTTGGTGGCATTGTCATATTTCCGGTGTCGCTGACATTGTATTACTGCGCGGACGGATCTCATTTGGGGATGGCACTTCGGCGGCACCGTTTCCGTCGGCTCTGCTTGGGTATGGCTTGTCGACGGAGCAACGGGATGCGCTGTTCAGGGCCTTTCCTGACTCGATGCATGTGCCTGCCGCGAAGCGCGTGACTGGCGAGAGTGTCGCGTCGTTGGACTATGCGGCACCAGGCAAGCCACGACGTGATTAGGCAAGTATTGCAGGTTGGCAGTAAGCGATACGGCGACGATGGGGCTGGATTTGATTTGACGATTGATGTCGCGGCTGATCCTGCGGCTAAGCAGCCTCGCTTGTGATCGTGGCGCAAGTACTGGCTGTCCAGTTCCATGGCAGCAGCCCATGCAATTCGTTCCGTGTTCTGTTCGACAGCAGAGACGCCAAGGTGAGGGCCCAAAAGCCTTCGGCAGACAAGCCGGATTGCAGCGTGATGCGGTGCCGATTTGAGCGTGCCGGGGCAGTCAGCCGAGGCGCCGAGCGACTCGGTCTGTGTGGAGGCCCTGCCGATAAGAATGGCTTGACCCGACCAGCATTGACGGGTTGGCTCCCCTCGTGACGGCCTTGGCATGGTTTGGACATTCTCGTGGCAGCAAGTGGACGAGAGGGCTCGACAATGCATCAGCCGACGCGGGTTGGGTGGAAAGGATGAAGGAGCATTCAATGACAAACGGACAGGCTCGTGCGGTATGGGCGGACCAGTGCGCAGCGACCAGCGGTATCAGGGAAAGGTTCGGTGCCCAGTCAGCGCTCGATTACCTTGTTTCAGAGAAACTGATGAATTTTGTTGAAGCTGCCGGGGATCGCCGCGAATTCGCTCGCGAGTTGCCAGCCTTTGTCGCCGAGGTGAGGCGCATATTCTCATGGCAGGAGCTTAATGAACATCTGTTCCGAATGGAGCAGGAACTTGAACGCGTCGGTTCGGATGAATGTGCCGACGACACCGACCCAGAGGATGACTTCGCGGATCCGCCCGCCCTCGTCGCGGCACGCAAGGAGCAATTCAACATAATGAAGCAGATGCTTCTCGAGGAACGGCTGGGGACCTCGTAGGTGTACGCTTGTCGATCAGCGGTGCCGGGGAACTGCCTGCGCCCTCCTCCCTCGTGCCTCAGACAACCAAATGTTTAAGCAGGGCGGAGGGCCTCGTTACCGCGAATGGGGCCGTCAGGTTTGACATAACGGCCATGGTCCTGGTCAGATACGGCTGTTTCCATCGCCCAAACTGGGGTGGTTTCCATCGCCCAGACAGCAACCTAAGCGGGAAATGAGGACGCCGGGCAAACAGTGGGACAAGTACGCCGCCGTTGCGATCCAGTTCGCTGGGTGGGCCAACATCCGGCCCCCACTGTCGCGATCACGAGACACACCCGGCACTGTGTGATCCCAAACGCGTGGCCCGTCCGCAACCCGTGGCTTCCGACTGCGACGGACGCCTTTGAACCAGCCGGGCTGGAAGCGGCAATCGAAACCGATTACACCTCCGTGTCACGGAATGAAGACACGGCCTAGCTTGTCGACGCTGGCTGCGAGCCTCGTCGGCGTCGGCGTCAGATGCCTGTTGACCTGTTCTTCGTTCCGTGTCTCCATGTCTACACCATGAATACGAACAACATCCAAACTGCGCACCACCATTCGCATCGTCATACGATGTAGCGGCGGCGCGTCTGTGCGGCGGCCGCCCTGGCGGCCATGCGCGGATCGGTTCACAGCTTATCCAACTAATCGCAAGGCCGCCTCTACGGGCGGCTTTTTTTGTGTTTTCGGCGACTGTGGTGACGAACGCCTAGATAGCGAGGCAGCGGCCTGTGAAACCGCAAAGAGGGGTGCAGGTCCCCTTCGTCACACCACCCTCTTTTGTATGGAGCCGACCATGTTGCGAGGAACGAGAGTGATGCAGGGCGACGAGGCCCGGCAATAAGCGAAGACGATCGACACCTTCCGGAGGGTGGTTCATCTCACTGGGCTTTGAGGAAATTGTGCTACCCTGCATCTGGGAAGAGGCGACCTTTGCCGCCAAGGTCGGTGCCGAGATAAGGACGCTCGGTCTAAAGTGGGCGGCTACGTTCGGTTAGCGTCGAAGATAGTGACCAAAGATATTGAAACCCGGACGTACAATGAAATCATGAAAGGTCTTAGGGAGCTTGGTGCGGATTATCCGATTGATCAGGCGCTCGAAGAAGGTTTGATTCGAAGAAATTTCTACGATCAGCCTGAAGCATGTCGATATCTACTTTGGTCATATGAGGAACACCTCGCGAAAAATTCGGGGACTGGCGCAACAGTGGACGAACACATGAAGGCTGGGGTCTGGAGACTACGCGCTGCTGATTCCATAGAGCACGTGTTCCCGCAGAATCCAGCACTACCGTGGGGCAGCAAGATGAGACAGTCCGTAGACGGACCGATCGAATCTGTTGAAGCAAATGTGAGTCGCATTGGAAATCTTCTGCTACTCCCTCTTATATTGAATCAGGAGGCTCGGAACCTCCCCTTTGATTCGAAGAAGGAGATTTATTCCAAACATCATTTGCGGATGGTTCAGGAGGTATGTGGAGAGAAGGATTGGACACTTTCTCGGTATTATGTAGCAAACGCCACCAACTAAGCCCGATGCGCCATTAGCCTGTAATCGAACTGAGACCATGGATCAACCGCTAGTGGATCGAGTGTCATGGTCGGATCATCTGGCCCTGCCGTCCAGTCACTCATACGAATCGTGATCGAAGGATCGCTCAGTAGCTTGCGCCATACCCTTTCGCTATCTGGTGTTTGTGTGCCGCCCGAAAACAGCGTTGCGCCTTGGTTGAGTAAAAGATGGTAGAAAGCAATTCCGATGCCACGGAACCTGTAATCGTCCAGCAGGCCGATCTCGGTCACATAATGACCGGTAATCCCAGCGATTGTGGCTCGATGTAAGATGGCGAACCCAGCGGCAATACGATTTTCGGCAAATAGATAAAATTGTTCGTTGCCGTCCTCTCCACAAGAAACCACAACCTGTTTGATCCGACCTATCACCCGTCGTTTGACGCTCAAACAAGTACGGATGCCCTCACGGATTCGCCGTTCGTCCATATCACTGGCGGGAACTCGTATGATCTCTTGTAACCTCATTATTTACCGCCATATGGCCGTGGATTGCCGTTAGCATCGACGGTCACCTGACCAGCATAACGCTGCCAAGCTTCTCTCGATTGAAGATGCTCGTCAAGCGCCTTCAGATAGGCTAGCGCTAGTCCAAACTTTCATATAGCCGATAGCCACCGCTGCTTCGCGAGCGTGCCATTGCGCCTCATTCCAGACCGTCAGCTTCGCATGGGCGTCGCCGTATCGCTTACCAGCATCTTGCCACCATTTGAGCCAGTCGGCGTAGGTGCCTTGGAATTGCCGATTATGTTTGTCTTTGTAAGCAGCTTTTTCTTCATCTGAGTCTCGATCAGGATGAGAGGCGAAGTCAAAATTTCTTTTCACTTGACCCTTGATGTCGTCCCTGCACCGACGCAACCCGAGTTCTACTTTATCTTTTACGTTTCCAGTGGAGCCTTTGTAGAAGTCAAATTGCTTAGCCATGCGGTTGGTGATATCTCCCACATGCTCAGTGAGACCAGCATAAAGCCCAGAGCAGTGTAGGCCACGATTAAACATCGAGGCACCGCCTAACTTTTCAGGGTCGCCGTGACGTTGCCCGTCAGCAAGACTTTGGAACGCCTTGAGCGCATTTTGCTTGGCAGGTTCCGGTAAATCGAGGATGAAGGTGATCGGCAGACTAGCCATTGTCTCGGTGTTTTCCACAATCTGTATGATGTCGCGCATATTCATGTCGATATTTAGCGCACTAATCGTATATTCAAACTTTCCTCTGCGCCCGTTGCCAATACCCACAGAAGTCAACGCTCGGCTTGCAAGCCATCGCCAGCATCCCCACAGCCTTTTCCTGCGTGCCGTTGTCCACCCGACGATGATCCTCGCGGAACGCCGCCTCTTGGGCATAGCGGATCAGATACGGACCCGCGATATGGTGATGATGTCCGATCTCCGACCGGCGCATCCGGCTGAAAAAGCCTTCTGCCCCGTTGGTGTAGGTGCCGTTCTCTGTGCTATAAAGCAGCTTATGATTGATGCGTGCAACATCGAATCGACCATGCAAAGCGTTCCAATCCATAGCCTCGTCGGCAACCAGTTTAGTTCCCGGTGCGACCCGTGTAGCAATGAAAGTGATGGACGCAGCTTCCGACTTGAACACAGCAGGCAGGGTGCGTCCACCCCGTTCGCGGGCGACGACGACAACCTGACGCTTACCACTCTTATTCTCGGCGTACCGCCGATCCCGACGATTTTCCTTTTGGTTTGCAGGTTTTACGTACCCGCCGAAGTAGCCGCCATCGACTTCAACGGTCTCGCCGTCTCCACCAACACGCAACCCTTTCAATTCGGACGCCATAGCCTCCCGCAGTTTATGCGAGAGGACGAAAGCGGTTTTGTACTGGCAGTCCAGATCACGGGACAGCGCGAGCGCCGACTTCTCTTTCACTTCGTTAACGAATATCACGATCGCCGCCAGATATGTGCGCAGTGGCAACTTGTGAGACGCGAAAAGTGTGCCGCTCGTGATCGAAAAATCCTTGCGGCACGCCTTGCAGCGAAAGCGGAGCGCCCCTGATGGGCGGCGACACTCATAAACGATTTGGCAGGCGCAATGCGGGCAAATTGCTTTTCCACCTTGCCACCGGAGAGCGCGAAAGGTCGTCTCGGCTTGCTCGTCAGTCATCCGAAACACCGACGCTAATGAAAGCGTCCGTGCTTTGGCTGAGAGGAGGAAATGCTGAGACATAGGTAAAGTGTCGTTCCTGATCGTTAGGTGTCATATACGACACTAATCAGGACTTGTCAACACCTGTGGTGTCATATATGATCCAAAACGGTCAGGAGAGACACAAATGGGACTTGCAGCAACAGAGGAAGAACTGCGCGACCGAACGGCGCGGTTTATTAAAGCAGAATTGAAGAGAGCCAATTTAACATATGCAGAACTTGCCGAACGATTAGAACGGCATGGTATGTATGGAGAGACCGAGAACTCTATAAAGGCGAAGTTAAAACGCGGTTCTTTTTCAGCGACATTTTTATTGGCAACGCTGGCAGCACTGGATTTAGATGGAGTGTCACTTTCCGATTTATAGTTCACTTTTTATTCGCCAAACGGGTATACCGTCGCGTGTTTCCCTGACGACATCCGGCGTGCGAAGAAGCAATGTACGGATTTTGGCGTCCAGCTTGGCTCTAGCACCAGCCACTTCCATGTCCAGTTTATGCTCAGCTATCATCTGATCCGCGATGTCACGAAGTGACATCGGTTTACCGGCTCGGCGCAATAGGTCGCGCACGACGCGGGCAAACTCGCCATGCTTGAATACGGATGATTTTTGCCGTCTCGCCTTCGGCTGGATTTCTTGTGGTTGCGCTGTTGGGTCGAAAATCAGGATCGACCGACCGATGGTATCGCGGTCAGCCCGAAGCTGCTCGGCACGCTGTTCGATCTGACGGAGTTCGCCATCGAGTTCGGCGTATTTGGTTCGTAGGGCGGACAGGACATGGGGTTCAGCCATGCCGCATGATAGAACTTTGCCGCCTTGCCCGCCGCTTTGCTGTGGTGGCGTTTGCTACGGCCGGGAGGCTCGCATCGTTGCCTGGGCGCGGACCAGATGGTGTGACGTATGATCATCGACCTGTTCCCCACCATTTCCGTGCGAGTCCGACAACGTAGCCGAAAAAAGATAGTTAGTGGTGCGGGAATGCGGGGATTGCAGTTTCGGATGCTCCAATCCCTGCCCATTCTCCCTCCATTGGTCTTTAGTTTCGGGCCGAGGGTCGGAGACCGACGCGTGCCAATATCCAGACGATAGCCGGGCATCTATATTGTCCGTACGTCATTTCAGTCTGGCCAGGGTAGCCAGGGTTACCGACTGGCCGGTACGGTTGCGCAACGGGCGCCGCCACCGCTAGATTGCACGCGAATGTGTGCCCCCGTGGACCAAGGCAGCCCGTCCGCTCACCGCCAGCCTCGGATGTCTTGATAGCGTTACCCGTCTGTCACGCTATCCTGGAGAATACAGGAATCACTCGTCCTAATGTCAGAAATACAAGCAACCCAAGTTCCGTCCCGGTCATCTGTAGATAACGCCCAAGCTGCCCGCGATATTTCGTAACAGTGGCATCGCTCGGCCGGACGTCGCTCTTCCAGTCGACCGCGCACGAGACGCTGCCGTCTTCCTCGATGGCAACGGCATCCGCGGCTCCCGCGACAACTTCCTCGGCACCATCCTCACGCAGGGTGCTGAAAGCCAGCGGCCACTCCGGGTGGAGCTTGTGCCGGATGGCGGCGATCTCCGGATGCATCAGGCCGCGTCGGACGGCCTCGGCCATTTCCACTGGGTCCGGTGCCCTCTCAGCGGTGGCTCCAGTATGGGAGAGCAACACCGTCGCCCGTGCCGAAAGCGCGGCGACGTCGTCGGACAGCTCGCCAGTGAGCACCTCCTCCAGGAGCTTGTGCAGCACATTCCCGCGCAACCGTCCGGCCCCCGCCACCGATGCGAGGGGGCCATCCAACATCGGTTCCGCCACTGCTGGTTCCGCATCCGCGGCCTCTTCGCGGCTTGGTGTGACGCGGGCGATGATCGGTGTATTGGCGCGAATGCGGTCGGCCTCGGCGAGAAAGGAGGCGCGGTCCTGAGTGTTGGTGACGTCAGCGCGTGCGAAAGGCAGAGCGTCACAGTAGTGTTCCCATGGGAAGGCCGGGACGTCGTCCAGCCCTAAGCCGACGACGTTCAGCCACTGGCGTAGGTCGGAGTTCTGGGTCGGGTCCGGGAGCAGCAGCAGATCGCGCGCACGGGTCCCGGCGACGTAACACAATCGCTCCCGCTGGAACTTGTCGTGCTGCTTTTCCTTGGCCATCGCAATTTTGCACCCGTCTGGGCTACGGCCGAAGACCTCCATGTGAAAGCGGCCCTTCAAACGGTCGGACGCGATTTCGGTGCGCGACACTATCCAGCCGGACAGGTTCACGAGGAAGACCACCGGCCATTCCAGCCCTTTGGCAGAATGAATCGTGATGAGGTTGACGGACTGACGGTCGGCGTCCGGCCGCGCATCCCCGGAGCGGGTCGCCTCCTCCCACTGGCTTCGCATGGCATCCGAAAACGCCTTGAGGCCACGCAGGTCATAGGGCCGCGTCATCTCCATGAAGAGATCGACGTTGGCGAGCGCCCGCTCCGCTACCCGGCCGCCGCGCTGGCGCAGTATCGGCCGGACGCGCAGCTCCTCGATCGCCTTGCCCAGCAGGATGTGCGGCGTCGAGTTCCGTGCCCCTTTGCGCAGGGCGACAAGCCGCATCATTACGTCCTTCATCATCGGGTCGGGGATGCGGTCTAAATCCATGTTGACATGCAAGCGCGGCTCATGGCTCGGCTCGATCGGCTGTGCCTCCACCGCGTCGAGCAGCACCCTGTCGGGAATCCCGACAAGCGGGCCACGCAGCAGTGAGCCCAAAGCCAGCCGGTCGCGCGGGTCGGCAAGCACCCGTGTCAGTGCAATCAGGTCCTGGACCTCCTGGCGGCGGAAGAAACCCTTGCCAGCCTGGGCGGCCACGGACAGTCCGGCCTCCTCAAGCGCTCGCTCATAACGCCACAGATCGGTCGAGTTTGGCGTCAGCAAGGCGATGTCGCTCGCCTCGCAGAGACGCAGGCCGCCCAGGCGATCGCGCACCTCGAAATTGCCGATCAGCTTCTTACAGACCTGGGCCACCAGATCCGCTTCGATGTCGCGCATTTGGCGGTCGCCGCTGCGGTCCTCGTCCCTGATCCGGAGATGGGCAACTGCCAGCGTGTCGAGCGAATCCTCGACATCGGTCGTCAGGTCGGTTGCGGCCGCCTGTCCCTCAAGGCCGGTGAACACGGGGCGGAACCGTTGGTTGACCCAGTCAAGGATGGATCGCCGGGAGCGAAAGTTCCGGTGAATGCGGACCTTGGCACCTGCGTCGGCCCCTTCCAGCAACTCTGCCGCCCGCTGATAGGTCGGCAGGTCGCCGCCGCGGAACCGGTAAATGGACTGCTTGGGATCACCCACCAGGAACAGCGCGCCCGGCCGGATCGTCCAGTCGACCCAGGGCACGGTGTTATTGCCGCCCGGCGGGTCGCCGCAGAGCCGCCAGAGGATCTCCATCTGCTTGGGATCCGTGTCCTGGAACTCGTCGACCAGCACCGTCGGGTAGCGCGCGCTCAGCGCCGCGCGGACCTCTGGTCTGCTTCCGAGCAGGACACGGGTTTTTTCAACGAGGTCATCGAAGTCAATGGCTGCGGCTCTCCGCTTGGCCTCGTCATACCGCGCGACAACCGTCTCTGCCTCGGCGGCCAGCAGGCGGAGGGCGCGGCCAGCCGCCGCCGCCCGAAGCGCGGTGTGTGCTTCGTTTGCCGCGGTGTAGAGGCGCGCGACCTCAGTCTGGAGGCACTGCCATGTCGCCTTCGAAACTTTGGCTCCGGCCGCCTCCTTCCAGATGATCTGGGGTGTGGCGTTCCGGATCGCGTTGAACTCATCCTTGGCGGTCGCGCAGGCCTTGGGCACCCGCAACGATAGACCCCAGGGCAGCATGATGGCATCCTCGGCTCCTGCCGGAGGGCCCGCTGCGACCTGCTCCTCCAGGCCCGCGACGATTTCAGCGACCTTCTCCGGGCAGCACTCATGGCATGATGCCGACAGGAAGGCCCGGAAAGCCTCGACGGCCAGTCGTAACCGGTCAAATTCCCCTGCCAGCGATTTACACGGTTCGGGAGCGGAGCCGCGGCTGGACCGCTGATGCTTCGCACAGGCCTCAACCAGCCGCCGGACCTCAGTTGCGTCGGCAAGGAACAGCGCCAGGAACACGTCATCGGCCTGAACCGGACCGTTGAGCCGGTCGCGCAGCCACGACCCGAGGGTCTCCTCGAACAGCAGGTCGGCCTCAACCCGATCGAGCACCACTGCGCCCGGGTCAATGTTGGCCTCCACTGGATACGGCGTCAGCAAGGTCCGGCAGAAACCGTGGATGGTCATGCAGGATAGCAGGTCGAGCTCCCTCCGAGCCGCCCGCAGATTTGCGACTTGCTCCTCTGTCGGCAGGCCGATGGGAAACGCCGGGAGCAGATCCGGCGGCAGCGGACCCTCGATGGCCGCATTGACGAAGAGCGAGATGCGTTCACGAAGCTCGGCCGCCGAGAACTCGGTGAAACTGATCGCTGCAATCGTTCCGGGACGGTGCCCACTGGCAAGAAGCATGACAACGCGTCCGGCCAGGACGGAGGTCTTCCCAGTGCCCGCGCCAGCCTCGACCAGCATCGTCCGGTCGGTTGCGGTAAGAGCCTCCGCACGCGCGGCCGCATCGTCCGCGGCACCACCTGCCGCGATTACACCGATGTCCATCACACCACCTCCCAGAAATTGGGGATATCGCCGAGCCGCTCGCGTGCGCTGATTTTCTTGGGCTCCAGCATGGTGCCCGGGACGACCGGCAGCGCGAAGGCGCTGTCGTCACGTTCGTTCCTCCGGTTGTCGTCGTCCTTGAGGTTTCGCGTGTCCCTGATTTGCGCACCGGCCGCGATACCGGGCACGGCAAGTCCGGACCGCAGGTTCGCGCAGGCGACCGTCAGGGCGGCGGACAACTGCGCAAGCGTCACATCAGGTTCTGCCAGCGGGGCGTAATGATTGTCTTCCGGGCGGTTCTGCGTGTGCGACGGGTAGAGCAGGGCCGTGTCGAGGATGTTTACCGAGGCCAGCAGCGCGCGGACGGCATAGCCGTACAGGCAGCGCTGGAGCTCGCGGCCGCCGCGCAGGACAGTTTCCTTCCTGGGACGGCCGGTTTTGTAGTCGACGACTCGTGCGCTCGCGATCGGTTCGGAGAGGTCAAGGCGGTCGATTTTCCCGCCGATTCGCAGTCCGACGCCGGGAATGACGACCTTCCGCGTGACGTCCCAGGGCAGCGTTCGCTTTGCTGTCGGTGATGCCGACTGTCCAAAGGGCACCTCGGTGAAGGAACGCTGTCCGGCAAGCACCTCGTATGGGTACTGAAGGGCATTGATTGTTATGACTTCAGCCCGGGCGAGCGTGATGCGCCAAAGCAGGCCGGGCGGGACTGGCCGCTCGGCCTCCCATCGAGCGGCGACCACCTGGCTGGCCTGGGTCATCGTGTCGCTGAGACAATTTGGATCGAAGTGGCCGACACCTGCGGAAGGGGGCAACAGGCTTACCGTAACGTCGAGGAGTTCATGCACCAGCGTGCCGAAATCCTTATGGTTCAGTTCAAGGTCCTCGCCCTCGATATCGGGGGCCCGCATTCCCAGCGCGTACCTGAGCATGTAACCCAATGGATTGCGGATGAGCAACTCGAGGGACGTGGCCGAGTGTGTCCGGTCGAGAGACCGCACGATGGCGGGATGGTTGGGCGGCACAATGCCGTCGTGCTCGGTCAGCGTGCGCTTGTGCCAGTCGCGCCAGCAAGCATTCGCCTTTATGGCGGCGGCGCTGACGGCGAACTCATCCGGCCTTGCGAGCAGCCGATCGGGCTCGCTCATCGCGTGTTCGGGTATGCCGGTGCGATAGAGCAGCTCCGCCGACCGCTCGTCGATCAGCGGGCTTACACCAAGCTTGCGGCCGCTGACCTCGCGGCGGCTGAATGAGAGCCGGACCTCCCGGGCGGTGGTTCCCTTGATGAGTTCGAAGGCGCGTCGGTCCTGCTGTCCGATGGTCAGCTCTTCAATACGGAAAACGCCAAGGACGTGCGGGGGCAGCAACGGGTCGTCTGAGGAGGCGCGCGGCCACGCCTGCGCATTCATCCCAAGCAGCCAGACAAACTGGCGCGGGCAGGCACCCAGTGTCGCCGCCGGAGCCCAGGCGATTGAGCTGGCCGGATCTGTCTCGTCCGGGGTCCGCATCCGCCCCAGCTCCTGCTCCAGTGCGCTTCCCGGCGCGTTTGCAAGGGCGCGCCGCCACAGAGTCCGGGCCGCCCCCCTCAGGAGCAGTTCACCAGTCTCTTCCGCGGCCTCGGCGCCGCGGGCCAGCATTTCGATAAGAGGCAGCAGACGCTCGGAAATCCTGGCCTTGTCCTGGCCCGCAAGAGCCAGGTGCCAGCGTTCCGGCGTCCGCAGCGGGGCATCGCGCGGGAGGACGTCCCGCCACCCGTCCGGGAGTTCGGCAAACGGCGTTCCTTTGTCCGAAAAAGCCGCCAGCCGCCGGACCCTCGACTGGGACAGGCCGCGCAGCAGCACGTCCGCCAGCGCGGCGGCGGTTTGGCCATCGCGCGTTTGCAGCACGCTGCGACCATGGGCGAAGTAAACAGGCAGCCCTGACTCCTCGGACGCGGCCAGCATGAAATCGTCGAAGGGCGCGGTCGAGGCCGCGGCGATGGCGATCTGGTGCGGGCGGGCCGTGCCGGACGCCAGCAGCAAACGAGCCCAGCGCACCGCTTCGGTCGCCTCATGGCGCGCCGACGCGCAACTCAGCGTCCGCATGCCAGCGGGCGAGCGGTGGCGGGATTGTCGCACATCGACTTTGGTTAGGGCCAGCCAAGCCGGTGGCGAAAGCGGACCCGCGTCCCAGCTTACCCGGACGGTTTCGGCCAGCCGGACGACAAGAGGCCGCCAGCAACGGTCCAGGTCCGCGAAGCCGCGGAAGTCGACCTGACCAAGAACCCGGGGGGCGTGGCCGATGCGGTCAAGGGCGCCAGCGACCAGGTCCGCGGGGCGAAGCTGGCCAGGCGGCAGAAGGGCCGTCACGGCTAACTCGATGCGCGCGAGGGCGGCGATGCGCGGGTGGTCCGCTGCATGGGTGGCCAGATCGTAATCCGCTGACCATGCTTTTTGCAGAGTGGACGCGAGAGAGCCCCGCAGGCCGGGCAGGTCGCGAATCGTGGCCAGGTCGCCGAGATCATGGACATGATCCGGGTTCGCCAGAACCTGCCCGCACGCTACGGCGAGTTTTTCAGGATCCACAGGTGCGAGGAAGCCGCCCGCCAGCCGGGCGGCAACAAAGGCTATCGGCAGGACATGAAGGCCGGAGCCGTGCCCCGCCCGGGCGCTGGCGAGCCTTGTCTCGTCGAGCAGAATGTGCTCGGACACCACGATCGTCGATCGGGCTACTCGCAATCCATCGGTTGGATTTTGGCCAGGCATCCAAGACACCGTCGAGGCAATTTGAGACGTTTCCAGCATATTCCCCTGAACAATCAATCGGTGCGCGTGATGCCAAGCGGCCTGTTGCACCGACCGGTTGGTCCAGGCTTCGCTCGGGGTGGGCTCTGGTTCCAGCGAGGCTTCGCGGGCAGGACCTTTCGTCGTTAAGACGTCGGGTTTAGGCAGCAGACCTTAACAAACCGTTACCCAACGCGCAGTTTGTCTGGCGGATGTAGCTTGGTGCAGCCGCTAGCGTATCGTTGGGTCGGAGCGTTACGAAGCAACATCGGCCGCGCCCGGTCCTGGCGCATGGCTCTCGTGATGGCCAAGCGTCATGCTGCCGACGTCGAGCAAAATTCAATGAAAACTATGAATATGATGAATCGCGAAAAGCAGACTTCGGTTTCACGCCGTCATGCCCCGGCCACGGGCATCGTGTGGGAATACATCGAAACATTGTCCGCGAATTCGACCGA
>JBEKLE010000141.1:0-17794 GCA_050010355.1 Rhodopila sp. | reverse complement strand
GCGGACTATCCGGTCTGCGATGCGGTTGCCACCGCGCTGCAAAGCGATGTGGTCGTTCGCCGGCTGGAACAGGCATGTGACGTGACGCTGGGCGGCAGCTATCTGCGGATCGAGTATTGCCTTGATACCGAAGGCTTCTGGCTGGAACCGCACACCGACATCGGCGCCAAGCTGTTCACGATGCTGGTGTATCTCTCGGATGACCCCGGGTCCGAGGAATGGGGGACGGACCTTCTGGACGGTCCTGACAAACTAGTCGCCACCATGGCTTATCGGCGGAACTGCGGCTTCATCTTCATTCCGTCGGCGGATAGCTGGCATGGGTTTCACCGCCGGCCGATCGTGGGTGTCCGGCGGTCGCTGATCGTGAACTACGTCAAGCCGGAGTGGCGGTCGCGGCACGAACTTGCGTTTCCGGCGCGGGCGGTCCTGAGTTAGCGGGGAATCGACGCCGGCTTTGGCGGGGGAATGGCGGCTGGCTCTTCATCGAACAGGATCCGGTTGGCCGCGCCGTCGAGGTCGTCATACTGGCCGGACCGCAGCGACCAGAGAAAGAACCCGAGCCCGCAGGCCGCAACCGCGAGGCTGACCGCCAGCAGATACAGAATGACCGTCATGGGTTGGCACTCCTGCGCAAGCGGAGGCTGTTGGCCATCACCAGCAGCGAGGAACCTGACATCGCGGCTGCGGCCAGCCAGGGCGTGACCCATCCAGCGACCGCCAGGGGCACCATGATCAGGTTGTAGCCGATCGACAGCACAATGTTTTGCCGCATGGCGGTTTTCGCCCGCCGCGCCGTCTCGAGCGCGACCACCACCGGCCCGAGTTTGGCGCCCTGGAAGACGAGGTCGGCCACGGTCTGGCTGACGTCCGCCGCTGTCGCCGGCGAGACCGAGACGGACGCCGCGGCCAGGGCGGGGCTGTCATTCATGCCGTCGCCCACCATCAGTATTGTTTGGCCTGCCGCGCGCCAGCCTTCGATCAGCGAGACCTTGTCTACAGGGGTGCATCCTGCCTGCCATGCCTCTATCCCGAGGGCGGCCGCGATAAGCTCGACCTGTTCGGGCCGGTCGCCTGAGACCAGCTTGAGGTCCAACCCCAGGCCGCCCAGCCGACCGACGACAGCCACGGCATCCGTGCGCAGCCGTTCATCGAAGCAGAACCGAACCGGCACCATACCCGGGCGCGCCAGCCACAGTTCCGGTCCTGCGGCCGGGGCTGTGGGGTTGCCGCAGAAGGCGCGGCTGCCGAGGCGGATCTCTCCCGCCGGTGTCGCCAGGCTCAGGCCCTGGCCGGGGTGCTCCATGACGCCATCGGCGGGTGCGACGGCGCCTGCGGCGGCAACCAGGGACCGCGCGAGGGGATGACGGCTGCACAAGGCCATCGCCGCCGCTTCCCGCAGCGCGACGGGGTCGGGGTCGCCGACCAGAGCCAGCATCGGTTCGGTCAACGTGCCGGTCTTGTCGAAGACGACGGTATCGACCTCGGCCAGCCGTTCCAGCGCCGTGGGGGATTTCAGCAGAATGCCGCGGGCGAACAGCCGGCCGGTGGCGATGACCTGCACCGCCGGCACCGCCAGGGCAAGAGCGCAGGGGCAGGTGATGATCAGCACGGCGGCCGCGGTCAGCAGCGCCTGCCCGGCCGGCACGCCGATCACGCAGAACCACCACAGGAACGTCAGCAGAGCACACAGATGCACGGCCGGCGCGTATCGGCGGGCGACGCGGTCGGCGAGCACCACGAAACGGCCGCGCCGGGTTTCGGCGGCCTCGATCAGGCGCACGCATTCGGCGAGCAGGGTCGCCCCGCCGGTCGCGGTCGCGCGGACGGTCAGCGTGGTCCCCAGGTTCAGCGTGCCGGCATAGACGGAGGTGCCTGGTCCGGCATTCACCGGGAGGCTCTCGCCGGTCACCAGGCTGGTGTCCAGCGAGGCCGTGCCGCGTTCCAGCACGCCGTCGACACCGATCCGCTCGCCGCTTGCGACGAGGACGTGGTCGCCCTCGGCCACCTGTTCCTGGGCGCGGCGGCGGATGGTGCCGTCCGCCTGGATCACCGCGACATCGGTGGCGCGCAAGGCCAGCAACTGTTCGGCCGTGGCCCGCGCCTGACCGCGCGCCCGGTGGTCCAGCACGCGGCCGACCAGGAGGAAGAACAGCAGGGTGACCGCGGAGTCGAAATAGGTGTGCGCGCCGCCGTCGATGGTTTCGGTGAGGCTCATGCCGGTGACCAGCAGGACTCCGAGGCTGATCGGGACGTCCATGTTGGTGCGCCGCAGCTTCAGGGCGGCCAGGGCGGAGGCGAAGAACGGGCGGCCGGCATAGGCGATCGCGGGCATGGCGATCAGTGCGGAGATCCAGTGCAGTAGCGCCACCGTTGCGGGTCCGATGGTGCCTCCCTGGCCCGCCCAGATGCCGATCGAGATGAGCATCACATTGCCCGCCGCGAATCCCGCGACAGCCAGCGACCTGATCAGCATGCGGCCGGTGCGGTCCTGGGTGGCGGACAGGGCCGAAACATCGAATGGCACCAGCCGGTAGCCCAACGCCTCGATCCGTCCGACCAGCCGGTCCGCGTTGTCGTCGGGACCGCGCCAGGCCAGGCGCAGGCGGCGGGTTGTCATGTTGACGCGGCCGGCCAGGACGCCTGGTTCCTTTGCCAGCACGGACTCGATCAGCCACACGCAGGCGCCGCATTGCAGGCCGTCGACGGCGAGGGTCAGTTCCCGGGTGCCGTCCTTGTTGGTGACGATGTGGCGGGCGAGATCCCAGCGTTCCGCCGGTTCGGGCCGCAGCGCGCGGGCGCCGACGGCGAGCAGGCGCTGCTGGTAGTAGCGACCCAGACCCAGGCCCTGGATAATGTCATGGGCCGCGGCGCAACCGGGGCAGCAGAACTCTCGGTTTCTTGGAGCCGGAAGTCCGCAGTGGGTGCAGACAGACTCGACCGCGTCGGTTGCGGTCAGCGCTACCGTCAGAGCCGCACTCATGGATTCATTTTACGATGACGCGGCGCGTGGTGCTGTACTGCTGATCGTGGGCGCGAACTGTCAGCATGATGTCCCACTGACCGGAATACAGCGACTTGTCGGCCTGGAACCGGCCGGCCTCGACCGGCTGGAATGTCAGCACGGTTGTCTCGGCTGGGCCTACCGGGCGTTCGGCGTGGGCCTCGATCGCGGCGTCGGCGAGCGGCGCGCCGGTGCGGTCGGTCAGGTGCAGCACGGGATAGCGCGCCCCGGTCAGTTCGGCCTCGATCCGCCAGCCGAGCGCGGCCTGCTGCTGTGCGGTTGCCAGCACGCGCTGATATTCGTTGCTGAGATCGAAGCCGTCCTGGCCGGCCTGACCGGGGAATGTCTTCAAGGCATCGTAGACCATGTAGCCGTTCACCGCGAAGACGACAGCCATCGAAGCGATCAGTCCGTGGGGAAACCAGCGCCATACTGTTGTGTTCATTTGGCTCGCCCTGCCGATCATGGTTTGCGGCCCGCGTATCCCGGCGGGCCCATGAAAGTCGAGTGGTAGATAGTCTGTTTGCCGGTCGCGGTATCACGCAGCACGAAATCGACCGGTTCGGATCCATCGGTCAGAGAATCCGGCCGAGCGGCTACGAGGACGCGGAAGGTATCGACCTCGTCGGACGCGCTCAGCATACGGAGGACGGAGACCGGCTTTGGATCGCCCTCGGCAACGACCAGGGTTGCGTCGGGAAGACCGTTGACGGTGAGATCGAACGCGGCGTGGAGTTGCGTCTTGTTCAGAATCTTTACGGTATAGCCGTTGCGAATACTGCCGTCGGCCAACGGGACGAACAGGGGTGCCCGATCGCGTTGCACGGACAGACCCACGGTGGAACGCGTGACCAGCGCCACGATCAGGCCGGTCATGGCGATCAGGAGCACCGAGATATAGATAATCGTGCGCGGGCGAACCAGCTTGATCGGTTCGTGGCGTCCGGCCTTCTTGGCTGACTGTTGCGCGAGCGTGTCCCAGGTGATGAGCCATTTGTCCTGATGCGTGCGCTCCATCACGTGATTGCAGGCATCGATGCAGAGGCCGCGTGACGCAGGCGCCGCAATCGACACAGTCGCCGACTGGCGCCCCGATTGGCGCCCCGACTGGCGGGCTGCCCGCTATGCGCTTGCCGCGGGTGCGGGGTTCGCCTCGCCAGCCTTGGTAGGTGACGGTGAAGCTCTGGTCGTCGAGCATGGCGGACTGGAAGCGGGGCCAGGGGCACATGAACGTGCAGACCTGCTCGCGCGCCCATCCTGCCAGCACATATGTTGTGAGGGTGAACAGCGCAGTGAAGAAGTAGACCTGGTTCGATGCCTGGAAGGTCCAGAATTCCACCGTAACGGTCGGGGCGTCGACGTAGTACATGATCCACGCGCCGCCGGTCCAGAAGGCGATGGCGAACCAGATCGAGTGCTTGAGGACTTTCTTCCAGATGGTGTCGGCGTTCGATGGTGCGGCGTCACGCTGCATGCGTTCGTGACGATCGCCTTCGACCCACCGCTCGACCCACATGAACAGGTCTGTCCAGACGGTTTGGGGGCATGTGTAGCCGCACCACAGCCGGCCAAACAGGCTGGTGACGAGGAACAGAAACACCGCGCCCATGATCAGGACGCCGGCAAGCAGCCAGATGTCCTGCGGCCAAAGTTCCAGGTTGAAGAAGTAGAAACGTTCGTTCGATATGTCCAGCAGCACCGCCTGGGTCGGCTGGCCTGGACCACGGTGCCACCGGATCCAGGGCAACAGATAGTAGATCGTCAGGCAGATGATCAGGATCGCCCATTTTATCTGGCGGACCATCCCATGCACGGTTTTCGGATAGACCTTTACGCGGTTGGCATAGAGATGGTCGCCGGCGGCCTCCCGCTCGAGTTGCAGGCGCCGCTCGTCCTTGCTGAGGCGTGAAATTGCGCTGATGCGTGACACTGGGATGGCCTTACTCGCCGCCGCCGAGCGCGTGGACGTAGAGCGTCACTGATTTGATGGTGGCAGGGCTGAGGCGGGCGCCCCAGTTCGGCATGATGCCCATGTGCGGTGCGGTCACCTGGCCAACGATCGTTGCTCTGGTATTGCCATAGAGGTGGATGTGGCTGGCGAGTTTTGGCGCGCCCATGTCGCGGTTGCCCTGACCGTTGTCGCCGTGGCAGGCGGCGCAGTTGTCGGCGAAGATTTTGGCACCCGCGGACAGGTCCTGGCCGGTGGTGGGATAGCCGTAGTCTGTTGTCCAGACGTAGTCGGCGACGGCGTCGATTTCGGCGGGCTTCAGCACGCCGTCCAGGCCGAAGCGTGGCATCGCGCTTTGCCTTGCATCGGGATCGGTGCTGCGGATGCCGTGCGTGACGGTCTGCTGGATTTGGTCGAGTGAGCCGCCCCACAGCCATGCGCCGGCGGCGAGTGCCGGATAGCCGGGGTTGCCACCGCCACCGGCGCCGTGGCAGGGCTGACAGTTCTCGGCGAAGGTGATGCGGCCGCTGGTCAGGGCCACTTCCAGCAGGGCGGGGTCAGCCTTAATCTGGTCGAACGACAGCGTTGCGATCTTGTCCATCGATACATTCCGCAGCGCGACGACCTTGGCGACGGCGGCGTCGACGGCCTTGCGCTGGGAATATCCCAGCAAACCGTGGAAATAGCCGGGGCCGTATGGGACCGAGGGGTAAAGCAGCATCTGTCCGAACGCGAAGGCGATGCAGGCGAAGAAGACGTACAGCCACCATTTTGGCAGCGGCGTGTTCAGTTCTTTCACACCGTCCCACTCATGACCGGTGGTATCCTGGCCGGATATGAGGTCTTTTTCGATTTTGGTTGGCACTACACGTCATCCTCAAGCGGAATATTGCCGAGCTGCTCAATTTTGGCTTTGCGGCCGGGCCAGTAGGTGGCGGCGATGATACCAACCACGACCACGAACATGATCACGACAGCGTAATGCTCAAACCATTGCAGGATGCTCATTGCTGCAACCTTTCCGTGTTGGTGTCGGCAAAGTTCACAAGGGTACCGAGCATCTGGAGGTAGGCGACCATGGCATCCATTTCGGTGACCTCGTGTCCGTTGCCCGAAACGATGTTGGCTTTGGGATAGCGCGCAATCAGTTTGGCGCTGTCGGCGTTCGGGTCGGCCTGGGCGGCCAGGTCGGCCTGGGCGTTGGCGATTTCTTCATCGGTGTAGGGCACGCCCAGTGTTTTCAGCGTCTGCATGCGGCTTTGCAGGTCGGTGGGGTCGATCGCGGTTTCTTCCAGGAAGGCGTAGTGCGGCATGAGCGATTCGGGCACCATCTCCTGGGCGTTCTTCAGGTGAGCATAGTGCCAGTCGTTGGAGTATTTGCCCCCGACCCGGGCCAGGTCGGGACCGATACGCTTCGATCCCCACTGGAACGGATGGTCATACATGCTCTCGGCCGCGATCGAGTAGTGGCCGTAACGTTCCACTTCGTCGCGAAGCGCGCGGATTTGCTGGCTGTGACAGAGGTAGCAACCTTCCCGCACATAGATGTCCCGGCCGCGCAGTTCGAGGGGCGTGTATGGGCGCATGCCTTCCACATGCTCCACCGTCGTTTCAATGGTGAACAGGGGGACGATCTCGACGATGCCACCGACCGCAACAGTGAGCAGGGTTCCGATCAGCAGGAAGATCGCGTTCTTTTCAAAGAATTCATGACGAATGAACATTGTCTCAGGCTCCTGCCAGGCCGAGGGTAGGCGACGGGGCCGGGACAATCAGGCCGGGGCGCGGTTGCTCTGTTGTCGGGCTGTAGACGGTGCGGATCAGGTTGTAGACCATGATCAGACCGCCGATCAGGAAGAACACACCACCGAGCATGCGGATGACCATGAACGGGTGGACCGCGATGACGGATTCGACGAACGAGTATTGCAGGAAGCCGAACTTGTCGTATGCGCGCCACATCAGGCCTTCCATGATGCCGGCGACCCACATCGAAACGATGTAGAGGACGATGCCCATGGTCGAGATCCAGTAGTGCCAGGACGCGAGGCGGGTGGAATACAGCGCCTTGCGGCCCCACAGCACCGGCACGAGGTAGTACATTGCCCCGAAGGTGATGAAAGCGACCCAGCCCAGGGCGCCCGAATGCACGTGGCCGATGGTCCAGTCGGTGTAGTGCGACAGGGCGTTGACGTCGCGGATCGACATGACCGGCCCCTCGAACGTCGACATGCCGTAGAAGCCGACGGCGGTGACCGAGAAACGAAGGCCGGGATCGGTCCGCAGCTTATCCCAGGCGCCGGACAGGGTCATGATGCCGTTGATCATGCCGCCCCAGGAGGGCATCCACAGCATGATGGAGAAAGCCATGCCCAGCGTTTGCGTCCAGTCGGGCAGCGCGGTCCAGTGCAGATGGTGCGGACCGGCCCAGATGTAGAGGAAGATCAGGGTCCAGAAGTGAACGATCGACAGACGGTAGGAATAGACCGGCCGTCCCGCCGCCTTCGGGATGAAGTAGTACATCATGCCGAGGAAGCCCGCGGTCAGGAAGAAGCCCACCGCGTTGTGGCCGTACCACCACTGGACCAAGGCATCCTGCACGCCGGAATAGGCGCCGTAGCTCTTTGCCGAGTACCATGAGATCGGCAGCGCCGCATTGTTGGTGATGTGCAGCACCGCGACGGTGATGATGAAGGCCAGGTAGAACCAGTTTGCTACATAGATGTGCGGCTCGACCCGTTTCATCACCGTTCCCAGGAAGATGAGGAGGTAGCACACCCAGACGACGGTCAGCCAAAGGTCGATATGCCACTCAGGTTCGGCATATTCGCGGCCCTGGCTGTAACCCATGACATAGCTGAGGGCAGCCATGACGATAAAGAACTGGTAGCCCCAGAAGACGAAATCCGCCAAGGCCTCGCCGCCGAAAAGGCGTGCCCGCGAGGTGCGTTGCACGACATACATCGACGTGCCCAGCAGCGCTGACCCGCCGAAGGCGAAGATTGCCGCGGAGGTGTGGACCGGTCGCAACCGGCCGAAGTTGGTGAAGGAGAGGCCCAGATTGAGAGAGGGCCAAGCCAGTTCGGCAGCGATATAAACGCCCACCAGAAAGGCAACTATCCCCCAGAACATCGTGGCGATGACGAATTTCTTGACAACGGCGTCATTGTACACGACTGGCCTGGTGGCCAGGACGGCATCAGACATGGGTGAGTTCCCGTGCTGCGGCCCGTGCCAGGTCACGCCGGTCGTAATGGCGCCGGATCAGGCCAAGGTCAAAACAGATCGCAAACCCGGTCAGGCCGAGTCCGAAAACATACATCTCGTTGTCGGCAGCACCGGCCACGAGAAACAGGCCGATCAGACCGAATACGGCCATCATCAGTCCGACGACGATATCACTCACGTTGCTTTCCATCTTAACCTCTCCAGGTCCGCGGCCCGAAAGTGCGGTGATGGCGGCGGATTAACATTGATCCACATCAATGCGGTGATGCATTGGTGAGGGCACAGGCCGGCGATGCTGGAAAGCTTCCACTGGGTGGGCGGCCTGTGTTCGCCGGAGACCGCCCTTCAGGGTGGGCTGCTGCTTGGTTTGTTCGCCGCCGGGGCGGCTGGCAGCCTGGTTCACTGCGGGCCGATGTGCGGCGTGTTCGTGCTCGGCCAGATGTCTGAGCGCATGGCTCGGCTGCCAGCCGAGCGGCTGTGCGAGCGGCAGCGGATCGGCAATGGGCTGCTGCTGCCGTATCACCTCGGGCGCCTGACCACCTATGCCGGGCTTGGCGCGCTGGCGGCTGGTTCTGCTGCGGTATTCGGCCGGTTTGCGTGGTTCGGAAGCCTTTCGGCCGTCCTGTTGGTGATCGCCGCGATGCTGTTCCTGATGCAGGCGGCTGGACGGATCGCGCCGGCCAGTGCGCCTCGGTTCTGGGGCAAACTGATCAGCGGTTTCACCCGGCGGATCCGGCGCGGCTCGGTGGTTGGAGAATATCTGCTCGGACTGACTCTCGGTTTCCTGCCGTGCGGCTTTCTCTATGCGGCGATTGCAGCCGCCGCTGCCTCCGTGCGGCCAGAGGTGGGCGCAGCCGCGATGGTTGCATTCGGTCTGGGGACAACGCCCGCCCTGATGGTGGTCGGTGTCGCTGGCCATGCGGCCGGACGGCGATGGAACCGCAGCATGACGGCCGCGGCCCCTGTGCTGATGGTCCTGAATGCCCTGCTGCTGCTGGCCCTGGCCTGGCAGCGCGTGACGTAGAGGGGCAGTCCGGGGGACCCATCAGGTCCCTCTTACCGTTGTCAGAACCGGTAGCCGATGCCCATACCGACAACGAGCGGATCCAGCGCCGTCCTTGCCTTTACCGTTGTGCCGAGAGCGTCGATATGCGCGTCGGTATTGAGGAAGATCTGCTTGACGTCGGCGTTCAGGAACCAGTGACCGGCGATGTTGTAGTCGACGCCGGCCTGCAAGGCCGGACCGACGCCAGTCCCCACATGGAAGTGCGTGACCGGTGGGTTCGCGGCACTTTCGCCGTACCAGAACGTCACGTTGAGGCCGACGCCGACGTACGGGCTGAAGGCCGAATGCGGCAGGAAGTGGTATTGCAGGGTCAGTGTCGGCGGCAGCGCCCAGACGCTGCCGACATCGATATCCCCGACCGCGGTTCCGGTTGCCTTGACGTTATGACGCGTGCTGGCAGCGATCAGTTCTAGCGCGACATTGTCCGTCAGGAAGTAGGAGAAATCGACTTCCGGGGCAGCCTGCGCCGTCGCCGTCACATGACCGCCGATCGCGGAGATCGAACTGGAGTTATCCTCCGGGATCACGCCCAGCGCGCGGGCACGGATCATGAACGTGCCGGCTTCCTTGCCGATCAGTGGGGCGTTCATGTCCAGCAGGCTCTGGGCATTTGCCGCGAAGCCGAGCGCCATCGCGCTCAGGACAGTCGTGGCGAACAAAGTCTTCTTCATCATCTCTCCTCGCGCCGGGCCTCACTAGGCCGGTGCGTCTCGTCATAAGCCGGCACACGCCGGTCGAGATAGAGAGAAGTATTCCGGAGAGGGAACGGATTTGATGCAGATCAACTGGGGGCGCATCTAAACGCAATTGTGACAAATATCACACAATATAGACTCAGTGTTCGACGGCGACACCGCTATCGGGGTTCGAGCAGGTCCATCTGGGCCAGAGCCTCGATTGTTCCACCGGCGTCGCCCTCGGCGCCCCGGTTATCCGGTTCCAGAAGGCTGAGGCGGGTCAGGTCGGCGGTCGCCCCGCCTGCTTCACCCAGTGTGACCATGTCCGCGAAATGCATTCCGAAACGGATCTGCTCGTTCGGGTAGTCCTTGATGTCATGGACGAGAGCCGACAAGGCATGGTCCCGCGCCTCAACGGTCAGGAAAAGCCTGGCGAGCGACCCGGACAGTGTGTCGGCGTCGTGGCCATGCAACGGACTGCTCTCGTCGATCACGTGCATCAACAGCCAGGGCATGACGAACAGAGGCAGATGGGATTGTTGCAGCCGCAACTCGTGGACACGCCGGAACAAAGCGCCCTCCCTGGTGTGCTCCGCCAGCAGCACGAACAGCCGCACCGTCGCGTTGCTCATGATCGTCACGCGGCCGCTGACGATCCGCAGCATCAGGGTTGGCCGGCCATTGTAGGTGGTGACCACGGCGTCGTCTGCGTACAGGATCTTCGCCTTCGGGCGAGAGAACCGGACGAACAACAGGCCGGTGACGATGGCGGTGAACCCGGTGCCGGTGACGATTTCGGCGGCCGAGACGATATGGCCGAACAGCGTGGCCGGGGCCATCACGCCGTATCCGACGGTCGCCAGGGTCTCGATGCTGAAGAAGAAGACGTCGGAGAACGAGCCCGGCGCCGTATTGGTGACGTCGCCGGGGCTCAGGCTGTAGAGCAGCGCAAAAACGAGGTTGATCGCCAGCCAGCACGCCAGCATGGCCATGACGAAACCTGGCCAGGACAGGCTGACGGCCAGGTGATAGGGGTCGCGGATGTCGAAGCGGCTCGCGCCAAGTTTCGACAGGCCGAATTCGGATCGACCAATGGGGATAGGCTTGGGCTCGTGGCGGTGCCTTCTTGTCGACATACCGGCGAGTCTAGCGTCGAGTCGGCAGCGGCGTCACCCGGGGCGGCGGCAAACTTTGCGCCGTGGGCCGCCGCGTGCGAAGAAAAGCATACGAGCCGGGTCCGGTGAAGGCGCGGCCGATGTTCGGAGGAAAGATTCAGGCATGGCGACGCTAGGCGCACGCGGGACAGGCCTTCATGGTCGCCTGGTGGCCAGACGGGGTTCTTCGAGCCACGTCAGGTCGAGATCTTCCAGGGTCCGGGCCAGTGCGCATTTTCATTCTGACCAGCACCGCCGCGGCGCCACACGCTGGACCGGTCCTCCTGCTTTTGGCGGGGCCGACGCTGATGACATCGGTGCGGTTGGCTGTCTGGCTGATACTGTGGGCGAATGCAACCGGGGCCAGTAAGGGGGCGCTTGACCGGCGAAGCCCAGCCGCACAGTCTCCGGCCGGTTCACACCCGACCGGAGGAACATGCCCATGGCAAGCCACAACGGCACCGAAGACAAGCGGCTGCGGTCCCGCCGCTGGTTTGACGATCCCGCCGACCCCGCGATGACGGCTCTCTATCTCGAGCGCTACATGAATTACGGGATCACGCCGGAAGAACTGCGCGGTGGCAAGCCAATCATCGGCATCGCGCAGACAGGGTCCGATCTGTCCCCCTGCAACCGCCACCATGTCGAACTTGCCAGCCGTGTCCGCGACGGGATTCGTGACGCCGGGGGCGTGCCGCTGGAATTCCCGGTGCATCCGATCCAGGAAACCGGAAAGCGGCCAACCGCGGCCCTGGACCGGAATCTGGCGTATCTGAGCCTGGTGGAGATTTTGCACGGCTACCCGTTGGACGGGGTCGTGCTGACCACCGGATGCGACAAGACGACGCCGGCCTGCCTGATGGGCGCCGCCACCGTGAACATTCCCGCCATCGTGCTGTCGGGCGGACCCATGCTGGATGGCTGGTGGCAGGGACGCCTGTCCGGTTCCGGCACCATCGTCTGGGAGGGCCGCAAACTGTTTGCCGAGGGAAAGATCGGCTACGACGAATTCATGGAGATGGTGTCGTCCTCCGCCCCGTCGGTTGGGCACTGCAACACCATGGGCACCGCGACGTCGATGAACTCGCTGGCTGAGGCTCTCGGAATGTCGCTGCCCGGCTGTGCCGCCATTCCGGCACCGTACAGGGAGCGCGGATGGATGGCGTTCCAGACCGGCAAGCGGATCGTCGGTATGGTCAAGGAGAACCTGCGTCCGTCCGACATCATGACAAAGCAGGCGTTCGAGAACGCGGTGGTCGCTGCGGCGGCACTGGGTGCCTCCTCGAATTGTCCGATCCACATGATTGCCATCGCCCGGCACATGGGTGTGGAGCACGATCTCGAGGATTGGCAGAGGCTGGGGCCGGAGATCCCTCTGCTGGTCGATCTGCAACCCGCCGGGCGTTTCCTGGGCGAGAAATTCCACCGGGCCGGCGGGGTACCCGCTGTGATGAAGGAGCTGCTGGCCGCCGGCAAGCTCCACGGCGATGTGCGCACCGTGACCGGCAACACCCTGGCCGAAGACCTCGCCGAAGTGGCCGATGGTGACCGCGAGGTGATCCGGTCCTATGAGGCGCCCCTCCTGCCGGCCGCCGGTTATGTCGTGATGTCCGGCAACCTGTTCGACAGCGCGGTGATGAAGATCAGTGTCATCGACAAGGATTTTCGCGAGCGCTTCCTTTCGAACCCCGACCGGCCGAACGTGTTCGAAGGCAAGGCCATCGTGTTCGAGGGACCCGAGGACTACCATCACCGGATCGAGGACCCGGATCTAGGTGTCGAGGATCAGTCTGTCCTGATCATTCGCAACTGCGGCCCGGTCGGCTATCCCGGCAGCGCCGAGGTGGTGAACATGCAACCACCCGCCTCGCTGCTGAAACGCGGCATCCAAACGCTGCCGACCATGGGCGACGGACGGCAATCGGGGACCTCGGGTTCGCCGTCGATCCTCAATGTTTCGCCCGAAGCGGCAGTGGGCGGCGGGTTGGGGATCCTGAAGACCGGCGACCGGATCAGGATCGATCTGAACACGCGCAAGGTCGATGTGCTGCTGCCGAAAGGCGAACTCGACGCACGTAGGGCCGCGTGGACGCCGCCGAAGCTGACCACGATGACACCGTGGGAGGAGATTTACCGATCGATGGTCGGGCAGCTTGGGTCAGGCGCCTGTCTGGAGCCGGCAACCTTGTTCTTGAATGTCATTGAGACGCGGGGTGAGTCGCGCAACAACCACTGACCGGGAGTTGGTCAAAACAGTGCCCCGATTACGAGGGTGCCGAGGGCTGGCGCTTCGCGTCAGGAGGCGCGGGGCGCCTGCGACAAAGGCCGAGGGATTCCGTTCGTCCGGCCGAATTGGCTGTGTGTATAATCCCGGTGATAACGTTGACAACCGTTGCGTTGCCAACCCCGCCGGGTCCGACGAGGCATGTTATGCGACCTTGCCAGATGGTAGATCCGGGATTGTCCAGGGCTTTCAGGCCACCGAAACTGACGTCCACCCGGTTGCCTGAAGATACGGTGTCGCGCCTTTTCCACCGCCGGCCAATGCGGTCCGAACCGCGAGAAGGCGATCGTGAGTTATTTATAATCAACAGCCTGGAAGGATCGGCGCTCGTTGTGGGGACATCGCCCACTGTCTGGACCGGGGGCAAGGCTGCCAGCAGGAATGGTCCGATTTTTGACCCCGTCCATGTCCGTCTCCACCGACCGGACCATGGTCAACCCCTGAACGCAAAAAGACAACTCACACGACGACCGATCCGCTAAGCGCGCGAATATCGTGTAGAGATTATCAAGCCTTCGCTGTCACGCCCAGCCGACCAGCCATCTCCTGGATGAACTGCCATGCCACCCGGCCCGAACGGGCACCCCGGGTCACGGACCATTCTATCGCCTCAGCGTGCAGTTCCCCGGTCGTGATCGGCAGCCCGAAGTCCGCCGCATAGCCGTCGATCATCGCCAGGAAGCACGGCTGGTCGCAGTTGTGAAAGCCGAGCCACAGACCGAAGCGGTCGGACAGCGAAATCCTTTCCTCAACCGACTCGTTCGGGTTGATCGCAGTGGAGCGTTCGTTATCGATCATATCGCGCGGCATCAGGTGGCGACGGTTTGAAGTCGCATAGAACAGCACGTTGTCGGGGCGACCTTCGATGCCGCCGTCGAGGACCGATTTCAGTGCCTTGTAATCAAGGTCCTCTTTCTCAAACGACAGATCGTCACACAAGATCAGGCAGCGTGAAGTCTCCGGGCGCAGCAGGTTCAGCAGCTCGGGAAGCGTGTGAATGTCCTCCCGATGGATCTCGATCAGCACGAGGCAGGCGGGGACCTGCTGATTCGCCACCGCGTGAGCCGCCTTCACCAGAGCCGATTTGCCCATGCCCCGGGCGCCCCATAGCATGGCATTGTTGGCAGGCAGGCCGCGGGCGAAGCGCAGCGTATTCTCCACGAGAATCGCCTTCTGCCAGTCCACCCCCTTCAGCAAGCCCATATCAACACGGGAGATTTTTCGCACCGGCACGAGGTACGACTGCGACGGGTTCCATACGAACGCCTCTGCCTGGGTCAGGTCCAAAGCGACGCGTGGTTGCGGTGCCAAACGCTCCAATGCGTCTGCGATGCGGGTCAGCACGTCGATCGAAGTCTGTTTCATACCGGCGGGATTCCACGCAGCTTGACGAAGAGCGGGCAGAAACTATGGTCCGGACCGCCGCATCGCAAGGACTCGAGCAGCTATGAACCCGCTTACACTGATTTCTCCGGCCTATGCCCAGGACGTCTCGGGCATCCTGGGGAGTGCCACCCAGTTCGCGCCGCTGGTCCTGATCTTCGCCGTCTTCTATTTCCTGCTGATCCGGCCACAGCAGCAGAAACAAAAGGAAATGCGTGGGATGCTGGCGGCGCTGAAGCGTGGCGACAAAGTCGTCACGGGCGGCGGCATCCTCGGGACGGTGCAGCGCGTACCAACGGTGCAGGACAAAGACGGCAAACAGGTGGCCTCGAACGAGATCGAAGTGGAGATTGCGCCCAACCTGCGCGTTACAGTGCTGCGTGAAACGATCACCAGCGTCATCAAGCCGCTCGTGGCGAACGACACCAAACCATTGAAAGAGAAGGCTTCTTAGAATCCTGTTGGGGATTTCCCACGTGGGACGGGCGCTGCATCCTTTAAGACTTAGGCCAAAGACGCGGTGGTGCGGCGACGGCCCCAGGCGGATCGAGTCGCGCCCGCCAGGCTGGACGTCGAGATCCTTCAATCTAGGGCACTACTCAACTGCCGTGTGCCCTCACATCTCAAAGGTTGACGAAACGCCACCGACTCTATCATGTCTTAGCTCCAAGATGCCTTTCACACTTAAGGCGGCCTGCCTCATGAACCTCCGGATTATGACGGCAATCGCCGCAACCATCATGGTGCCGGCCATTGCGGCACAGGCGCAGCCAGCCTCGGATAGCGCCAGTATCTGGACCCTGCAGGACGAAAACGCCTCAATTTCCGCGGGCACGCCAACCGACCGCTTCTATGTGAATGGTCTGCGTCTCGGCTGGACCTCGCCCACCACTGTGGTTCCGGATTTTCTGGCCGACCTTGGTCACACCCTCTGGGGCGGCGGCCAGCAGCGGGTCGCTGTCGATCTGGCGCAGCAGATTTACACTCCCGCCGGGACGACCGCCATCGTGCCGAGCCCGTACGACCGGCCTTACGCCGGCGTGTTGCTCGGCAACTTCTCGCTGATGAGCGATGGCGACGGCACCAGAAGCGTTCTGACACTAAGCCTCGGCGTGGTTGGCCCTGGGTCCGGTGCGCAGCAGCTGCAGAACGGCTTTCATGACCTGATTGGCCAGAACAACACAAACGGCTGGGGTAGCCAGATCCAGAATACTCCGGCCATCGAGCTTCTGCATGAACGGACCTGGCGCCTGCCCATGGGCACGGTGGCGGGTCTCGAAACCGACGCGCTTCCGTCGCTGACGATTGGCTTGGGCGACCTTCGCGATTACCTCCAGACCGGCGTGACGTTCCGCTTCGGCCAGGGCCTGGCGTCCGATTTCGGCGTGCCGAGGGTTCGTCCTGGCCTGAGCGGCGGTGATGCGTTCATTCCGACGCGGCCGTTCGCGTGGTATGTGTTCGCAGGCGCGGACGGTCAGGCAGTCGGTTACGACCTCTTGCTGCAATCCAGCCCCTTCCGTGGCGGCCCACATGTTTCATCGGTATGGGATGTGGCGGAGGCACAAGGCGGATTTGCTGTGATGGCTTACGGCATGCGCCTGACCTTCGCCTACGTCGCGCAGACGCAGGAGTTCAACGGCCAGACCGGCGGCTTGCACCAGTTCGGTTCGGCGTCGATCTCCTTCCGGTTCTGAACGCCGGAACGGCTGCTGCTATTCCCCCGCCAGCCGTGCGGCCATCAGCGGAGCGGCAAGGCGCATCAGATTGGAGACGTCGGCGGTGATGTCAATTGCCAGGACCGCGCTGGCCAACGCCGCCGCCCGATCAGCGCCCAGGACTGCGTCGGACAGGCCGGCAAACTTTGCACGCAACTCGCTCTCCGACAGGAAATTGGTTGGTTCGCCCTTGGGGATGACAACCTTCTGCTCGAAGCGCTGCCCCCGCGCCTCGATCGTGAGCTTGCCGGACATATTGGCGGGGAACTCGGCCTCGATCTCCGGGTCGAACACACATTCGACCTTCGGCAGGAGTGATCGGACCGCGGGGTCGTCAAGCAGACCGTAGCTGTCCCAGCCCATAGCTCCAGTCGCCAGCGCAGCAGCGATCACGAACGGCCCGCTGAACTGACCATCTACGACATTCTGCGGGTTCGCCTTCTTTTCCGCCGGGGAGCCGATCAGCAGCATCCCCGACCTCGGCAGGCCGAGTCGGACGGCGGTGATCTCGGATGGCTTGATGTCGTTGGCGGCCCGCAGCGCCAGCGCCGCATCGATCCCGGCATGGCCGTAACGGCACGACGGGTACGGTTTGACCGCAGTATTCATTAGTTCCCAGACTTGGCCAAGACCCTGCACCGCCCGCTCGGGTGTCGGATTCGGCGCATAGGCGTGCATGAAACCGTGCCTGCCCTCCAGCGCGTCGGAAGCACCCTTGAAGCCCTCACGCACCAGCGTCGCGGCCATGAGCCCGTTGAGGGACGCCCAACCGACCTGGAAGCGTTTCGTCCACGCCCCGTTGGCGAGGAACTGGAGGCTGCCGGCGGCCTGCGACAGGACGGTGCCAAGCGCGCTCGCCACGCCGTCGGCATCCAGCCCGAACACACGCGCGGCAGCGGCGGCTGCTCCGAAGGCACCACAGGTCGCGGTCGGGTGGTAGCCCCGGTCATAGTGCTCGTTGGCCGGCAGCGCGAGCGCTATGCGGCAGGTCATCTCATACCCCGCGATGATGGCGGCAAGGACGTCGGCACCGGAGGCTCCGGCCATTTCGCCGGCTGCCAACGCGGCGGGGGTGACCGCCGCACCCGGATGCAGCGATCCGGCGGCATGGGTGTCGTCGAAGTCCAGCGAGTGGGCCAGCGCCCCGTTCAGGAACGCCGCGCCGGCGGGCGTATAGCGTGCGGCGTCGCCGAACACGCCCGAATTTCCGGCGGCCATGCCCATGGCGCGGGTCGCGGCAAGGAACGAGGCGGTGCTCTCTGCATCATGACGCGCGCGGACGATGTTGCCGACCAGGTCCAGGAGCAGGAAGCGGGAACGGTTCACCACGTCAGG
>JBEKLE010000140.1:0-14992 GCA_050010355.1 Rhodopila sp. | reverse complement strand
GATCAGGTCTTGCCGTGATTCGGGGTCGAGGAAGCCAGGGCGGATCATGCAACGACAAGAATCCGGGGGAAACTGATTCGCAAGAGGCTTTTTCGGGTTTCCACGGAGTCGGGGTATACAAGCGCGAGTCAGCCAAGATTTATCTCAGTCGGCTTGGCCGTTTCAGCGGCCATTTATCGCACGCTGCTCGCAACGACATGCCGATCGGCCAGGCTGTCATCGATGCATTTGTCGATGCGTATCCTAGCAAGGCGCCGCGCGAGGCTGCGCGCACGGCGATCGAGCTTGCACGCAGAATTGTTCCCGAACGCTTCGTCATCCCATGCGTCGAGCCGGATCCGAACCAACCATTCCTCGATGCCTATATGGATCATTTGCGACAGGTCCGGGGTATCGCGCCAAAGACCTGCGAGGGGCTGCTTCTTTCCGCCCGTCGGATCCTTGGCTGGTACGACGCCCGTTTCCCCAAGCATCCGCTGGCGAGCCTGACCGGCGAACAGGTTCTGGCACTGGTCGAGCATCTGCTGGCGACGTCTTTCAATCACCAGACACGGGCTTTGATCACATCCAATCTTCGCGTATTTCTCCGCTACCTACGGTGGTCTGGCCTCAACAACCAGGATCTTGCCCGCTTCGTGCCCCATACGCCTCGCTATCGGCTGGCTCACCTGCCACCCCGGCTGGCGTGGGCAGATGTCCGGCGCGCGATCGATGCGCTCGACGTGACCACATCGGTCGGCATACGGAACCGCGCCATCCTGCTGTTGGTTGCCACCACCGGATTGCGCAATAAAGAACTTAGATCGCTCGAGCTTCACGATATCCGGTGGCGCAGCGCCGAGGTGATCGTTCGTCAGACCAAATCCAAGCGCGATCGCGTCGTTCCCCTCCTACAGGAAGCGGGCGAAGCGCTCGCTGACTATGTACTCCATGCCCGGCCCAAGAGCGGCAGTCAGCGTGTATTTTTACAGCATCTTCCGCCGGTCCGCCCGATTGAGGGAGGCAGCGTCATTTCCAGGATCGTGCGCGCTGCACTGGAGCGGGCCGACATCGTGCTTCCCCCGGTCGTCGGCGCTCATCTGATACGCCATAGCCTAGCAACGCAGCTCGTTGGGCAACGGCGGCCCATCAACGAGATCGCGGATCTGCTCGGTCATCGTAGCATCGATACGACCGCCATTTACGTGAAGGTAGCCCTGCCTCAGCTCGCCGATGCAGCGATCTTGCGTTCGCTGGTCCGCTACGTTGAGTTGGAGAAGCTCGACGGCCCTCTGACGCGGGCGATGGCGCTCGACTTCATCCTGTCCTGGAACGGCACGCCCAACGGCCGCGCCAACCGTTACGGCGTTGTTCGGCACTTTGCTGATTATCTTGCGATCTATGATCCGCGGACCGAAGCACTCGACCCTAAGACGCTGCCGCGGACCCGCATAATCCCGCCGCCTCGCATATTGAACGACGAGGAACTCGGCTCGCTGATGTCGGCCTGCCAACATGTTTCGCCAGATTATCCGGGCCGCGCCTTGGTGCTGGCATCGGTGGTCGGATTGCTGGCCAGCACGGGATTGCGCTCGGGCGAGGCGTTGCGCCTGGACCGCGCTGACGTGGACCTTGTCAACGGTGTGCTGCACATACGGAAGGCCAAGTTCCGCAAGGATCGGCTGGTTCCGGTCCACGCCACCACGCGGCAGGCGTTGCGCGACTACGCACAACACCGCGATGCGACCTATCCGACACCCAAAGACGCAGCATTCTTCCTCAGTTCGCGCGGCAACCGCTTGTCGCCGGCAGGTCTCAGGACCGCGTTCACCGCTGCCTGCGCGCTGGCCGGGCTCGACCATGGCAAGCGCTTGCGGCCACATGATCTTCGTCATCGCTTTGCCGTCACGCGCCTCGCCCTTTGGCATCAGGAGAAGGCGGATGTCCAAGCGCTTCTGCCCTTGCTCGCCACCTATCTTGGCCACGCCCACTACACCGACACTGCCTATTACGTCACCGGCACGGCGGATCTGCTCGGTATGGCTGCTGAGCGGGCATTCCCTGAGGGGAGCGTTGCATGAGCGCGCGCACCTCCCTTCCGTCGCTGCTGGAGTCCTTCTTCCGTCATCGCATGATGAAGCAGCGCAATGCAACCGAGGCGACCATTGCAAGCTATCGCGACGGGCTGCGCCTGTTGATCCTCTTCGCCGCCGAGCAGACGCAGCGCAAGCCCTGCGCATTGACGGTCGCCGATCTCGACCGCGATCTTGTCCTCGCCTTCCTCGACGACCTCGAGACGAAGCGGCAGAACGCCGTACAAACTCGAAATATGCGACTGACAGCCATCCGGTCGTTCTTCCGTCATGTCGCAGAGAACGATCCTGCCTCACTCGGCATTGCTCAGCGCATCCTCGCAATCCCGCTGAAGAAGACGCACACCGAAGTGACGCCTCATCTGGCCCGCAGGGAATTCGACGCCCTTGTCGACGCGCCGGATCAGCGAACGCCACGGGGACGACGCGATCGAAGCTTGCTGCTTTTTCTCGGGCGAACCGGTGCGCGTGTCTCCGAGGCGCTCGGCGTCAACCTGTGCGATCTTCACCTCGATCAGGCGCGGCCGCAGGTGCTCCTGCGCGGCAAGGGTCGCAAGGAGCGCGTAGTACCCATCCCCGGCGACCTGGCCAAAGCGCTGAAGATGTTGATCCGCGAGCGCGGTCTTGATCCGCGTGAACATCAACCGCTCTTCGTCGGTCTCCACGGCGAGCGTCTGACGCGGTTCGGAGCAACGCATATCATGCGCCGCACCGTCGCGACGGCCATCAAGGGCACGCCGGAACTGGCGAACAAATCCATATCTCCCCACGTCTTGCGACACACTTTGGCCATGACGTTACTGCAATCGGGCGTGGACTTGTTGACGATCCAGGCATGGCTTGGCCATTCCGAGGTCGCCACCACGCATCGCTACGCGGCCGCTGATGTAGAAATGATGCGCCGCGGCCTCGATAAGGCCGGCATCGCCGGCAAGCAACCAGCCCGGTACCGGCCGAAGGACGCCGTACTGCAGTTGCTGGAAGGCTTCTAAATTATGTGGCGGCCGAACTTGTGCGCAGCCCCGGATCCAGGCGTCCTACGGTGACGCCGCCACATAATCTCATCCGACACATATACCCGTCTCCTGTGCCTGAGGCTCCACGCCAGACCATCCGGCGCGACCCTCGATCATTGCACATGGCGAGACGGGTCACCCCTTCAGGGCGGCCACGGTTCATCGGGTGGAGGGAGCTCAGGCCGATGCCGTAAACACCGACAGACTGGTTCCAAGGGGCGTCGCCCCTTGGCGGGTCCAGGGCAGAGCCCTGGCCTTACTTCCCTTCCCGGGTTCCCCGGACCGGAAACGGACATGAGGTCTACCGCACCGCGCACGCGGCTGGCGCACCGGTCATTCGCATCCGCCGCCCGGCCGACCGCCGCAGCCGGATCCAACGCTGGAACGACACGATCGCCGCGGCCGTGGAGCTGCAGGCCGAATATGCCGCATGGCTGGACGCGTTGCCGGACAACCAACAGGACAGCGCACTCGCCGATGCGTTGCGGACGATTGTCGAATTCGATCTGTCCGAGCTTCAGGCGATCGAACCGCCACGCGGCTTCGGCCGTGATTGAACAACGAGATGGCCCGACGGCATGGGCCACGATGACGCGCGCGGCGGCTTATCGGCACCAATCGGTGACCGCCGGGACCGCGCGTTGATGCCGGGGTGAAAGAGCTTGAATGAGATGACGATCGGTCGAACCGACGATCCAGAGAACCCGTTCTGTGCACCGGCTTTCGAAGCCGCTGTGTTGCTTGGGGCTGGATCGCGGACCCCATCTGGGCCAGCGGCCATGCGCCGCGTCACCAAGGCCGGACACATGATCGCAATCGACCCGCCCGTCAGGTTTCTCAATTTTTCTCTTGCATCCAAGGGGCCGTCCACACATGCATGGATGCTGGGCACGGAGGGAGGGACCACTCCGTGCATGACGCTGCCCGTTCTAACGACATGCGCACCGTGCACTCGAGCAACGGACCAGCTGAAATGCTGAAGCCACTCGACCGCGCGAGACGGAGCATGGCGACGTTGTCGCAATAGACCAGTCCCGTTGCGGCCACCAACCCCATCTTTCTGGCGGCATCGAGCAGGTTGGCAAGCAGTGCCCGGCCCAGACCGCGACGTTGCCGATCTGAACGTATCAGAAGCCCGAGTTCGCCGACTATGCCCAGGGGCACAACGCATCCAACGCCTACGAGCGACCCACAGACATTGAATACCCCCAGCCCGCGAGACTTATCGTTCTGCTGACCGAGCAGCTGTCGGCATAGCCACGGATTGTCGGCCGCCAACAGACGCCCAAACCTGTTTCTCATGTCGGCGTTGGCGATTAGGTGAATGAAGTTCGGGAGGCTGCTCTCATCGGACTGCCGCAGCCTCCTTATCTCACATCCTGGCAAGGGGGCGCCCCGCTGCCGGCCTGGCGCAGGCGCGCCACCAGCTTCTCCAGCGCCGCATTGGTATTGGGGACTGTGCAACACCGGCAGAACGTCGAGTCCGTGGAGAAACGCGGGAACGGAAGCGCCGCACATCGAAGGAGTCATCGTTTGTGTCCTGATAGTTCTGAGCCGGCCCGAAGGGCCGCGGTCAACCGCGATAGCTGGGATGGATCGAAAAGACTTGTTCAGCCGGAGGCGGCGCCAGGTTGGCAATAGCCGAACAGGAGCGCTTTTGCGGCCGCGGCGCCAAGCATGAGTAAGAGGGCACCCTCCCAGCTATCTTGCTTGGGAGCCATTGCGTTTCTCCGGAGGAATATCATCCGCTCGCTACCAGGCCCATTGGACGGCTTCCCAGCGGTATGCCGTGTCGTGTCGGACGACATGTCCGATCGCCGGGAACGGGAAATGATAGCCCATGGCCATCAGCCGATCGGTCGCGACGCGGTCCAGGATGACCTTGCGCGACTTGATCGCCTGCGCGGGCTCGTAGTCGAAGAGCGGCGTCCAGTCGGGGTGTTGCAAGCTCGTCACCGGGTTGTGGGCGATGTCACCCATGTGCGTGAACTGCTCCTTGCCCGAGGTGAACAAGATTGAGGCATGGGACGGCGAATGTCCCGGTGCCGGAACATAGTGTACGCCGCTTGTGATCTCGCCGCCCTGCTTAACGAATCGGGAGCGGTCGGCGACCGATGGCAAGTTCTCTGCCGCGGCAATCGTGGCCCTCTTGAACGGGTCGGGCATCGGCGAACTGTTGACCTCGTTTTCGTAGCGGCTGCCGGTCCAGTAGTTCCATTCCGTATCGACAAAGACGAACTGAGCAGTCGGAAACGCCAGCGTACCCGATTTCGCTATCAAACCGCCGATATGGTCCAGGTGACAGTGCGAGATCACGACGAGATCTATGCTCTCTGGCGTGAAGCCGGCCCGGCGCAAGTTCGCCTCAAGGCCGGGAAAGCTGCCGAAGGATGGGCCAATTTTCTCACCAAAGCCGGTATCGACAAGTATACGCTCCCGTCCCGTGTCGACCACCAGGATGTTGTTCGTGACTTGGATCGTCGGCTGCATGAAGTTAGCCTTCAACACAGGGGCAAGTTCGGCTTCAGAGACGTTCATGGCGAAGACAGGACTGACCGGAAAGTCGCCATAGCCATCCGAGACCACGGTCGCCTGGAAGTCGCCGATCTTGAAGCGATAAAACCCATTGCCGTTCCGGGGTTCCGCATTCTTTTCCTCGATCGCGTGCGTCACTTCAGTCTCCTTCAACATGTCCGTGGAAGAGGGGGTTGCGATGGCGATCACCCCGCCAGGACGACTTTGCCAAACGGCCGATCCTCGATCAGATGGCGCAAGGCTTCGCCGGCCTCGCCGAAGGGATAGACCCGCTCGACGATCGGCTTGACCGATCCACTGACGATCAGCGGGATGATGTCCCGCCACGCGGCGGCGATCGCGGTGGGTGATTGAGCGAACAGGGAGAAGCCCGCCATCCGCGCGAGCTTCCAGATCAGGTCCGTCACATCGATCGTGGTTTTGCGTCCGGCGGAATAGCCTAACGTGATCAGGACACCGCCGAGACCAAGGCTGCTCAGCGCCTCACTGGTCACGGTCCCGCCGATGCTGTCGATGACGATATCGACGCCCTTGCCGGCCGTTATCCGGCGAACGCCCTCGGCCAGGCCTTCTGCGGTTAGGTCGACCACGTCTTCGAAGCCAAGCGCGTGCGCCTTGGCGGCCTTCGCCGCGCTCCCGGCGGTCGAAATCACCTTACCGGCGCTCTGTGCCCTCGCGAGCTGATATGTCGCATTGCCGACCGACCCGCCGATCCCCGGAGCCAGCACCGTCATGCCCGGCTTGAATCCGGCCAGCGTCAGCGTGACCTGCGCGGTCAGATAGGCCACGGGAAGGCTGGCCGCGACGACATCGTCGATCGCGTCGGGCACGAGCGCCAAATGTTCCGGTCTCACCAGTAGCCAGTCTTGCCACGCGCCATTCTCACCAACGCCGTAGGGTCCCGTGAACATCACGCGGCTTCCCACAGCGAACCCGGACTCGCCAGCGTCATCGATGACACCGGCGCCCTCATTGCCGAGCACCAGCGGCGCCTTGGCCCTGGGATGTCCACCCGACAGGATCGTGTGATCGAGCGGGGTGACGCCAGCGGCCGTGACGCGGACTAGCACCCTGTCCTTTACCGGTCGCGGCTTGGGCAATTCGGTCTGCTGCAGTCCGCCATAGCCCGAGAAAGTCTTTGCCTCGATCACCCGCATCGCCATCTCCCACATAAAGTCACAGACCTGTATGTCTCTTGACAGATACAGACCGGTCTGTAACTTTGTCAAGCGGAAACCGGATCGAGAGGACCAAATGGATATGGAGGCACGCACCAGACCCCGGCGGGGAGCCCCGCAAAAGCGCGAAGTGAGCGCCCGCGAGCGCATTCTCAGGACAGCATGCGAGTTGTTCTACCGCGAGGGTATGGAAGCTAACGGCATCCGTTTTACCTGTCGCCGCTTCGGCAAGGCTACCAGCGACGAATTACGCTCAATAACGCCATGTCGATCACTCCTGGATCCCCCGACCAATCAGCCAGGGGGAGGTCAAAACAAGGGTCAGTTCTCAGTGAAAATTTCCGCATCCCCCGGTCAGGTTTCAGTGGAAATCAAGACCGCTGCCCCCAGATCATCGTTTCCGGACCCTAGACAACATATCGGCTATGTAACGCATGGTCTTTACGAAACGTTCCACGAGGATACTGTTTCCAAGAATTCGGAACTGGTTTGACGCACATTAGGCGCGCGCAGCAAAACATATAGTCCAACTTTCAACCTAGCAAAAGGAGGAGAGACGATGCCCTGGATCAGTCTGACAATACGACGCGGCACATTCACAAAAGATGTTCAGCACGCCGTAATGGCGAAGCTTACTGATGCCCTCATGTTCTGGGAAAAAATCCCGGACAATCCTGAGGCGCGCAAGAAGATGATGGGCTGGGTTTATGAAGTGGCTGAAGACTCCGGTTACAGCGGCGGCAGTCCTCACCACGAAGATCCTTACTATTGCATTGAAGTCCGCGTGCTCGCCGGTCGTTTTGACAGGCTTGCCAAGCAACACGTCATGCTGGATTTCACAAAGATCATCATGCTCGCCGAAGGCAAGACCCATTTCTCGGAAGATGCCACCAGAGTATGGGTGACCATCGTCGAACTCCAAAATGAAGACTGGGCTATCGGGGGCCATACGGATTGGCTGCGCGACTATGAGAGTGCACTCCACACACTCGGCACGGATTTGGCGCTGAAGTAGGTACGCCCTTCTGTTCGATTGCATACTAGACCGCTTCCTATCTCACAGAACTACTCGAGGAAATATGCCGCAATCAACAGAACTCTCCGTTTCTCCTTCGGTGCCGACTGTCCATTTGGAATCTCTCGATGAGGGCGCAATTGCCGTCCTAACCCTGGATGATCGCAAAGGAACCAACGTAATGAGCCCGGAAATGGGAGATCTCTACAGCCGCCATATCGCTTCCATACTGAACGACCCGGCAGTAAAGGCAGTCATCCTTCAAGCGGCTGGAAAGAATTTCTCGATCGGCGGTCATCGCGACATGCTGATTGACCTGGGACGGGCCGGGCGCAGCGAAAAAGAGCTTCACGATTTCATGCTGGCCTTCTATAATCGTTGGCTTCAAATACTCAGCATTCACGTGCCAGTGATCGCCGTCCTTCACGGTGATTGCCTCGGTGTTGCGCCGATCTTCGCTTGCGCTGCGGATATTGCGCTCGCAGACGAAACGCTTCAGCTTCAGATCACCTTTGGAGGGCTTGGCCTTTATCCGGGTATGGCGTTACCGACTCTTCTCGCACGGAAAGTTGGACCCTATCGAGCATCGTTGCTGACAATGACTAACGAAATCATCAGTGGCAGAGAGGCGGAGCGAATGGGCTTGGTTGAGCATTGTGTCCCTGCGGGCGCAGCCTATGAGCAAGCTGTAAGAACTGCACGAGCGATCGCCGCTTCTGCCCCTTCTGTAGTGAAACTGCTGAAGAGAAATCTCGGGATTAAGAAGACGGAAATCGACGCCGAACTCGAATTGAACGCCCAACAGCAGGCAAGAGATTTTCAGACCGAAGAGTATCGTTCGAGGGCAGCTACCTACCTTCCCCATTACTACGGCTGAGCCGATGAGCCACGAGGGCGGGCTGCTTTGACATATCACAATTCCTAAGTCGGTCGAGAGGTTTGTAGAGGGCGCTCCTCTAGCCGAATTCGATTGGGAAACCTTCTTGGCCTCCAGCCCGCACAGATATTCCGATGACTCAGCAACAGAACAAGGAAGAATAAGGAAAACTGCCGATGACAGGAACATAACGAGACTGCAAGGAAAAGCGGCAGTCATCACGGGAGGCACGACGGGGATAGTCGAGCTTAGCTGATTGCGGCTTGGGCCTTTCGATCCGCCGCAGCCCGCCATAGCCCGAGAGTGTCTTTGCCTCGATCACCTGCATCGCCATCTCCACATAAAGTCACAGACCTATATGTCTCTTGACCAATACAAACCGGTCTGTCACTTTGCCAAGCGGAAACCGGATCGAGAGGACCAAATGGACATGCCGGCACGCACCAGACCCCGGCGGGGAGCCCCGCCAAAGGGCGAAGTGAGCGCCCGCGAGCGCATTCTCGTGACAGCATGCGAGTTGTTCTACCGCGAGGGTATCCGCGCCATCGGTGTCGACACAGTCGTCGAGCGATCCGGCGTGTCGAAAACGAGCCTCTATCGCCTGTTTGACTCCAAGGACGCTTTGATCGCCGCCTTCGCCGCCGAAAAAGATCAGTTGTTCTGGACGTGGTGGGATGGCGTTGAGCAGCAGCACGCTGGAGATCCGCGCGTTTTGCTGGAGGCGCTGCTATCTGGAGTCGCGGAGAAGATCGGGCGCCCCGCCTTTCGCGGCTGTCCGTTTCTCAATCTGGCGACGGAGTTTCCCGACCAGAACCATCCCGGCCGGGCCATTGCGCGGGACAACAAGGAGGAAATGCGGGCGAGGCTCGCAGCCATCGTCGCCAAGCTGGGTGTCAGGGATCCCAACCGGACCGCGTCTCAGATAGCGCTGATCATCAACGGCGCGTTCGTCACCGGCCTGATGGCGGAACCGGCTGATCTGAGGGGCGATCTCATCGATGCCGCCATGAAATTGTTGGCCTGACTTCGATCATCAAGAGGAATAACAACAGGTGGGCAAATTACAGGGAAAAGTGGCGGTCATTACGGGTGGCACCACAGGAATAGGCTACGCCGCGGCGAAGCTCTTCGTCGAAGAAGGGGCCTACGTCTTCATCACGGGTCGTCGCCAGAAGGAGCTCGACGCGGCGGTGGAAGCCATCGGCACCCACGTGACCGGAATCCAGGGCGACGTGTCCAAGCTGGCTGATCTTGATCGGCTCTACGAAACCGTCAAGGCAGAAGGGCGGCGAATCGACGTTGTTTTCGCCAATGCCGGCCTCGGTGAGTTTGCCGCCCTGGGCAGCATCACCGAGGAACATTTCGACAAGCTGTTCAACATCAACGTGAAGGGAGCGCTGTTCACGGTCCAGAAGGCCCTTCCGTTATTGAATGACGGGGGCTCCATCGTTCTCACAGGCTCCGTCGGCAGCGTCAAAGGAACGCCTGGCTTCTGGGTTTACGGCGCGACCAAGGCTGCCATCCGCAATTTTGTTCGCGCGTGGACCATCGAGTTGAAGGACCGCCGCATTCGCTCAAATGTCCTCAGCCCGGGGCCGACCGAAACACCGCTGGTCGACCGTCAGCCTCCCGAGGCTATTGCAAGGATCGTATCCACCATCCCGATGGGACGCATGGGCTCTCCCGAGGAGATTGCCAAGGCCGCGCTATTCCTCGCCTCAGAGGACTCCAGCTTCATCACCGGTATCGAACTATTTGTCGATGGCGGCAGGGCACAAATCTGAGCGGCAGCACGTCCCGACCGCCTCTTCATCCCACGACAGATTTGGCTGAAACTCAAAGGAAAATGCGCCTAAAATGTATTTACCATGACGTAAGGGTCCACCCGGAAGCCGACCGCCTGCCACATGAGGCGCAACTCGCCTGGAAAATCGCCTAGGTCGCAGCGGACGCTGTGCTGGTAGAGACCCAGGCGCCGGGCGGCCCGCCCGCTGTCGGCGTGGTCTCGGTCGAGCCTGCGTCAGGCACTGGATCCTTGACGAACTCGTAACGAGTTGGGCTTGGGAGCAGAGGCTTATAGCGTGGATCCTTCACCAAGATCGGAAAGGTTCGGCAAACACGGCGGACAGCATGACGTGGCGCCGGTGAGCTACCACTGACGGTTGAATAGGTCTCATTTTTCCTTTCCGGTCGTCAAGCTCTCGGCTGTGGTCAGCGTCTGACGTTTTCGCAGGCTTTCGCCCTTCAACTCGATCCGATGTGCATGGTGAATGACGCGGTCCAGAATCGCGTCTCCCAGCGTGGGGTCCCCAATGATCTCGCGCCAGCGGCCGATGGGAACCTGGCTCGTGATCAGCAGCGAGCCTTTCCCCTCACGGTCGTCGACAATCTCCAGAAGATCGCGCCACTGCTCGGCGTTCAGCGGCTCGGGACCCCAGTCGTCGATGATGAGCAGGCGCGTGCGCTCCAGGCTTCTCATCAGGCGCGTCAGGCGCCCTTCACCCCGCGCGGTGGCGAGGTCGGCGAACAGGCGCGGTGCCCGGCGGTAGAAGACGGAGAAACCGTCACGGCACGCCTTGTGGCCGAGCGCGCAGGCGAACGCCAACTAGGATTTGCCCACCCCGGTCGGCCCCCCGATCAGCACGTGGTGGCTGTCGCGGATCCAGCCACAGGTGGTCAGTGTCTGGAACAGGCCGCGATCAAGCCCGAGTGGCGTACGCAGATCGGCATCCTCGATCACTGCGTTCTGTCGCAACCGGCCAAGGTTCAACCGTCGGCTGAGCCGCTTGTTGTCGCGCGCGGTTACCTCGCGGTCGATCAGCAGACCGAGCCAGTCCTCGCGTGACAGATCATCGGCCGCCCTCGCCCTTTCGCTTGCGGATTGGTCCGTGCTCAACGGCCGGGCGTCGGTCACTGTGTTCAATGACCATCTGGCCGATGTGGGACGCGGTGGTCGAACGGCTGCAGAGCTAGTACACCTCGCCGGAAATGGCGACTCGGTTGAACCGCCCGCTGCGAACCGAGTCGCATTTGCCACACCTATCCCAAAAATAAGGAGCCGGGATCGGAGGCTATAGGCGTGAATCCAGCCGCGATGCGAATCGACCCTCTCGACCTGAAGGAGAGGATATCGTGCCGGCTCTAAAGGCTTCACCGATCCAACTGTCGGCTGAGCATGAACGCGAACTGAACTACTGCCCCGAGTCGTTCAAAATGCGGGGTAAAGCCTCTTCAACTTAATCCGCGCATCGGCGGTCGTGAACTGCCAGTCCGCCTTGGCGTGATGTTTGTTGCGGTTGGTTTCCCAGGCGGCGACTTCCTCGGTCAGTTTCTGCTTGTCCGGGATGCGGCGATCGAGGCATTGGGTCGACAGCACGCTGATCTCTGACTCGGCCATGTCGAGCCAGCTTCCGTGCTTGGGCGTGTAGTGCCACTCGAACCGCTCCACCAGCCGGCGTGCCTCCTCGGCGGGGAAAGCTTCATAGAGCGAAGCGGGCTTGTGGGTGTTGAGATTGTCTTCCACCAGCGCGATCTTCGACGCGTTGGGGTAGTGCGTGTCCGACAACTCCTTGAGAACCTGCGCATAATCCAGGGCGGTGTGGCGATCGGTCACCTTGACATGCCGCCAGCCCTCCAGCGGCGCGAACATCATGAACAGGTTGGCGGTGCCGTTGCGCTCATACTCATAGTCGTAACGTTCTGGCTTTCCTGGCTTGGCCGGGATCGGCACACGCGTCTCCGCGATGAGTTGCTTCGAGGTTTCATCCACGCAGACCACCGGGCGATCCGGATCGTGCGGCCTGTGATAGACCTCCAGCACATCTTCCATAGCCGCCACGAACGCAGCGCTCGCCTCCGGCGGAATGACGAACTGCTCTCTCAGGTGCGGTTTGAGGCAGTTTTTTTTAGCGTCCGCCCGATCGTGTTGTCGCTGGCCTTGGCAACAATGTTCAATTCCACGACCTTGTCTTCCAGCAGGCTCAACGTCCACCGGGCACGGCCTTTTGGCGGCTCCGAACGGGTCAGCACGATCAGCCGGGCTTCGGCGGCACCGTCGAAGATGCGCTTTCTCGCCGAGTTGGGCGAGTGCTTGCGCGTCAGCACCGCGTCGAAGCCTTCCTCGACAAGCTGCTGGCGGGTCCGCGCGATGGTCGCGAGGCTGGTATCCAGCGCGTTCGCGATCTCGCTGTCGCTCCATCCTTCGCCGGCGTCTCCCGCATCGGCCTTCAACAGGATGCGCGCCTTCATCAGCCTTTGCGCAGGATGCTTGCCGCTACGGATCGCGCTATCGAGTTGCTCCCGCTCCGCCGTGCTTAGCTTCACGACATATTTCTTTACGGCGATCTCTTTGGCAGCCACGAATCGACTCCATGTTATCGTTGCGGAGCCATGGATTCGGACATCCTACTCATTGTCAATGACGGCGGGCACTACCTGGTGCGGGCGCATTCGACGCCACAGAAACTGGCGGAACGGGCCCGGATCATTCTGCTGGCCGCAACTGGCCTCGGCATTACCGAGACCGCCCGGCAACTGGGAATCTGGCGCAAGACCGCCGGTCATTGGCGCCGCCGGTGGCGGACGGCGGAGGCTTCGGCCGGCATCGCGGCGCGCCTGAGCGATGCGCCCCGCAGCGGCGCGCCGGCGACGTTCACGCCCGAGGCAATCTGCCAGATCATGGCCATGGCCTGCGAAGACCCCGAGAAGCTTGATGTCCCGATCAGTCATTGGAGCCAAAGCGAATTGGCCCGACAATCGGTAGCCCGCGGCATCGTCAAAAGCATCTCGCACGGCTCTGTCGGGCGTTTTTTAAAAAAGAGGCCGACCTCAAGCCGCACCGCAATCGTTACTGGCTGACGCCGAAGCCTGATCCGGACTTCGAAACGAAGTGTGCCGGCATCTGCGCGGTGTATCAGGCGGCCCCCACCGCGGCCGAACAGGGCGTGCAGACCGTTTCAATCGACGAGATGACCGGTATTCAGGCGTTGGAACGCGCCGCCCCGAGTTTGCCGATGAAGCCTGGGCACGTCGAACGGCGGGAGTTCGAGTATATCCGGCATGGTACGAAGGCGCTGATCGCCGCGTTCGACGTCGCCACGGGCAAGGTCCGCGGCACCATCGGCGATAGCCGCACCGAGGCCGATTTCGTGTCGTTCCTGGACGATCTGTTCGCTTCGGCGCCGGCCGCGGCACGGTGGCAGGTGGTCTGCGACAATCTCAATACCCACATGTCCGAAGGCGTGGTCCGCCTGGTGGCCGATCGTTGCGGTATCAACGAAGAACTTGGGGAGAAGGGGAAGTCCGGCATCCTCCAGTCGATGGCGACACGCGAGGCATTCCTGCGCGATGCCGGCCATCGGATCACTTTCCACTTCACGCCGAAGCATGCGTCCTGGATCAACCAGATCGAGATCTGGTTCTCGATCCTGGTTCGGAAGCTCCTCCGTCGCGGCAACTTCACGTCCAAGGAGCATCTCCAACAGAGGATCGAAGGCTTCATCGCCTACTTCAATGCCACGATGGCCAAGCCCTTCCGCTGGACGATGAAGGGCAAGCCGCTGGTGGCGTGAGAGGCTCAAGCGGGTTCAGTTTTCCGGCGGAGTGTACTAGTCATAGCGAAATTTCCTTTCGGACCTCGCTGCCTGGAACGCTCGGCCGCGTCCCAATCAACTTTGCGATCGGAAGTGCTCAACCTGAAGCAGTGCCCCCGAGGGAACGCTGCTGATAGGCCGTCGCTCATGCCGGTTGCGCGACGCGGATCAACTTGCGATTGACGAACTCGCCGATACCAAGTTCACCCAGCTCGCGCCCGTAGCCCGAGTTCTTGACGCCCCCAAACGGCGTCTCCGGCCCCGTGTACGAATAAGAATTGATGAAGACCATGCCGGCTTCGATCTTCGCGGCCACCTTCTTCGCCCGTTCCACATCGGCGGCGAAAACCGAAGAACCGAGGCCGAATGGCGTTGCATTGGCCAGCTCGATGGCTTCCTCCTCGCTGTCCACAGCGTAGAAGGAGAGCACCGGACCGAACGTCTCCTGTTGACGCAAGGGATTATCCTTGCCGATGTTCGTGACGATCGTCGGTTCGAGGTAGAAGCCGGGGCGATCCAGCCGCTTGCCACCGAGCACGATCTTTGCACCTGCCGCTTTTGCGCCATCGATCTGCGCCAGCAATCCATCGAGTCCCCGCTCCGAGAAGAGCGGGCCGAGCGAGGTTGCAGCATCCGCCGGATCTCCGACCTTGAGCGTGCCCATCTCTTTGATCAAGCCCGCCAAGACTTTGTCGGCACGATTCTTGC